>NZ_CP040915.1:3462984-3817312 GCF_006352065.1 Georgenia yuyongxinii | reverse complement strand
TCGAACAGCGCCACGGTGGCCAGGCCCAGGCCGACCGTGACGAGCACCTGCTCGATGTGCCGGTTGTACAGCGGGCGGATGAGCAGGAGTTCGGTGAGGGCGGCGATGAGCGCCCCCGCCAGTGCCCCGACCAGCAGCGCGACCAGGAAGCCGGTCCACGTCCCTGGCCCGATGCGGCGGGCGACCTCCCAGCCCGCGAACGCGCCGAGGGTGAGGAACGAGCCGTGCGCGAAGTTGAGCACGCCCATCAGGCCGTAGATGAGCGACAGGCCCGAGGCGACGAGGAAGTACAGCGCCCCCAGGCCCAGTCCGGTGATCAGCAGCAGGACGATGGTGCTCACTTCACTCCTTCCGGGGCGGTGGCCGCGGCCACGGCGTCGGCGGCCACGGAGTCGGCGGTGTCGGCGTGGACGCCGAGCAGCCGGTGGACCGCCTCGGCGTCGGCGAGTAGGGCGCCCGCCTGGCCGGTGTGGACGACGCGGCCGGAGTCGATGACGACAACGTCGGCGGCGAGGCGCTCGATGACCGGCAGGTTCTGCTCGACGAGCAGGACCGGCACGGTGCGGGCCGCCTCCTCGAGCGCCTCGGCCACCTCGGTCACGATCTTGGGGGCCAGGCCCTTGGTCGGCTCGTCCACCAGCAGCAGCCGGTTGTCGTTGAGCAGCGCGCGGGCCAGGGACAGCATCTGCTGCTGCCCGCCGGAGAGCGTGCCGGCCCGCTGCCCGCCGCGCCGGACCAGGTCCGGGAACAGCTGCTCGACGAGGTCCCGCCGTGGGTGGGCGTCCCGCTCCGCCAGGCGCAGGTTCTCGGCCACGGTCAGAGAGCCGAAGACCTCACGGTCCTCGGGGACGTACCCGATGCCGCGCCGGACGATGCGGTGCGTGTCCTCCCGGTCGATCCGGACGCCGTCGAACACGACCTTCCCGGACCGGGCGATGAGACCCATCACCGCCTTCATCGTGGACGTCTTGCCCACCCCGTTGCGCCCGAGCACGGCGGTGACGCCGGTGGCGGGCACGGAGAACGTGATGTCCTCGATGACCGGCTGGCCGGCGATGGTGGCGGAGAGGTGCTCGACCTCGAGGATGGGGCTCATACGGGGGCTCCCAGGTAGGCGCTCTGCACGAGCGGGTCGGCCATGATCGCGTCGGGCTGGTCCAGGGCGAGGATGGTGCCCTGGTGCAGCACCGCGACCCGCTCGACCAGGCCGAGGACCACGTCGATGTGGTGCTCGACCATGAGCACGGTGCACTTGTGGTCGCGGTGCATGCGGCGGATGACCTCGCTCAGGCCCGGCACGTCGGCGCGGGCCACCCCGGCCATGGGCTCGTCCAGGAGGATGACCTTGGGGTCCATGGCCAGCAGGACGGCGATCTCGAGCTTCCGCTTGTCGCCGTGGGACAGGCCGCTGGCCGGTGCCTCGGCGAGGTCGGTCAGCCCCACCTCGTCCAGGTAGCCGGCGGCGAGGGTGGAGGCATGGTCGCCCCGGCGCGGGAAGCGCCAGACCGAGAGGTTCCCGCCGAGGTGCCGTTGGGCGGCCAGGCGCACGTTCTCGGCCACGCTCAGCCCGGGGAAGAGGTTGGAGGTCTGGAAGGTCCGGCCCAGCCCGGCCTTGGCCCGGCGGTGGATCGGCTCGTGGGTGATTTCGGTGCCCCCGAGAAGCACCCGGCCGGCCGTGGGGGCGTGGATCCCGGAGATCATGTTGAACAGCGTGGTCTTGCCGGCCCCGTTGGGGCCGATGACGCCGATCATCTCGCCCGGCGCCACCTCGAGGTTGACGTCGGTGAGGATCTTGGCGCCGCCGACCTGGAAGCTCAGGGACTCGACGGTGAGCGCGGCGGAACTGGGCATGGTGTCCTCTCGGGGCGCCGGGTGGCGTGCTCGGGGGCCGGGTGGCGTGGCGCCGGTGGTGCGGTCTGCGCGGGCGGCCGTCCGGAGCGGACGGCCGCCCGGTGTGGGGCGCGTCAGCCGGCCTCGGCCGAGGTCAGCTGGGCCTCGGACGAGGTCAGCCGGCCTCGGGCGGGGCGACGTCCTCCGCTGCCGCCTCGGAGACGAGCTCCGGCGTCCAGCCGCCGTTGCCGTCGGAGACGAGCTTGACCTGGAACATCGGCTGGATCAGGGCGTGGTCGCTCGCACGGATCGTGTAGCTGCCCTTGGGCCCGTCGAAGCTCCACCCCTCCAGCGCGGCGATCATGGCGTCGACGTCGTCGGCGCCGCCGGCCTCCTCGATCGCGCGGACGATCATCTGGGCGGCGGTGAAGCCGTCCGGGGTGAACAGGTCGGGCGTGCCACCGGCCGCCTCGACGTGCTCGACCATCGCGGCGTTGATCTCGTTGTCCGGCGCACCGGGGAAGTAGTGGTTGAGGAAGTCGATCTTGTCCGACGCCGCGCCGTAGGCGCCGAAGGTCGAGGCGTCGCCCAGACCGGTGACGACGGTGATGTCGTCGAGCACGCCCTGCTGGTCCAGGGCCTGCCACATCGCACCGGAAGTGGCGCCGGCCCAGGCCACGAACACCATGGTCGGTGCGGCGTCGCGCACCTGCGCGGCGAACGGGGTGAACTCGGTGACGTCCTCGGGCACCATCACCGAGGTCACCTCGGCGCCCTTGGCCCCGAGGACCGCCTGCACGGCGGCGAAGTTGCCCTGGCCGAATGCGTTGTCCTGGGCGAGGACCAGCACCTGCTGACCCTCGACGTCCACGAAGGAGCCGGCGGTGGCGACGTCCTGCAGGGACTGGCGACCGGAGCGGAAGGTGTAGTCGTTGATGCCGGTGATGGCGTCGGACGCCGCGGGGCCGGAGACGTAGAGCACCTTGTTCTGCTCGGCCTGCTCGGCCAGCGACAGGGCGATGCCGGAGGAGGCGGTGCCGCCGAGGATCGTGTAGCCCTGGCCGATGAGGTCACGGGCGAGGGTGACGGCGCGGTCGGTGTCGCCGCCATCGTCCTCGAACTTCACCTCCAGGGGGCTGCCGTTGACCTCGCCGGTGCCGTCGGTGGCGTAGTCCAGGCCGGCCTCGAATCCGTCGACGAAGGTCTCGCCGTACGCGGCGAGCGGGCCGGTGGTCGAGGTGATGATGCCGATGTTGATCGGCTCGCCGCCACCCTCGGCGGCTTCGGTGGTGGACTCGCTGGACCCGCTGGTGCTCTCGTTCCCGCCACCTCCGGTGGAGGGGGCGCACGCAGCCACGGCCAGCATGGTCGCGACGCCGAGGGTCAGCGCGAGGGACTTCCTTGTGGCTCGCATAAGACGCCTTCCTTAAGGGTGCACCTCCCAACCTGAGAGGTGATTCAGGTTGCATCTTGTGCGCCCGGTCACACGCTGTCAACAGGTTCGCCCACCACACCCGGTCACGATCCGGACACGGTCGGCCACACATCGCGGCCCGCACGCCTGGCGACGAGCGGCGGGCACCGCGGCGAACAGCAAGGAGCGACCGGCCCGTCTGGGCCGGTCGCTCCTGGACGGATCCTCGGGTCAGGGGGTGGGCGAGGGGGTGTCGTCGCTGGCCTGGCCCTCGTCGAAGCTGCCCTCGATGCCCTCCTCGGCGTCGAGGGTGGCGTCCGCCGCCTGGCCCTCGTCGAACCGACCGTGGACGCCTTCCTCCTTGGCGATCACCTCCTCGGCGACCTCGCCCTCGTCGTAGCGGCCGCGGGTGTGCTCGTCCTCGACGAGGCGTTCCTCGGCCACCTCGCCCTCGTCGTAGCGGCCGTGCGGCTCAGGCGGCGCGCCGGGTACGTGCTGGGCAGGGTCCTGCGGCTGGATCTCACTCATGGGGCACCTCGTCCAGTGGGGTTCAGAAGTCGGACCGGGACTCGTCGCCGGCGTCGTCGGAGTCGGCGTCGGGGGCTCGCGTCCCCTCGTCGTACCGGCCGTGCGGGCGCCGGACTCCGGCCGCGAGGTCCGCGTCCGTGGCCTGGCCCTCGTCGTACCGGCCGCGGAGCAGCTCGTCGGTGGAGGGATGCGTGGTGTCGGTCCGCTCGCCGTCGTCGTACCGGCCGTGGTGCCGGCCGAGCTCGGCCTGCAGATCCTCGTCCGAGGCCTGGCCCTCGTCGTAACGGCCGCGCCCGGGCGGTGCGGCTCGGGGCTCCTCGGCGTCCGGGTCGTGCTTCCTGGTCATGGCGTTCTCTCCGTTCTGGCCGGGGCTCGCCGCCACCTGAAGTCTCGTCCCGGTCCGACCGGGCTGCAACAGGGCGCGGTGAGATGGCCGGGCCACCGACCATGTCACGCTGTGCGTGCTACTCGTTGCCGAGTCGCTGGTCGGCGGCGTCGCCGCCCTTGTCCAGCTGCTCGTCGAACTTGCCGCCGGTTTTCTCGCTCGCCGCGTCCTTGGCCTTTTCGATGCCGGAGTCGCTGATCCCTTCGGCCTTCTCGCTGCCCGCGAGGTCCTTGGCCTTGTCGCCCAGGTCGCCGATGCTCATGGCTGCCGTCCCTTCATCGAACCGTCACGCCGGCCAGCGTCACGAGGTCGAGCCTCGCGCCGCACCGCCGGCCCTGCAACCGGACACCGGGCTGTGGTTAGCCTCGGGGCATGACCCAGATCCACGAGCTCTCCGCCCTCGACCTCGCCGCTGCCGTGCGGGCGGGGGAGGTGTCGCCGTCGGAGATCGCCGACCACACCCTCGAGCGGGCCCGCCGACTTGGCCCGCAGGTGGGGGCATTCGTCCACCTCGCCGAGAAGCGCGCCCACGCCCAGGCGGCCGAGGCGGAGGAACAGCTCTCCGCCGTCGGCACCGCCGCCCGCGACGACGGCGTCCTCCCGCCGTTCCTGGGCGTCCCGGCCCCGGTCAAGGACCTGACGATGGTGGCCGGCCTGCCGTTCGAGTGCGGCTCGGCCGCCTTCGCCGGCAACGTCGCGAGCGTGGACGACGGGGTAGTGACGCTGCTGCGCGCGGCCGGCACGCTCATGGTCGGCAAGACCACGACACCGGAGCTGGGTCTGCCGCCCTACACCGAGCCCGACGTCGCACCCCCGGCCCGTACGCCCTGGGACCTCACCCGGTCCGCCGGTGGCTCCAGCGGCGGTGCGGCAGCCGCCGTCGCGGCCGGCATCGTGCCGGTGGCCCACGGCAGCGACGGTGGCGGGTCGATCCGCATCCCGGCGGCCGCCACGGGCCTGGTGGGACTCAAGCCCAGCCGCGGCCGGATCTCTTCCGGGCCGTACGGCGTCGACGGCGCCGGGTTGGGCGTGAACGGCGTGCTCACCCGCACGGTGCGCGACACCGCGGCCTTCCTCGACGTGCTCGCCCCACCCTGGCCGGGTGACCACTACCTCCTGCCCGGCCCGCGCAGCACGTTCCTGCAGGCGTGCGACCAGCCACCCGCGCCGCTGCGCGTCGGCGTGCTCACCGAGCCGGTCAACGTCGCCGGGGCGCCGGTGCACCCCGGTGCCCGGGCCGCCGTCGACCGGGCCGCCCGGCTGCTCGAGGGCCTGGGCCACCACCTCGCGGAGGCGCCGGTGCCCTTCGCACCGGAGCAGTGGGACGCCTTCATGCCGCTGTGGGCCGTCGGGGTGCTGGGTGCGCCCGTGCCGCCCGAGCAGGAGGAGCTCCTGGTGCCGCTGACGCGGTGGATGCGCGAGCTCGGCCGGCGGTTCACCGGGGCGCAGTACGCCCAGGCGGTCACGGACGTCCAGCGCCTGACCCGGCAGACGGCGCTGGCCTGGTCCGCGTTCGACGTCATCCTCACGCCCACCCTCGCCCAGCCGCCGGCGCTGATCGGGGCCCTGCGCGACGACTCCGACCCGGCCGGCGACTTCGCGGCGCAGAAGGCCTTCACCCCGTGGACCTCGGCGTGGAACCTCATCGGGGCCCCGGCGATCTCCCTGCCCTTGCACCGGCAGGTGGTCGACGAGGGCGACGGCGCCCGCGAGCTGCCCTTCGGTGTCATGCTCGGCGCTCGGCTCGGGCAGGAGGAGACGCTCCTGGCGCTCGCGGCGCAGCTGGAGGCCGCCGACCCGTGGCCGATGTTCGCGCCCGGCGTCGAGGTCTAGCGGCGGCCCTCCTGACCCGTACCGGCTGTCACGGGCGGGCGGGGGTCCCCCCCTGCCCGCTCTCGTCGTCGGGGGTCTGGAAGGCTGCTGGGGTTGTCGGTGCCGATCTTGGTGTCGGCCATGTTCCGGGCACCGGCGATCTGCTGCTCGTACTTGCCGCCCGTGGCCTTGTCGGCCATCCCGGCGGCCTTCTCAAGCACGGTGTCGCTGACCGTCTCCGCCTTCTCCGAGCGCAACGCCTGCTGCACCTTCTCACTCTGGAAGGCGTCCTTGGCCTTCCGGGCCAGGTCGTCGAACCCCATGGCTTCCTCCCTCGTTCATTGTGGGTGCACGGTAGGTCGTCGAGGGGGGCCGCGCATCCGGGTGGGCCATGCGAGAGCGCATCCGGGTGCGTCGTGCGGGAAGGTTGCGTTATGACTGTGGTGGACAACGTCATCTACGTCGACGGCGCCCGGGCCGCCAGCCCGCCGACCCTCGAGGCGACCTTCGGGCTGCTGCGCGAGCACGGCGGCATGGCCTGGCTCGGTCTGTACCGGCCCGACGCCGCCGAGGTGCGCGCGGTTGCCCAGGAGTTCGACCTCCACGAGCTCGCCGAGGAGGACACCAACAAGGCGCACCAGCGGCCCAAGCTGGAACGGTACGGCCACACCTTGTTCACGGTGCTGCGCCCGGCCCGCTACGTCGACAGCACCGAGAAGGTCGAGTTCGGCGAGCTGCACGTCTTTACGGGGCCGAGCTTCGTCGTCACCGTCCGACACGCGGAGTCGCCCGACCTCGGCGAGGTCCGGCGCCGGCTGGAGCGCGAGCCCCACATGCTGCGGCTGGGACCCGAGGCCGTGCTGTACGCCATCCTCGACCAGGTCGTCGACGAGTACGCCCCGGTGGCCGCCGGGCTGGAGAACGACATCGACGAGATCGAGGACGAGCTCTTCAGCAGCGACCCGACGGTGTCCCGCCGCATCTACGAGCTGTCCCGTGAGGTGATCGCCTTCCAGCGGGCCACCCACCCGCTGCTGCCGATCCTGGAGAACCTCGAGCAGGGCTTCGACCGCTACGGGGTGGACATCGAGCTGCAGCACAAGCTGCGCGACGTCCACGACCACGCGCTGCGGATCGTCGAGCGCGCGGACTCCTTCCGCGCCCTGCTCCAGAACGCCCTCCTCGTCAACGCGACGCTCGTGGCCCAGCAGCAGAACGACGAGACGCGCCGGCTCACCGAGGCCAGCTATCTGCAGAGCGAGCAGGTCAAGCGCATCTCGTCCTGGGCGGCGATCCTGTTCGCCCCGACCCTCATCGGCACGATCTACGGGATGAACTTCCGCCACATGCCCGAGCTGGCCTGGGTTCTCGGGTACCCCCTTGCCCTGCTCGGCATGGTCGTCATGGGCACCGTGCTCTACCTGGTCTTCAAGCGGCACCGGTGGCTCTGAGTAAGTTGAGCGGAATAGACTCAACTTCGGAACGGTTGATCCGTACTGACTCTGAACTCTGATCGACCCGGAGGTCACATGGACACCAAGCTCACCACCAAGTCGCAGGAGGCGATCGCCGAGGCGATCCGCGCCGCGTCCACCGCGGGCAACCCGCAGCTGGAGCCCGCGCACGTGCTCGCCGCCCTGCTCCAGCAGGAGGGCGGGGTCGCCGCCGCCCTGCTCGACGCCGTCGGGGCCGACCGTGGCGCGATCGCCCAGCGCGTCCGCGCCTCGCTCGCCACGCTGCCCGGCGCGTCCGGCTCCTCGGTCGCCCAGCCGCAGACCTCCCGGGCGACGATGACGATGATCACCGACGCCGGCAACGAGGCCCGGGCCCTGGGTGACGAATACGTCTCCACCGAGCACCTCCTTGTCGCGCTCGCCGCGTCCACCAGCCCGGCCGGGGAGATCCTGCGCGCCGCCGGCGCCAACCGCGAGGGGCTGCTCGCCGCGCTGCCCACCGTGCGCGGCACGGGCAAGGTCACCTCGCCGGACCCGGAGGGCACCTTCAAGGCCCTGGAGAAGTACGGCCAGGACATGACCGCCGCCGCCCGCGACGGCAAGCTCGACCCGGTCATCGGCCGCGACGCCGAGATCCGTCGCGTCGTGCAGGTACTCTCCCGCCGCACCAAGAACAACCCCGTGCTCATCGGCGAGCCCGGCGTCGGCAAGACCGCCGTCGTCGAGGGCCTGGCCCAGCGGATCGTGGCCGGCGACGTGCCCGACTCCCTGCGCGGCAAGCGCCTCATCGCCCTGGACCTGGCCGCCATGGTGGCCGGCGCGAAGTACCGCGGCGAGTTCGAGGAGCGGCTCAAGGCCGTCCTGGAGGAGATCAAGAGCTCCGACGGCGAGGTCGTCACCTTCATCGACGAGCTGCACACCGTCGTCGGCGCCGGTGCCTCCGAGGGCTCCATGGACGCGGGCAACATGCTCAAGCCCATGCTCGCCCGCGGTGAGCTGCGCCTGGTCGGCGCCACCACGCTGGACGAGTACCGCGAGCGCATCGAGAAGGACCCGGCGCTGGAGCGCCGCTTCCAGCAGGTCTTCGTCGGCGAGCCCTCGGTGGAGGACACCGTCGCGATCCTGCGCGGCATCGCCCCGCGCTACGAGGCCCACCACAAGGTCCGCATCTCCGACGGCGCCCTGGTCGCGGCCGCGGCGCTCTCGCACCGCTACATCACCGGCCGCCAGCTGCCCGACAAGGCCATCGACCTCGTCGACGAGGCGGCGTCCCGGCTGCGGATGGAGCTCGACTCCTCCCCGATCGAGATCGACGAGCTCCGCCGCACCGTGGACCGGCTCAAGATGGAGGAGCTCGCCCTGGCGAAGTCGGACGACCCGGCCTCGCAGGAGCGACTCGAGAAGCTGCGCGCCGACCTCGCCGACCGGCAGGAGGAGCTGGCGAGCATGACCGCCCGGTGGGAGGCCGAGAAGGCCGGCCACAACCGGGTCGGTGACATCAAGGCCCAGCTCGACGCCCTGCGCACCGAGTCCGACCGGGCGCAGCGTGAGGGTGACCTGGAGACCGCCTCGCGGCTGCTGTACGGAGAGATCCCCACGCTCGAACGCGAGCTCGCCGCCGCCGAGCAGGCGGAGGAGGCGGGGGCGGTGGAAGGGGCGGCGACGCGCCAGGCCCCGATGGTCACCGACCACGTCGGCCCGGACGAGGTCGCCGAGGTGGTGGCCACCTGGACCGGCATCCCCGTCGGCAGGCTGCTCCAGGGTGAGACCGAGAAGCTCCTCCACATGGAGGACGTCATCGGTCAGCGCCTCATCGGTCAGCGCACGGCCGTGCGCGCCGTGTCCGACGCGGTGCGCCGCTCGCGGGCCGGCGTCGCCGACCCCGACCGGCCCACCGGCTCCTTCCTCTTCCTCGGGCCCACCGGCGTGGGCAAGACCGAGCTGGCCAAGTCCCTGGCGGACTTCCTCTTCGACGACGAGCGCGCCACGGTGCGCATCGACATGTCGGAGTACTCCGAGAAGCACTCGGTGGCCCGGCTCGTCGGTGCCCCGCCGGGGTACGTCGGCTACGAGGAGGGCGGCCAGCTCACCGAGGCGGTCCGCCGTCGGCCCTACGCCGTCGTGCTGCTGGACGAGGTGGAGAAGGCCCACCCCGAGGTCTTCGACATCCTCCTGCAGGTGCTCGACGACGGTCGGCTCACCGACGGCCAGGGCCGCACGGTGGACTTCCGCAACACCATCCTCGTGCTGACCTCGAACCTTGGCTCGCAGTTCCTCGTCGACCAGAGCCTGGACGAGGCCGCCAAGCGTGAGGCCGTGATGGCCGCGGTGCGGGTCAGCTTCAAGCCGGAGTTCCTCAACCGGCTCGACGACGTCGTCATCTTCGACGCGCTCAGCCTCGACGAGCTCGGCTCGATCGTGGACCTGCAGGTGGACCGGCTGGCCCTGCGGCTGGCGGAGCGCCGCCTGCGGCTGGAGGTGACCGACGCCGCCCGCGAGTGGCTGGCGCTGGAGGGCTACGACCCAGCGTACGGCGCCCGGCCGCTGCGCCGGCTGATTCAGCGGGAGATCGGCGACACGCTCGCCAAGATGCTCCTGGCCGGCGAGGTCCACGACGGCGACACGGTCACCGTGGACCGGGCGGACATCGACCCGGCCGCGGCCCTGGCCCAGACCGGCTCGCTGCCCGAGGGGCAGGGGCTGGTCCTCACCGTGGCGACGCCGGAGGGCGCCGTCCGGACGTGACGGTGGGCCGACGGGCGCGGGGCGTCGCCGGAGGGCGGCGCCCCCGCGACGTCGTGGCACCCTGGTCCCGTGACGACCTTCGAGGCACTGCGCGACCTGGACTTCCCCGTCGGGGTGGTGGTGACGGACGCCGACGGCGTCGTGGCCACCTATGGCGAGACGGGCACCGTGTTCCGGTGGGCGTCGGTGACCAAGCTCGTGTCGGCGCTGGCCACCCTGGTCGCGGTGAAGCGCGGGCTGGTCGGCCTCGACGACCCCGCCGGGCCCGAGGGTGCCACGGTGCGGCACCTGCTCGCGCACGCCTCCGGAGTGCCCTTCGACGCCGGCGCCACGATCTCCCCGGTCGGACGTCGGCGGGTGTACTCCAACTACGGCATCGAGCTCGTGGCCGAGCACGTGTCCGAGCAGGTAGGCGCCGACTTCACCAGCTGGGCCGAGGAGACGGTCATCGACCCGCTCGGGATGTCCACCGTCCTGATCGAGGGCTCACCCGCGCACGCGGCCAGCGGCTCGGCGGAGGACCTTGCCCGGCTCGGGCGTGAGCTGCTCGCGCCCACCTTGCTCGACGACGAGCTGTTCGCCGAGGCGACGCAGGTCGTCTTCCCGGGCCTGTCCGGGGTGCTGCCCGGCTTCGGCCGCCAGGAGCACAACGACTGGGGACTCGGGTTCGAGATCCGCGACCACAAGTCCCCGCACTGGACCGGGGCGAGCTCCTCGCCGCGCACGTTCGGCCACTTCGGCCAGTCGGGCAGCTTCCTGTGGGTGGACCCCGACGCCCAGCTGGCGGCCGCGTTCCTGGGGGCGAAGCCGTTCGGGGAGTGGGCCGGCCGCACCTGGCCACGGCTGACCGACGCGATCCTCGCCGACCACGCCCGGGCGTAGGTCTCTGGTACTTCTGCCCCGCGCGGACCGCAGCGCCCCAGTGTCCGCAGCGCGAGAATTCCTCGACAGGTGAGCGGTGAGCGACGCGGCGCGAGACCACGGCTGAACGTCTCGGGAACAGTTGTCGTCAGCCCGGGGCGGACGCCGCTCGTGTGACGTCGCGGAACTAGCGTGGCGGCGTCGCCTCAGAGAACGGAAGCCGCATGACCACCACGGACCTCGATCCTCGGCCGGACGGACAGCCCGCCACCACCGGTCTCCCGCTCGTCATCGCGCACCGCGGGAACTCCTCGGTGGCGCCCGAGAACACCCTCGCCGCGCTCGAGTCGGCCTGGCGGGTGGGCGCCGACGTCATCGAGATCGACCTGCAGCTGACGGCGGACGGCGTCGCCGTCGTCATCCACGACGAGACCGTGGACCGCACGACGAACGGCGCCGGCCGGGTGGACCGGCTCACCGCGGCTCAAGTGGCCGACCTCGACGCGGGCGACTGGTTCTCGGACCACTTCGGCGGGCAGCGGGTGCCGACGGGGGAGGACCTGCTCGCGTTCTTCGTCGCGCACCCTCCGATCTGTCTGCTCGCGGAGTTCAAGGGCCCGTGGGGCACTGAGGAGGTGCGCCAGGTCACCGACGCCGTCGATCTCATGGGGCTCGCCGACCGCATGGTCGTGCAGAGCTTCGACGTCGCCACCGTCGAGGCGCTGCGCGCCGCCGCGCCGGAGCTGCCGCGCGGCCTGCTCGTCGACGAGCTGCCCGAGGACCTCCTCGCCCTGTGCCGGGAGCTTCGCGTCATGACCCTGAATCCCTCCGGGCGGCTGCTGCGGCGCGAGCCCGACCTCGTCGACGCGCTACACGGCGAGGGCTTGCGGACCATGGTGTGGACGCTGGACGAGCCCGCCCACTGGGCGGCCGCCGTCGCCGCCGGCGTGGACGGCATCATCACCGACCGCCCCGACCGGCTGCGCGGCTGGCTCGCCGCCCGCTGACAGGGCCAGACTCCCCCCATGACGACGCTGCCCGTGCACCACGTTCCCCAGTTCTTCGTCCGGCAGCACCTCACCATGATGGTGAACCGGTACGAGGTGCTCGCGGCCAACCCTGACGGTGCGGAGGGCCCGCTGCTGGCGTTCGCGGAGCAGAAGCGCATGGCCATGAAGGAGCACGTCACCTTCTACACCGACCGGGACAAGCAGCGGCCGGTGTTCTCCTTCAAGGCCCGCAAGGTGATCGACCCTAGCTCCGGCTACGACGTCTGGGACGCTGCCGGGCAGCCGATCGGCTTCTTCCGCAAGGACTTCAAGGCGAGCTTGGTCCGCTCCACCTGGCACGTGTCCGGGTCGGGCCTGGAGGCCCGCGGCACGGAGCGGAACCGGGGCGTGGCCGTCCTGCGGCGGGTGTGGGACTTCATCCCGGTCCTGGGGGAGACCTGGGTGCCGTTCCTCTTCCACTTCGACTTCACCGACAACGCCACGGGCCAGACCGTGATGAGCTCCCAGAAGCACGTGGCGGTGCGGGACCGGTACACGATCACCGTGCCCGACCCACGGCTGGACTTCCGCCTGGCCGTCTCGATCGCCGTCGCGCTCGACGCCCTGCAGAGCCGCTGACGAGGCCAACCCCCCACCTACCGCCCCGGCTCGCCCCCGCTCACCCCGCACTCACTCCCTCCGTTGACCCCACCCGGCGGCGCCTCGTTTACTTCCCTCACCGCAGGCGGCAGCGACGCGTGCCCTCCCAACCCAGACCCGCCCGGCGCGCCAGCCCGGGTCGGCCGGCGGCCGGAGGTGCGTCATGCGTCGAACCCGTCTCTCCCTCGCCGCCGCAGGGGCGGCCTGTGCCGTCGTCGCCCTGGGGGCGGCGCCCGCCCTGGGCCACGGTGGCGGCAGTGAGGAGAACCCCGAGGTGGTCGTCAGCGGACTGGACGGGCCGCGCGGCCTGGCGCTGGGCTGGCACGGGGACCTCTACGTCGCGCAGGCCGGCCGGGGCGGTGACGGACCCTGTATCGCGGGGCCCGAGGGGCCCACGTGCTTGGGCGACACGGGCAAGATCTCACGGGTCGATGTCCGGCGGGGGAAGGTCCACGACGTCGTCACCGGGCTCCCCTCGCTCGCCGCCGAGGACGGCTCAGCCGCCATCGGCCCGTCGGACGTCGCCTTCGACCGACACGGCAAGCTGCACGCCACGGTCGGCCTCGGCAACAACCCCGAACTGCTGGCCGACCTCCTGGCCGACGGGGCGGACGAGGACCTCGTCGAGCAGCTCGCCTCGGTCAACCGGGTCCGCCACGGCGAGCTGCACGAGTACGCCGACATCGCCGACTTCGAGCTCGACAAGAACCCCGAGGACAGCGACCTCGACACCAACCCTCACTCGTTGACGTTCACCCGCAAGCTCACCGTGGTCGCCGACGCCGGTGGCAACTCGCTGCTCGGCGTGCGGCCCGACGGCAAGATCGTCACCCTCGCCACCTTCCCGCAGGAGGCCGAGGTGGACAACCCGCTCGCCCCGGGCACCAAGATCGCGCCGGACCCGGTGCCCAACGCAGTCGTCAAGGGCCCGGACGGCGCCCTCTACGTCGGCCAGCTCACTGGCTTCCCGTTCGTCACCGGCACGGCAACCGTCTGGCGGATCGTGCCAGGTGAGAAGCCGACCGTGTATGCCGACGGCTTCACGAACGTCATCGACCTCGCGTTCACCGAGGACGGCAACCTCCTCGTGCTGGAGATCGCCCAAAACGGTCTCGCCTCGGACGACACGACCGGCGCCCTCTTCGAGGTCAACCGCAAGCACACCGACGACCACAAGCTGCTCACCGACGACCTGACTCTGCCGGGCGGGCTGGCCGTCCACAAGGACACCGTGTACATCTCCAACCAGACGATCGTCCCGGGCCAGGGCGAGATCCTGCGGTTCGAGCTCGACTGATCAACGGCGTGAGCAACTGACATCTCGCGAGATGTCAGTTGCTGACGGGTCAGCTGGCCACCGTTCAGTCGATGTCGATGACCACCGGGACGTGGTCGCTGGGTGCCTTGCCCTTGCGCTCGTCCCGGTGGATCGTCGCGCCAACGACGTGCGCGGCGAGCTCGGGGGAGGCGTGGACGAAGTCGATGCGCATGCCCTCGTTGCGGGGGAAGCGCAGGCGCTGGTAGTCCCAGTACGTGTACTGCTGGGGCACGAAGGTGCGGGTCACCTCCGCGAAGCCGGCGTCCTCCAGGGCGCGGAACGCCGCCCGCTCCGGCTCCGAGACGTGCGTGGCCCCTTCGAACACCGACATGTCCCACACGTCCGTGTCCAACGGGGCGATGTTCCAGTCGCCCACTAGGGCCACCTCCGCGTCCGGGTCCGCCGCCAGCCAGCCGCCGGCGGCCGCCCGCAGGGCGGCGAGCCACTCCAGCTTGTAGCGGTAGTGCGGGTCCTCGAGCGTGCGGCCGTTGGGCACGTACAGGCTCCACACCCGCACGCCGTCGCAGGTGACGCCGATGGCCCGCGCCTCCGCCGCGGCCGGCTCACCCCACGTGGGCATGCCGGGGAAGCCGATCTCGATCTCTTCGAGCCCCACCCGGGAGGCCACCGCGACACCGTTCCACTGGCTCAGCCCGTGGTGGGCCACCTCGTAGCCGGCGGCCTCGAACGCCAGCGCCGGAAACTGGTCGTCGCGGCACTTGGTCTCCTGCATCGCCAGCACGTCCGTGCCGGAGCTCTCCAGGAACGCCAGGACCCGGTCCACCCGGGTGCGGATCGAGTTCACGTTCCACGTCGCCAGCCTCATGGGGCCGACCGTACCGGCCAGCACCTACGCTGCCGGAATGGGAACCGCACTCGTGACCGGCGCCACCTCGGGCATCGGCCTGGAGCTCGCCTGGCAGCTGGCGGCGAACCGGCACCGGCTGGTGCTCGTCGCCCGCGACTCCGGCCGACTGGAGACCCTGGCCGGGCAGCTCCGCGCCGCAGCCGGGGTCGAGGTCGAGGTCCTGCGGGCCGATCTCGCCACCGCCGCCGGCCGCGACGCCGTCGTCGCCCGGCTACGCCAGGACGACGCGCCGGTGGGCCTGCTGGTGAACAACGCCGGCTTCGGCCTCGGCCAGCACTTCCTCGGTGGCGACCTCGCCCGCGAGGAGGAGGCGATCGAGGTCATGGTCCGCGCGGTGCTGGAGCTGTCCAAGGCCGCCGCCGAGGCGATGGTGCCGCGCGGGCGCGGGGCGATCCTCAACGTGTCCTCGATGTCCGCGCTCACCACCATGGGCACCTACGCCGCCCACAAGGGCTGGGTCCTCACCTTCACCGAGGCCCTGGCCGGTGAGCTGGCCGGCACCGGGGTGACCGCCACCGTGGTGTGCCCGGGCCTGGTGCGCACCGAGTTCCACGACCGGGCCGGTCTCGAGGCGGCCACCTGGCCCGCCCCGGCTTGGATCGACGTCGAGAAGGTAGCCACCGCCGCATTGGCGGGGGTGCGCCGCGGGGACGTGGTGGTCGTCCCGTCGCTGCGCTACCGGGTGGCGGCCGCGGCGCTGCGGCACGCCCCGCGTGCCCTGGTGCGCGCGGTCGCCGGGCCGGCCGCCAGCGGACGGGCGATGACCGCCCGTTAGGCTTGCGGCCGTGACCTCCAACGACACCCCACGCACGCGGCTCGCCGCCCTGGTCCGTGAGCTCGCCGTGGTCCGCGGCGAGGTCACCCTGGCGTCCGGCCTGACGTCCGACTTCTACGTCGACATGCGCCGCGCCACCCTCCACCACGCGGCCGCGCCGCTCATCGGCCACGTCATGCTCGACATGCTCGAGGAAGCCGGCCTCGGCCCGGACGAGGTCGACGCCGTCGGCGGCCTGACGATGGGCGCCGACCCCGTCGCCACCGCGATGCTGCACGCGGCGGCCTCCCGTGGGCTGGACCTGGACGCGTTCGTCGTCCGGAAGGAGGTCAAGTCCCACGGCATGCGACGGCGCATCGAGGGCCCCGATGTCGGCGGGCGCCGCGTGGTGGTCCTGGAGGACACCTCCACCACCGGGGGCAGCCCCCTGGCGGCGATCGAGGCGCTGCGTGAGGTCGGCGCCCAGGTGCTCGCCGTCGCCGTCGTCGTGGACCGGGCCACCGGCGCACGCGAGGCGATCGAGGCGACCGGGGTGCCGTACCACGCCGCCCTGGGCGTGGCGGACCTCGACCTGGACTGAGCACGGCCCACCGGGGCCGCGATGCAGCGGACGCCCGTGTGGTTCAATCACGCCAGACCTGGGGACGGGAGAGCCGATGGACGCGCTGGTGGTGGGCCTCGTCGTGGCCGGTGTCATCGTGGTGGTCGTGCTGCTGTGGGCGGTCGCGACGTTCAACGGCTTCGTCCGGCTGCGCAACCTCGTGCAGGAGGCCTGGCGGCAGATCGACGTCGAGCTGCACCGCCGCTACGACCTCATCCCGAACCTCGTGGAGACCGTCAAGGGCTATGCCGCGCACGAGCGGTCCGCGCTCGACGAGGTCACCCGGGCCCGCGCGGCGGTGGCCACGCCGGCCGCGGGGCCGGCCCAGCGCGCCGAGCAGGAGAACGCGCTGACGGCCGCGCTCGGGCGGCTGATCGCCGTGGCCGAGGCCTACCCTCAGCTGCGGGCCGCGGAGCCCTACCAGCGGCTGCAGGCGGAGCTGACCAACACCGAGGACCGCATCGCCGCGGGCCGGCGGTTCTACAACGCCAACGTGCGCCAGCTCAACACCAAGACCGAGAGCTTCCCCGCCAACCTCATCGCGTCCGTGTTCGCGTTCCGCCGCGCGGAGTACTTCGAGGCCAACGACCCCGCGGTGCGCACCGCCCCCGCGGTCACCTTCACCGACCCGACCACCGCGGCGGCGTACGCGCCGGGCGGGCACCGGCCCGTGCCGGCGGAGTCCACCCCCGGGTTCGGCGGGCAGCGCGGCGGGTTCGACCCCGCCCGCGACGCCGGCCGACCGGTCGACGGCGCCGCGCCGGCGGCCGGGGCCCCGGACGGGGCGTGGCCGGCCGGCTCGGGCGTGGAGGACTGGCCGCCGCGCTAGCAGGTTGCGTCCCGGCAGCCGACTGGGTCGGATGAGGGAACGGCGGTCTTAGATGAGCTCGACGAGGTCCGCGATCGACTGGCGGACCTCGCTGGGCCGGAACGGGTACTTCTCCACGTCGTGGGCCTCGGTGGAGCCGGTGAGCACCAGGAACGTGTGCAGGCCCGCCTCCATCCCGGCCAGCACGTCGGTGTCCATGCGGTCCCCGACCATCGCCGTCGTCTCCGAGTGGGCCTCGATGCGGTTCAGGGCGGCCCGGATCATCACGGGGTTGGGCTTGCCGATGAAATAGGGCGTGCGCCCGGTGGCCTTGGTGATCAGGGCGGCCACCGCGCCGGTGGCCGGCAGCGGCCCCTCCTGGGAGGGCCCGGTGGCATCGGGGTTGGTGGCGATGAACCGTGCCCCGCCCTCAACCAGCCGGATCGCCCGGGTGATCGCGGAGAACGAGTAGGTGCGGGTCTCCCCGAGGATGACGTAGTCCGGGTCGGTGTCCGTCATGGTGTAGCCCGCCCCGTACAGGGCGGTGGTCAGGCCCGCCTCACCGATCACGTAGGCGCTGCCGCCGGGCAGCTGCTGGTGGACGAAGCTCGCGGTGGCCAGCGCCGACGTCCAGATCCGCTCCTCCGGCACCGGAATGCCCGAGGCGGCCAGGCGGGCCGCGAGGTCGCGAGGGGTGAAGATCGAGTTGTTCGTCAGGACCAGGAACGGCCGGTCCAGCTCGGTGAGCCGCGCGATGAACTCCGGCGCCCCGGGCAGCGCGCTGCCCTCGTGGACGAGGACACCGTCCATGTCTGTCAGCCAGCTGCGGATCTCGGTCAACGGGTGCCTCCCAGGCGCACGTGGTCAGGGCTCGTCCGTGCCCACGGCGCGACGCCTCACCTCCGACCCTACCGACGACGGCGGCACCCGCCCGGGTGGGACGGCTCACGTTCCCACGCCGGTAGACCGTGACCGGGCGAGCGTCCAGTACCGTCGCCGGCGTGCTCGAAGAGACTTCATCCCGTGCCACCCGCGTGACGCCCCCTGAGCCGGCCGACGCCGTCGGGGTCGGGCCCTGGCCCGGTGGCGAGGCGGACTGGCCGGCCGACCGTCGCTACGACCGTGAGCTGCTTGCCCACGGTGACCGCCGCAACGTGGCGGACCGGTACCGGTACTGGACGATCGAGGCGATCGTGGCCGACATCGACACCCGCCGGCACCCGCTGCACGTCGCGATCGAGAACTTCGCGCACGACATGAACATCGGCTCCGTGGTGCGCACGGCGAACGCCTTCGCCGTCGCCGCGGTGCACATCGTGGGCCGGCGTCGCTGGAACCGGCGCGGAGCCATGGTGACCGACCGCTATCAGCACCTGCACCATCACGAGGACGTCGCCGGGCTGCTCGCCTGGGCGGAGATGGCCGGCCTGCCCGTCCTCGGTATCGACAACGTGCCGGGCTCCCTCCCGATCGAGGGCCGCCCGCTGCCGGGGCCCTGTGTGATGCTCTTCGGTCAGGAGTCCGCCGGGCTCAGCGCGGAGGCGCGCGCCGGCTGCACCGAGATCCTGCACATCACCCAGTACGGCTCCACCCGTTCCATCAACGCCGGTGCCGCGGCCGCCGTCGCCATGCACGCGTGGATGGTGCAGCACGCCGGCCCGGCACCGGAGTAGAGCCGGCCCGGCACCGCAGTCGAGCCGGCCGGCCCCAGGGCGCCCGGCGCCCGGGTTGTGCCGTCCGTCCTACGCCGCGCGCCGGGAAAGTGGGACAATCACCAGCGAACACCGTCACCCACACACAGGAGATCAGACGTGCCTATCGCAACCCCTGAGGTCTACGCCGAGATGATCGACCGGGCCAAGGCGGGCAAGTTCGCCTACCCGGCCATCAACGTGACCTCGTCGCAGACCGTCACCGCCGCGCTGCGGGGCTTCGCCGAGGCGGAGAGCGACGGCATCCTGCAGGTTTCCGTCGGCGGCGGCGAGTACGCCTCCGGCTCCACCGTGAAGGACCGCGTCGCCGGCACCCGCGCACTGGCTGCCTACGCCCGTGAGGTCGCGAACGGCTACGGCATCACGGTCGCCCTGCACACCGACCACTGCGTCAAGGAGAACCTCGACAGCTGGGTCAAGCCGCTGCTGGCCCTCGAGGCCGAGGAGGTCGCGGCCGGGAAGCTGCCCACCTTCCAGTCCCACATGTTCGACGGCTCCACCGTGCCGCTGGACGAGAACCTCGTCATCGCGGAGGAGCTGCTCGAGCTGTCCGCCAAGGCGCGCACGATCCTCGAGATCGAGATCGGCGTCGTCGGCGGCGAGGAGGACGGCCACGAGGCCGAGATCAACGACAAGCTCTACACCACCCCCGAGGACGGCCTGGCCACGGTGCGGGCGCTCGGCGCCGGCGAGAAGGGCCGCTACCTCACCGCCCTGACGTTCGGCAACGTGCACGGCGTGTACAAGCCCGGCGCCGTGAAGCTGCGGCCCGAGCTCCTCGGTGAGATCCAGGAGGTCGTGGGCAAGGAGGTCGGCAAGGACAAGCCGTTCGACCTCGTCTTCCACGGCGGCTCCGGCTCCTCGGCGGAGGAGATCGGCATCGCCGTCGACCATGGCGTCATCAAGATGAACATCGACACCGACACCCAGTACGCCTTTACCCGGCCGGTCGTGGAGCACATGTTCCGCAACTACGACGGCGTGCTGAAGATCGACGGCGAGGTCGGCAACAAGAAGCAGTACGACCCGCGCGCCTGGGGCAAGGCCGCCGAGGCCGGCATGGCCCAGCGCATCGTCGAGGCCTGCCAGCAGCTGCGTTCGGCCGGTACCAAGATGGCCTGAGCGGTCCGCCGCTGACGCCACGAGGCCCGCCCCCAGCCGGGGGCGGGCCTCGTCGCGTGAGGTGCTCAGGCGGCGTCGGTGGGCGGCTTTTCCTCGGGGAAGCCCGGGTCGGTGTCCAGCACGTCGATGACCTCGCCGATGCGGGTGACCTCCAGCAGGAAGCGCACGACATCCGGCGGCTCGATCATCGTGAGCCGGCCCGGCGTGCGGTGCGCCAGCCGGGCGAGCATGCTGACCCCGGACGAGTCCATGAACGTCACGTGACGTGCGTCGATCTCCACGGGCAGGCCCGCCCGCTCGGCGTCCGACACCGCCTCGGTGAGCTCGTTGGCCAGCGCGACGTCGATCTCCCCCGAGAGCACCAGCCTGGTGCGCGCGGTGGAGACCATCACATGAACGGAACCGGTCTCGGCAGCCGTCGGCACGGCCGTCGGCCCACCCGGTTCCTCGGTCACGTCGCGCACGTCACTTCCTCTCGGCAAGGATGGGGCAAGGTGGCACGCGCGGGCGTGCCCGGGGCAAACGCTAGACGATCGGAGGGCCGGATGGTGCCACGCGGCGGTTCGGCACGCACGGGGGACCGGGCAGTGCCCGTCGACGAGCATCGCGAAGGGACCGGCGCGCCGTTCCGGACCGACGCCCTGCGCGGGTTGCGCACACCCGTCCTGGACCAGCTGTCCGAGGCCGTCCTCGTCCTCGGCCGCCGGGACGACGACTGGCATGCCGTGCTCGTCAACGCCGTCGCCGCCCGCCTCACCGGCCTCGAGCGGCAGGACCTGCTGGGCCCACGGTCGCGGGTGCGCGACGCCCTGGGCCTGGACGACGACGGCGCCGCCGCCGTCGCCGCCGCCCTCGCCGGTCACGCCTCCGGCTCGCTGACGCTGGCCGCCCGCCGGGCGGACGGCCGCACCTACTGGGCGGGCATCCAGCTCGCGCCGTTGCGCCTGGCGGAGGTGGAGCAGGAGCTGTGGAGCGCCGTCGTCCGGGACGTCTCGGAGGAGGTGGCGAACGCCCAGGCGCAGCAGGGCCTGCTGGAGGCCGAGCGGCGCGCCCGGGTGGGCCTCAGCCTGGTGGCACGGGTCTCCGACCTGCTCCAGGAGGCGGACTCCGCGGACGTGCTGCGCGCCATCGCGGACATGCTGATCCGCCAGGCGGTCGCCTGGTGCGCGTTCGTCATCGTGGGCCGCAACCTGCGCGTGGCCGAGGGCATCGACGACGACCCGCCGCCCATGCACCCGACCGCCTACCGTTTCGAGCGCACCGCCTCCGACCCTGTGCTCGACCTGCTCCGCGGTGCCGCCATGCGCACGGTGCGGCTGGACCCGGAGGTCCCCGCCGTCGAGGGCACCCTCACCGCGGACCTGCTGGCGCTGGTCGCACCGCACCTGCGGCGGCTGCGCGACGCGCGGGCGGAGGTCCTGGTCCTACCCGTGCTCGGCCGGCAGCGCACGCTCGGGCTGCTCGTCGCGCTGCCGCGGCGGGACCTGGACGGCGTGGCCCTGCAGTCCAGCGGTGCCGCGGACGCCGCGCCCAGCCTGCACGACGAGTTCGGCACCGTCCTGGAGCTGACCGCGCGCCGCGTGGGCATGGCGATGGACAACGCCCAGCTCTACGCCCGCGAGCACGCCCTGGCCGAGACGCTGCAGCGCGCCATGCTGCCCGAGCAGGACGACGTCCCGGGTCTGGACGTGTGGACCTACTACGCCCCCAACGCGGAGCACGCCCAGGTGGGCGGTGACTGGTACGACGTCGTCAACCTCGACGAGGACCGGGTGGCCGTCGTCATCGGTGACGTGGTGGGCCACGACGTCGAGGCGGCGGCGGCGATGGGGCAGCTGCGGTCGGTGGTGCGCGCCTACGCCGCGGAGCTGGTGGACCCCGGCACCGTCCTGGGCCGGGTCGACGCCCTCGTCGCGGGGATGCGGATCCCACGCAGCGCCTCGCTCGTGTACGCCACCCTCACGCCCGCCGCGGAGGGCGCGTGGGACATGGCCTACTCCCGGGCCGGCCACCTGCCGCCGCTGTTGGTGCGGGAGGGGACGGTGACCGCGCTCGACGGCGCGCACGGCACCCTCATCGGTTTCGGTCTGGCCGCCCGGGGCACGGCATCGGCCCGGCTCGAGCCCGGCGACGTCCTGGTGCTCTACACCGACGGCCTCCTCGAGCGCCGTGACCGGCCCATGCGCGCGGGGCTCGAGGCCCTGCGTGACCTGTGCGCCCGCGTCCACGCACCGGACGCGGCGGGCGTGGGGGAGGAGCTGCTCCAGCTCGCCGACGCCGCGGAGGACGACGTCGCGCTCGTGGTGATCCGGGTGCCCGGCGGCAGCGAGGGGGAGGTCGACGTCGCCGCCCCGCGACGTCGGCGCTGGCAGCTGCCGGTCGATGCCGCCTCCATCGGCCGCGCCCGGCATGCGGTCCGGCGGGCGTGCGCCGCCTGGGGCATCGAGGACGTCGCCGCGGCCGAGCTGGTGATCTCCGAGCTCACGGCCAACGCCGTCATGCACGGGTGGGGCCGGATCGGGCTGCGCCTGCAGGACACCGGCGACGGCCTGCGCATCGAGGTCGAGGACGCCAACCCGGCACCGCCGATCACCCGTGAGCGCTCCACCGGCCGGGTGGGCGGCTTCGGCATGCACATCGTCGACCGGCTCGCGGACTGGGGCTGGCGGCCCACCCCCTCGGGGAAGGTGGTGTGGGCGCGCCTGCGCTCGCAGGCGGGCGCGACGTCGGGCGGTGCGACGTCAGCCGCCTCGACGCAGGAGCGACCCAGCGGGGACGCGACGGAGGACGACGGCGGAGGGCCTGGTGACGAGGTCGGCGCGAGCTGACCGTTTGACGTGACCGGACGGGCTGACCGTTTGGCGTGACCGGACGGGTCAGGACTGACGGTCGGCGCGGCCGAATGCCCCGGCCGACGCGGAACTGTCCCCGTCGCCGGGGGGCGGGCACCTGTGCTCGGTGTCGAGCCGGAACAGCGTCAGCGCTCCGCAGATCTCCAGCACGAACAGGTCGCGGTCACTGACCCCGCGCAGGACGGCGGTCCCGCCTCGCTTGGCGGCCGCCTCAGCCAGGGCCATGAGGAACGCCGCGCCCGTGGAGTCCAGGAACGTCACCTGGCACATGTCGAGCACGAGCAGCTGACGCCGCAGGCCGCTCACCCGGGCGGTGACCTCGGGGAACTGGACCCGTTCGGCAAGGTCGAGGTCGCCCGCGATGCGCACGACCGCCGTCGTCGCCGACGCGGAGATCTCGATCATGCGGTCGTGCCCTCCTTACCCGCCGGAGTCTGCCCTGCATAAAACGGTGCTTTGTCCGGATCGAAACTAACCCGCGTCGCCCGGTGCCGCACCCCGACGGCTGGACGGCCCGCCTGCGGAGAGGCGGCAGGCCTTCCGTGCCGCGCAGGACGTCGTAGGCCCGGCTGAGACGACGGGCTGCCGGCCGGGGTGCTCCGGTAGCCTCGTCGGGGCGCCGTCCGGTGCCCTGGGGCGGCCTGAGAGGACTGAAGATGCCAGCCGTGGTGGTCGTCGGAGCGCAGTGGGGCGACGAGGGCAAGGGCAAGGCGACCGACCAGCTCGGCTCGCGCGTGGACTACGTCGTGAAGTTCAACGGCGGCAACAACGCGGGGCACACCGTGGTCGTGGGCGAGGAGAAGTACGCCCTGCACCTGCTCCCCTCGGGCATCCTCACGCCCGGCTGCACCCCCGTGATCGGCAACGGCGTCGTCGTCGACCTGGAGGTGCTCTTCCAGGAGATCGACGGCCTGAACGCGCGTGGTGTCGACACCTCGAAGCTGCTCGTGTCCGCCTCCGCGCACATCATCCCGCCGTACAACCGCACCCTGGACAAGGTCACCGAGCGCTTCCTCGGCAAGCGGCAGATCGGCACCACCGGGCGCGGCATCGGCCCGACCTACGCCGACAAGATGGCCCGCGTGGGCATCCGGGTCCAGGACCTCTTCGACGCCAGCATCCTGCGGCAGAAGGTCGAGGGGGCGCTGGCGCAGAAGAACCAGCTGCTGGTGAAGGTGTTCAACCGCCGCGCCGTCGACATCGACGAGACCACGGAGGGGCTGCTCGCCTTCGCCGAGCGGCTGCGCCCGATGGTCGCGGACACGACGCTGGTGCTCAACGACGCGCTCGACGCCGGCAAGACGGTGCTGTTCGAGGCCGGCCAGGCCGCCATGCTCGACGTCGACCACGGCACGTACCCGTTCGTCACCTCCTCCTCGGCGACCGCGGGCGGCGCGTGCACCGGCTCGGGCGTCGGGCCCACCCGCATCGACCGCGTGGTCGGGGTGGCCAAGGCGTACACCACCCGCGTGGGTGAGGGGCCCTACCCCACCGAGCTGCTCGACGACATGGGCGAGCGGCTGCGGCAGGCGGGCGGTGAGTTCGGCACGACGACCGGCCGGCCGCGACGCACCGGCTGGTACGACGCCGTCGTGGCGCGCTACGCCAACCGGGTCAACGGGCTGACCGACCTGGTGCTGACCAAGCTCGACGTGCTCACCGGCCTGGAGACGATCCCGGTGTGCGTGGCGTACGACGTCGACGGCGTCCGGCACGACGAGATGCCGGCCGACCAGTCCTCCTACCACCACGCGCGCCCGGTCTACGAGCACTTCGACGGCTGGTCGGAGGACATCACCGCCGCCCGCACGTTCGAGGAGCTCCCCGCAGCGGCGCAGCGGTACGTGCTGGCCCTGGAGGAGATGAGCGGCACGCGGATCTCCGCCGTGGGTGTCGGGCCGGACCGGGAAGAGACGATCGTCCGGCACGACCTGCTCGACTGACCCGCCCCGCCGCCCACCTGTCGGCGAGATGTCATCTACTCCGTGAGACGTCACGGTGTCTGCAGGCATCTGCATGCCATCTCGGGCAGAAGATGACATCTCGCGGGATCAGGACTCAGGTGCGTGCGCCTGGAGGAACTCGTAGACCTCGGTGTCGTCCACGCCGGGGAACGTGCCTGAGGGCAGCGGGCTCAGCACGTGGGCGTGCATCTTGGCGCTCGGCCACGACTTCTCCCGCCACCGTGCCGCCAGCTCGGGGTCCGGGCGGCGGCAGCAGCTCACGTCCGGGCAGGTCGACTGCGCCCGGCGGACGGTCTCCCGGCCGCGGAACCACTTCGCGTGCGCGAAGGGCACACCGAGCGTGATCGAGAACTCCGCGTCCGTGCTCGTACCGGTCTGCGTGCTGCACCAGTAGGTGCCGGCCGGGGTGTCGGTGTACTGGAAGAACTCGGTGGTGCGGTTGCGCCGGGCGAAGGCCGCGCGCGCCGCCCACTTCCGGCAGAGCGGCTGGCCCTCGATGGCCCCGCTCGCGTCGGCCGGCAGGGGCACGCCGTCGTTCTCGTACCCGCGGTACAGGGCGCCGTCGCTGTTGGCGCGGATGAAGTGGACCGGCAGGCCCAGGTGGGCCGTCGCGAGGTTGGTGAATCGCTGCGCGGCGGAGTGGTGGGTGATGCCGAAGGCGTCGCGGAAGTCCTCCATGGCCAGGTCCTTCGCGGCCTTCTTGCGCTCGAGGAAGGCGACCGCGGCGAACCGGGGGACCAGGCAGCAGGCTGTGAAGTAGGCCAGCTCCTGCCGCTGGCGGAGAAAGTCGCCGTAGTTCTCCGGGTTCTCGTGACCGAAGATCCGGTGCGCCATCGACTGCAGGGCCAGCGAGCGCAGCCCGTAGCCACCCGGGATAGAGGCGGGCGGCAGGTAGATTCGGCCGTTCTCCAGGTCGGTGACGGTCCGCGTGGAGTGCGGCAGGTCGTCGACGTGGATGATCGTGAACCCGAGCTTCTCGGCCATCTGCGCGACCATGTGGTGGGTGAGCGCGCCGCCGGTGTATCCGACCGAGCGGACGAAGTCCTCGGCCAGCTCCTCGATCTCGGGCACATAGTTGTTGCGGGACTGCATCTCCAGGCGCAGCTCGGTGTTGATGCGCCGCGCCTCCTCCGGTGTCGCGATCGCCGCCCGCGCCCGCCGGTCCAGCTCACCGTGCAGCGCCACCAGCGACTCCAGCGCGTCCATCGGCACGCGCCGGCCCGGCCGCACGGTCGGTACGCCGAGAGCGGCGAAGACCGGGCTGCGCTGCGCCCGCTCGAGGGAGATCTCCAGCTGGGCGCGCCGGTCCGGCGGCGCCTCGGAGCTGAGCAGCTCGGCCGGCGTGGTGCCCACCGTCTCCGCGATCGCCGTCAGCAACGACAGCCGAGGCTCGCGCCGGCCGTTCTCGACCAGGGAGAGCTGGCTGATGGTCGAGCCGACCGCTCCGGCGAGCTCGCGCAGCGTCAGCCCGGCAGCCGTTCTGGCGTGCCGGATCCGACGCCCGAGAACGAGCGGATCGGAGGCCGGTCTGGGAGCCTGGGAGGACGTGGTCGACGGCATGCTGTTGACGATAGCGAAACTTTCACGGTTTTTACATCGTCACAGGGTTGAAACGGGGCTGGAAATGGGCGGAGAGTGGACTCAGAGCGCTCGGCGGCGTTCGGACAGACCCACGGAGGAAAGCATGACCGCGACAGACCCCCGCACGACCACGATCCCGATGACCGGCCACCGGATCACCGACCCCGACCTGTTCTCGTGGATCCAGGAGATCGGTGCGCTGACGCAGCCGGACCAGATCTACGTGTGCGACGGCTCCCAGGAGGAGTACGAGCGCTTCGCGGCGGAGCTTGTCGAGGCCGGCACGTTCATCAAGCTCAACGAGACCAAGCGGCCCGGCAGCTACCTCGCCCGCTCCGAGCCCTCCGACGTCGCCCGCGTGGAGTCGCGCACCTTCATCGCCTCGGAGAAGGAGATCGACGCCGGCCCCACCAACAACTGGGCCGAGCCGACCGCCCTGCGCGAGGAGCTGCGCGGCGTCTTCGCCGGTGCCATGCGCGGCCGCACGATGTACGTCGTCCCCTTCTCCATGGGCCCGGTCGGCGGACCGATCTCCCGCGTGGGCGTCGAGCTGACCGACTCGCCCTATGTCGTCGCCTCCATGCGCATCATGACCCGCATGGGCGCCGCGGCCCTCGAGCAGATCGACCGGGGCGCCGACTGGGTCCCCGCAGTGCACTCGGTGGGCTACCCGCTGGTCCAGGCCGACGGTGCGAGCCGCCCCGACGTGGCCTGGCCGTGCAGCGACACCAAGTACATCGTCCAGTTCCCTGAGACCCGGGAGATCTGGTCCTACGGCTCCGGCTACGGCGGCAACGCCCTGCTGGGCAAGAAGTGCTACGCGCTGCGCATCGCCTCCGTCCTGGGCCGCGACGAGGGCTGGATGGCCGAGCACATGCTCGTCCTGAAGATCACCGGCCCCGACGAGCGCGTCTACCACCTCGCCGCCGCCTTCCCCTCCGCCTGCGGCAAGACCAACCTCGCCATGCTCCGCCCGACCATCCCAGGCTGGAAGGTGGAGACCATCGGCGACGACATCGCCTGGATGCGCCCCGGCGACGACGGGCGCCTCTACGCCATCAACCCCGAGGCCGGGTTCTTCGGTGTCGCCCCCGGCACCGGCGAGACCACCAACCCGACGGCGATCGCCGCCCTGGACCGCGACGTCATCTTCACCAACGTCGCCCTGACCGACGATGGGGACGTGTGGTGGGAGGGTCTGACCGACGAGGTCCCCGCCCACCTGACCGACTGGCAGGGCAACGACTGGACGCCCGACGCCGGCCGCCCGGCCGCGCACCCCAACTCGCGCTTCACCGTGCGGGCCGACCAGGCGCCGTCCATCGCCCCGGAGTGGGAGGACCTCGGCGGTGTGCCGATCGACGTCATCCTCTTCGGCGGGCGCCGGGCCACCAACGTGCCGCTGGTGGCCGAGTCCTACGACTGGGAGCACGGCGTCTTCATCGGTGCGACGGTCTCCTCCGAGCAGACGGCTGCCGCCGAGGGAGCCGTGGGTGCCCTGCGCCGCGACCCCTTCGCCATGCTGCCCTTCTGCGGCTACAACATGGCCGACTACTGGGGTCACTGGCTCGAGATGGGCGAGAAGCTGGGCGACAAGGCCCCGCGCATCTTCCAGGTCAACTGGTTCCGCAAGGGAAGCGACGGCACGTACCTCTGGCCCGGGTTCGGTGAGAACTCCCGCGTGCTCGAGTGGGCGCTGCGCCGTGTCAACGGTGAGGTGGGCGCCGTCGACGCCGCCACCGGCCGGCTGCCCCGCACCGAGGACCTCAACCTCGAGGGCCTGGAGGTCACCGAGAGCGAGCTTGCCGAGCTGTTCGCGATCGACCCGGCCTCCTGGTCGGCCGAGGCGGACCTGACGGAGGAGTACTTCGGCCAGTTCGGCTCACGCCTGCCCGACGCGATGACCGACCAGCTCGCGCAGCTGCGTGAGCGGCTCGCGAACTGACGCCGCACCGGCCGGCCCGCCACCGTGGCGGGCCGGCCGGCGCCTGCCCAGTGACCTGCATTCTCGGGGCTCGTCGTCTGCTCCGCGCGGACGTACGGTGACGGTATGGGCGAGCCGCGTGCCGAACGTCCCTACATGCCCGACTACGGGGTAGACACCCCGAACTGGCACGAGCTGCCGTGGTCCTGGGCCGCCGTCAAGCTCGCCGAGGGCCACAACTACTGGCTCTCCACCGCCTCGGGGTCGGGCCGCGTGCACACGATGCCCGTCTGGGGCGTGTGGGACGACGACGAGCACCGGTTCGCGTTCTCGTGCGGTCCGCACTCCCGCAAGGCGGCGGACCTGGAGGCGAACCCGCACGCGGCGGTCGCGGTCGACGACAGCGTCGAGTGCCTCTCGCTCGAGGGCCGTGCGGAGGTGGTGCGCGACCACGAGCGTCGCGAGACGTGGATCGGGCGGTACCTCGCCAAGTACGCGCCCGTGTCCCCGGCGTTGGGTGCCGGGTTCCTGCTGGAGAACGTGCTCGTCGAGCTCGTCCCCATCCGGGCGTTCGCCGTCGTGGAACGCCAGCCCGACTTCGCCGAACGCTCGACGCGCTGGCGCTTCGACCGGTGAGCCGCGGGGCGGCACGCCCCGCGGCTCGCACAGCAAGGTGGCCCCGGGCCGGCGCCGTCGACGACGCCGGCTCGTTCGTCAGCGGCGGGTCAGCCGCAGGGTCCAGTCCTCCGGGCCCTCCTGCAGGTAGGCCACCTCGAAGGCGCCCGGCTCACGCTGCTCGAGCTGGGCGAGCAGCGGCACGGGGTTGTGCGGGGCGACGAGGTCCATCGAGAACCCCGGGGCGATGGCGCTCAGGGCACCGAAGATGGTGGCGTGCCGGATCGCGTGCGGGATGGTGCGCACATCGAGGGCGGGGATCTCGGTGTCGTGCTCGCCGCAAGCGCACCCGCCCGAGCGGGGTGCTTCCTTGCTGCTGAGGATCTCGACGTCATTGGTGGCCATGCGGCACGTCCTTCCAGAGAGTACTGACACCACCACATTAATGAAGGAGTATTCCGTGTAAAAGCGCGTGCCGCAGGTGTGGGCGTGAAGTGCGTTACCCCGCCGGCGGATCGGTGCGGTGACCGGGCCGGTACGGGTCGGGACGGTGCTGATCGGGTTGGTAAGGGTCGGACGGCTGACTGGGTTGGTACGGGGTGGGTGATCCGTAGGCGCCCGGCGGGTAGCCGCCCGACGCGCCACCCGGCACCTGTTGCCCCTGCGGGGCGAACACGTCGGCGACACCTCCGGCCGGTGCGGCGTCGGCCGGTGTCCGCGTGCGCCGGGTGAGGAAGACGATGCCGCCGATCGCCGCCAGTGCGCCCACCCCGGCGAGCGCCCACCACAGCCAGGAGAGCGACCCGGTGGGGAGCGCCCCGGCGACGCCGTCCGACCCGGCTTCCCCGGCGACCACGCCCGGCCCGGCCGCCCGGCCCGTCGCCGTGACGCCGGAGCTCAGCACGGCGGGGTCGGTCCAGGTCACCGTGTTGCCGGTGACGTCGCCGCCACCGTCGTCGACCACCTCGCCCGGGAACGTCACCGCCAGCGTGAACTCCAGACCGGGCAGGTCGGTGACGCCCTCTGCGGCACCCGCGCCGTCGCCGTCGAGCGTGAACGTGTACAGCTCGCCGGACCGGGTGATCGAGAGCCCCTCGGCAGCCAGCTGCGACAGCGGTGCCCCCACGACGTCGAGCGCGCAGCCGAGGTTGCCGTCCTCGTCGAGGTCCTCCACCGAGTAGTCGACGCCCGCCGGTAGCCCGGCCTGGCCCACCTCGGCGGCCAGTGCGGTGCAGTCGAGGTCGTCCCGCGTCATCATCCCGGTCTTGTCGACGACCTCCATCGCCAGGTCCGCGGTGTCGTCGGGCTGGATGGTGAAGCCGAGCTCCATGCGGACGCACCCGGCGAGCAGCAGCAGCAACGGCAGGACGAGCAGCCGGAGCCTGCTGCGGGCGCCGGGACGCGGGGCGGTCATGGGCTGAACGTAGTGGTCCGCCCGACAGCCGAACACCCCGTCGGGCCTGTCGGTGGCCCGCAGTAGGCTCGGGCACGTGAGGATCCTGCTGATCGGCTCTGGCGCCCGCGAGCACGCGCTGGCCCGGGCCCTGGCCCGTGACCCCCAGACCGAACGGCTGGTGGTCGCCCCGGGCAACCCCGGCACCGCCCAGATCGCCACCAATCTCGAGCTCGACATCCTCGACGGCGCAGCGGTGGTCGCCGCGGCCCACCAGGTCGAGGCCGACCTCGTGGTCGTCGGCCCGGAGGCCCCGCTCGTGGCCGGCGTGGCAGACGCCGTCCGGGCCGCCGGCATCGCCTGCTTCGGGCCCGGGCGCGAGGCGGCCCGGCTCGAGGGGTCCAAGGCCTTCGCCAAGGACGTCATGGCCGCCGCCGAGGTGCCCACCGCACTGGCGCACGTGTGCACGACGCTCGAACAGGTAGCCGACGCCCTGGACGCCTTCGGGCCGCCGTACGTCGTCAAGGACGACGGGCTGGCCGCCGGCAAGGGCGTCGTCGTCACCACCGACCGAGCCGCGGCGCTCGCCCACGCCCGGACCTGCCTGGCCAAGAGCCGCGACGACGACGACCCGACGACGGCCGGCCCGCCCGCCGTCGTCGTCGAGGAGTTCCTCGACGGTCCGGAGATCTCCCTGTTCTGCCTGTGCGACGGCCGCGACGTCGTGCCCCTCGATCCCGCCCAGGACTTCAAGCGCCTCGGCGACGGTGACGCCGGCCCGAACACCGGTGGCATGGGCGCCTACTCACCGCTCACCTGGGCGCCCACCGGCCTGACGGAGGAAGTGCTCGAGCGGGTGGCCCGCCCCGTCGTCGCCGAGATGGCCCGGCGTGGCACCCCGTTCGTCGGGCTGCTCTACTGCGGCCTCGCGCTGACCAGCCGCGGGCTGCGCGTCATCGAGTTCAACGTGCGCTTCGGGGACCCGGAGACGCAGGTGGTCCTTCCCCGGCTCGCATCCTCCCTCGCGCAGGCGCTGCACGCCGCGGCCACCGGGCGGCTGGATCTGCTCGGGCCCCTGCGCTGGCGGGACGAGGCCGCGGTGACGGTCGTCGTCGCCGCGCACGGCTATCCCGAGCAGGTCCGCAAGGGCGACGTGATCAGCGGCGTCGAGGACGCCGACGGGCTGGACAGCGTCCACGTGCTGCACGCGGGGACAGCCCGGGGCGACGGCGGAACACTGGTCAGCGCAGGTGGCCGCGTCCTCAGCGTCGTCGGGACGGGCCCGGACCTGGAGGCGGCCCGCGCAGCGGCTTACTCGGGCGTGGAGCGCATCGGCCTCGCCGGTGCACAGCACCGCACGGACATCGCCCGCGCACGCCGCCGCACCGACTGACCACCGGCGCGTCCCGAACCGTCAGGACCGGCCGGCCACGGATGGCCGCGGCGCCGACGCGCCCGCGAGGGAGAGCAGCACGTCGCGAACCTCGGTCGCGGCCACCCGAGCCCGGGCACCTTGCGGGTCCGAGCACAGGAGCACCGGACCGTCGGCGGGGTCGGCCGGCAATCGTCCGTGGCTGCCCCGTAGCGGCGACGGGTCGAGCGGGACCACGTCCATCGTGTAGCGCATCCCCAGCTTCTTGCGCAGAAGGGCCTTCGCGGCGCGGGCCTTCACCCACCGATCGGTCGGGTCCAGGAACAGCTCGGCGGGGTCGTACCCGGGCTTCTTGTGGATCTCGACGAGCCGCGCGAAGTCCGGGGCCCGCGCGTCGTCGAGCCAGTAGTAGTAGGTGAACCACGCGTCGGGCTCGGCGAGGAGGACGAGCTCGCCTGCCCGCGGGTGGTTGAGGCCGTACGCCGCCTTGCCTTCTTCTCCGAGCACCTCTGCCACGCCGGGCAGCTCGGCGAGCAGGTCGCGCACGAGAGGAACGTCCTCGGGCTCTCGGACGTAGACGTGCGCGATCTGGTGGTCCGCCGCCGCGAACGCGCGCGACGTCCAGGTGTCGAGCAGCTCGCCGGTCGCGTTCGTGTGCACGTGGAGGAGCCCCGCTCGGCGCAGCGCCCGGTTGACGTCCACCGGTCGCGAGACGTCGGTGATGCCGTACTCGCTCAGCACCACCACCGTGGTCGCCGTCGCCATGGCGTCATCGAGCAGCGGCGCGAGGACGGCGTCGACCTCCCTGGCGGCCCGGACCGCCTCGGGCCCGGACGGGCCGAAGCGCTGCAAGTCGTAGTCGAGGTGGGGCACGTAGACGAGCGTCAGGTCGTGGTGCGGCATGAGCTTGCGGGCCGCCCCGACGATCCATCGCGAGCTCTCGATCGATGCACCCGGTCCCCAGAAGGTGAACAGCGGGAACGGGCCGAGCTCGCTGACGAGCTCGTCGTGCAGGGACGGAGGCCAGGTCCAGCAGTCCGGCTCCTTGCGGCCGTCCGCGTGGTAGGCGGGCCGCGGAGTCACGGTGGTCTCCGCCGTCGATCCCATGGCGTACCACCAGCACACGTTGGCCACGGTGTAGGGGCGCTCGCGGCGGATGGTCTCCCACACCTTCTCCCCGCTGACGAGCCCGTTGTGCTGACGCCAGAGCAGGATCTCGCCGAGGTCCCGGAAGTACCAGCCGTTGCCGACGATGCCGTGCTCGCTCGGAGGCAGTCCGGTGAGAAACGTGGACTGCGCCGAGCACGTCACCGCAGGCAGCACCGTCCCCAGCTCCGCCTGGTAGCCCCGGTGCGCCACGGCGCGCACGTGCGGCATGTGCTCGAGGAGCCGCGGCGTGAGCCCGACGACGTCAATCACGACCATCTTCCTCATGCGTCCGCCAGCCCCAGCTCCAGCAACCTGGCCCGTGCCCACCCGAGCTCGGCCACCAGACCGGCGACCAAGCCTGCGTCGTCGGTGGGCCGCTGGTCCTGCGGTAGAACCGACCAGGTGTAGGTCTCCACCTCCAGGTGGTCGGTCCGGGCGCGGGCACCGCCGAGCAGCGCCGCCGCCGCGGACACGAGGACGTCCCGCGTGCTCGCCAGCGGTGCGGCGAGCTCGGCGTGCACGGGCACGTGGAAGTGCACCCGCCAGGGGCCGGCACCGGGCAGCGCGCCGTCGAGCGCCTCGGGAAGGTCGTCCCGGCCGAGGACCTCACCGTCGAGCTCGCGAACCTGGTGCAGGAATCGGTCCTCGGCGAAGCCGGCGAGGGCGGCACGGGCCCGCGAGTCGGCGGGCCGGTCCACGTGCAGCGCGGCCGCCAGCTGTGCCTTGACCACCGGGAGCCCGGCCACCTCGAGGGCTGCCACCGAGGCGACCGGATCCTCGAAGGCCGTGCTGAGGTGACAGGTGTCGAGGCACATGCCGATGTACTCGGTGTCGATCGTGCCGAGGTGCGCAACGGCGTCGGCGGTGGTTTCGACAACGCATCCGGGCTCCGGCTCGATGCCCACGCGGACGGTCCTGCCGGTCCGGGCGGCCACCGCCGCGAGCCCCTCCGCGAGCTGGTCCAGCTGCGCCAGCGCGCCAGCCTGGTCGGCCGGCGACCACGGGCTGCGCCACCCCAGGGGAAGGGTGCTGATGCTGCCGCGGGACGCGTCGTCGGGAAGGAGGGCGGCGAGCACCTGGGCGCAGTCGAGCGTGTAGTCCAGGCGCGAGCGTTCGGTCCAGTCCGGCCGGTACACCGCGTGCTTCACCACCGGGGCGTGGAAGTGGGCGTACGGGAAGGCGTTGAGCGTGACCACCTCGAGCCCGGCCCGGTCGAGCGCGTCGCGCAGGCGCGTGAGCTGGCCAGGTTCGGCGACGAGCCGGGCCGCGGCCGGTGCAGGCAGCCACAACCCCAGGCCCATGCGATCCACGCCGAGGGCCGCCCGTACCGGCTCGCCGTACCGGTGGAGCTGCGCGATGAGGCCGTCGACGTCCTCGGCGGGATGGACGTTCGTGCCGTAGGCGAGGTGGACGGTCGTGCCGTCCCGGTGCCGGAACCGCACGACTCAGCCCTCCACGGCCACGCGTTCGCCACGCAGCACGGAGTTGCCCTCGAACGTCTCACCGGCCTCGGTTCCGTCGTCGAGCAGCAGGCGCCCGCTCTGGCCGTAGAAGGCGATGGGGTTCTGCCACAGCACCGTGTCCACGTCGGCGTCGGTGAACCCGGCGGCCAGCATCGCCGCCCCGGTCTTGGCGGTCTTGAGGGGGTCGCTGCGCCCCCAGTCGGCGGCGGAGTTGACCAGGGTCCGCTCAAGCCCACGATCGGCGAGGATCTGCACCATGCGCTGCTCGTCCATCTTCGTCTCCGGGTAGATCGAGAACCCCATCCAGCAGCCGGAGTCCGCCACGAGCTCCACGGTCGTCTCGTTGAGGTGGTCGACGAGCACGCGGCCGGGCTCGAGACCGACGCTGCGCACCAGGTCTAGGGTGCGCCTCGTCCCGGCCGCCTTGTCGCGGTGCGGGGTGTGGACCAGGACCGGCAGGTCGTGCTCGCCGGCCAGCTCAAGCTGCCGGACGAATGCCCGCTCCTCGTCCGCCGTCATCGAGTCGAACCCCGTCTCGCCGACGGCCACCACGCCGTCCTTCTCCAGGAAGCGGGGCAGGACGTCGAGCACCGGTGTGCACCGCGGATCGTTGGCCTCCTTGGGGTTGAGCGCGATCGTCGCATGGTGGGCGATGCCGAACTGCGCGGCCCGGAACCGCTCCCAGCCGAGCAGGGCGTCGAAGTAGTCGACGAAGGCGCCGACGCTCGTGCGGGGTTGCCCCAGCCAGAACGCCGGCTCCACCAGCGCACGTACGCCGGCGGCGTACATGGCCTCGTAGTCGTCCGTTGTGCGCGACGTCATGTGGATGTGCGGGTCGAAGATGCGCATGGGCCCTCCTGCTGATCGGTGTCGGTGTGGGGTCTTGCGGCTCAGCGCGGCGCCGGCTCGGGCAGGCACCCGTCGAGACCGGACGCCGAGACGACGTCGGGGAAGTCGGCAAGGACGCGGAGGGCGTCGGCCGGTACGTCGCGTCCCGCGGCGAGCCGCTCGATCGCGTAGGCGGCGACCATGCGCGCGAGCTCGGCGTCCGCGCGGCTGCGCAGCCCATATACCGCGGAGAGGGGGACGCCGACGAAGAGGCACTTGAGCACACCCTGCCGCCAGGTGGCGGCGTCGAGCTGCACGGTGCCCGCGTCGCCCATCGCCGCGCCGACGAGCCGGGTGTCGTTGGTGCGCAGCGCATCGTGCAGGAGCGGAAGTGCGGCCTGACCGAGCCCCAGGCAGGGGAGCGCCCGGAGCGCCGCCCGCTTCTCATCGGCATCTCCGTTGCGGTAGAGCGCCTCGACGTCCTCGAGCAGGGCCCCCGGCTCACCGGCCCTCGCGGTCGCGAGCGCCTCGAGCAGAATTCCGCGGACAGCGTCGTCGAGAGTGGGTCCAACGATCCCGGTCGGGTCCGCGGGATCGAGGGGGCCGCGGCCGACGAGCCGCGCCGCCGCCGGAAACAGGCGGTGCACCGCAGCCGGCTCCCGGCAGACCTGCTCGATGAGCTCGGCGAGCCGGACGCGGCCCGCCTCCGGCAGCGCGGCGGAGACGGCCTCGTCGAGCGAGTGCCCGGTCGTCGTCATGTCAGTGCCTCCTCGTGGTGGGCGTTCTCTCGGCGCAGCCGCTCGGCCGCAGCCATGGCCGACCGCAGGGCGTCCAGCGAACGCCGGGCCACCGCCGGTGCGGCGTGCCCGTGGCGGGGAAGCTCGACCGCCACCAGGCCGGCGTAGCCGGCGTCCTGCAGTGCTGCCAGGACCGGCGGGAAGTCGACCTGGCCGTCGCCGAGCTCGAGGTGCTCGTGCACCCCTCTGCGCATGTCGTCGATCTGGACGTGGGCGAGCGCTTCGCCGGCCGTCCGGACGCACTGCTCCGGGGTAGCGGTCTCGTTGCAGCACAGGTGACCCACGTCCAGCGTGATCCGCAGCTCGTCAGGGTCACCGAGCCGCCGGCGCAGCTCGGCCACGTCCTCGAGGCGGGAGATGAACATCCCCGGCTCGGGCTCGAAGGCGAGCGTGACCCCGGCGCGGGCGGCTCGTGGGAGCACCGGCGCCAGCCCGGTCAGGAGTCGGTCCCATCCTTGCTGCGGCGTCGCCGAGGCGGGCAGGATCCCCGACCACAGGGACACGACCTCACTGCCGAGGTCGGCTGCAATCTCGACCGCTCTGATCAGTAGATCCGTCCGGCGCTCGCGGCCGGCGTCCGAGACGAGCGTCGGTTCGTGCTTGTGCCAGGGATCGAGAAGGTAGCGGGCTCCGGTCTCGACGGCGACGGCGAGACCGTGCCGTTCCAGCAGGCGGCGCGCCCGTGCGGTCTGGGCAGGGGCGTCGCGCGCCAACGGGTCGAGGTGGGGATGGTCGAGGGTGAGCGCGACGCCGGCGTACCCGAGGTCGGAGATCACACTGAGAGCGTCGCCCAGCCGATGGTCGCCGAAGCCGTTGGTGCCGTATGCCAGTCGCAGGCTCATGTCGGTGAGATCTTCCGCGTGGCGACATGGGTGAGGGGACCCGCGACAAGGAGCGCCGCGGCGCTCCCGAGCGAACCCGTTCCGGCGGCGAGGGCGGCCTGGAGGGGGATGAGCCCCCGGATCCCGGCCCCGGTCGCCCGGCGAACGACGGGCCCGTTCGGGTGGAGGACCGCGCCGGCCTGCGCCCGGCCGACGCTCAAGGCGTACAGGGCCGCGAGCGCCACCGCGGTGACCCGGGGGGCACTGCCCTGACCGCGGACGGCGCCGGCGCCGGCCAAGGCGGCGGTCGCCACCGTGCAGGCCAGGGCCGACGCGGCGAACAGTGGACGCGTCCCATGGACCTCACCGCGGCTCAGCGCGGTGACGGCGGCGGTGTGCCCGGCGACGGCCAGGGCGGGCAGCACGGCTGGGCGGATGTGGCCCGTGGCCCCGACCAGCACGTCCAGCCCTCGGGCGGCGCCCATGACCACCGGTCCCAGCACGGTTCGCTTGGCCACGAGGTCGTACGCCCACACGGTTCCCGCCAGCGGGAGGGTGGCCGCGAGCGCTCGCCGCCCGGCGCTTGCGCCCAGACCGAGGCCGGCGACCGTCAGAGCCGCGGCCAGCGCCAGGGCGTGCCTGGGGCGCACGCGCCCCGAGGGGATGGGCCGTTCGGGTCGCTCGATCCTGTCGAGGTCCCGATCGGCGTAGTCGTTCAGCGCCATGCCAGCCCAGTAGAGGCAGACCGACCCCGCCGCGAGCGCCGCGGTGCCGCGCCGGGCGGGCCAGCCGGCGGCCGCCGCGCCGGCCATGACGTCGCCGGGCACTGTCAGCGCCGCCGGAAGCCGCACCAGCTCGGCGAGGTCCCGTGCGGTTGTCACGAGAGCGTCCCGAGGTACTCGCACCACTGCGTGAGAGCCCTCCACTGGGCGGCCAGCGCGTGCTCGAACCCGCCGAGGGGGTCCTTGAAGAAGAAGCCCAGCGCGCCGAGGGGCCCGGACTCGCCCAGCTCGTGCGCGCGCGCGACCAGCCTGACGAGATCGAGGACGAGCGGTGCGGCGAGCGCGGAGTCGCAACCTTGCCAGGTGAACTGCAGGTTCATGCGGGTGCCAAGGAAGCCCTCGAACGAGACGTGGTCCCATGCGGTCTTCCAGTCGCCCAGGTCGTCGACATAGTCGATGTGGAGGGGCCCGTCGACCGGGTGGCCGAGGATGGACTCGATGCCTGCCGCCTTCGTCGCGGTCTTGCTTGCCGCGGCTGCCGGATCGGCGAGCGTCATGCCGTCCCCGCCGCCGAGGAGGTTGTAGGACGCCCACGAGCGCACCCGCAACGCCCGCGTGGCGAACATGGGGGCGAGGGTCGTCTTCACCAGCGTCTCGCCGGTCTTGCCGTCCCGCCCTGCCCACGGCAGACCCCTTTCCTTCGCGAGCTCGGCCAGTGCGCCGAGCGACGGGCCCGCGCTCGGGGTGAAGGCGACGACGGGGCAGTCCGCCTTGAACGCGGCGTAGGCGTACAGGGAGCTCAAGGGCAGGGGCGATGCGCTCTTGTCCAAGGCGAGCTCGAGGTCGGCGAGCGACGCGAGCTCGGGTCGCGGTGGGGCAGGGGGTTCGGTGCTGGAGACGTCCACCACCACCACCCTGTCCAGCTGATGCTCGCGTCGGAACACGTGGAGGTCGTCCTCGATCTGCTCGGCAGCGTCGCGCTGCGGCCCCGCATCCGCACGCACACCCGGCCGGACCCGGGCGTCGGCCGCCGCGAGGTCGTCAGCGAGCTGGTGGACCAGGCCGGTGGGGATCACCCCGGTGGCGGCCAGTGCCGACGCGCGGTCGAGGAGGGTCGTGTCGACGACGTCGTGCCCGCCGAAGACGAGACGTTCGACATCGACGAGGCCGGCGACGGCCACCTCCTTCAGCTCACTGACCATCCCGGTACGGGCGGCCAGACCGCGGCCGATCGCAAGGCCGCCGAGCGTGGCGGTGGTCGCCACCGACCCTCGCGCACCGACGAACCAGACGCCGGTCGTCGCGGATGTCGGGACCTCAGCGGCCGTGGTGGTGGACATCGGATCACCTCGAGTTCAGGTCGCCCGTGCAAGGCGCCATCGCGGCGCCCGAGGGCGAAGGCGGAGTGTGCGGACGGCCCGCCGCCCGCGGGCGCGGCGGTGGACCTGCGGTGTGGCGGCGCGGGACGTTGACAATTCCTCATCGGTGCCCGATGGGCGAGACGTTAGGGCATTTCGCAATCGTCCGGGTGGAAATCACGCCACTATCGGGGTGCAACGACGCCAGGGAGGTCGGGAGATGGCTGTGGACGCGCTCGGCATGGTGACGACCTGCCTGGGAGCTGGGCTCCGGGCACCTCGTGCACTGGTTTCGGGCCGTTCGCGACGAGTCGGGCCTCACGACGGCCCCTACCGCCATCGGTCGCGCCCCCTCCCGCCGCGCGTGAACCTGGGCGTCATCGACATCTCATCGGACGCGCCACTGTGGTGACCACGCCTGCGGTGGGCGACCCGCGCGTGGCCCAACGGTCGCCGCACCGGGGGACGAGCGCGTGGGGCGTCGTACAGGTCGCAGCAGTCGGCGCGCGTGCGGGTCTTGCCGCGACCCGAGGAGGGCGCGAGCCGGACGTGGACGCGCCGGCCACCGGCGCGAACCTCCACGTCCCGGCCGAGCGGGGCTGATGGTCGGCGAGGGGGCGGCGGCGCGCAGGCCACCGCGCGCCGCCGTCGCCCACACGGGGACGAGGTCGGGTGACCGCGTCGGCGACCTGCTGGACCGCCTCCTCGCCGACGCGCGCCGCCGTGCCTTCGCACTCGGGACGGGGTACGTCGCCCTCTGGGACGAGATCGCCCGCACCGTGTGCGGGGGCAAGCGCTTCCGCGCCCGGATCGTCACGCGCGCCCACGCGGGTCTCGGCGGCACGCGTGACGAGGCAGCCGTCCAGGTCGCGGCGGCCTTCGAGCTCCTGCACAGCGGCTTCCTGGTCCATGACGACCTCATCGACCACGACACCATGCGACGCGGCGAGCCCAACCTGTCCGCCGCGATGTTCCGTTTCGCGACCGAGGCCGGCGCCGATGCCGACGGTGCGGCCCGGTTCTCGGAGGCCAGCGCCATCCTCGCCGGAGACCTGCTCCTCGGGATGGCGCACGAGCTGTTCGCCGGTCTTGATGTGCCCCCTGCAGAGCACGCTCGCCTCAGGGGCGTCCTTGCTGAGACTCTGTTCGTCTCCGTCGCCGGGGAGCTCGATGACGTGGCTTCCGGGCTCGGCCTGGGCGTGACCACGATGGAGCAGGCGATGGAGGTGGCCCAGTCCAAGACCGCCATGTACTCCTTCCAGGCACCGCTGGGAGCGGCCGGAATCCTTGCGGGCGCGGCGCCGGAGGTCATGGCGGAGCTCGATGCCCTCGGCCTGTGTCTCGGAAGGGCGTTCCAGCTCGTCGACGATCTGCTGGGCACCTTCGCCCCCGTGGACGTGACGGGCAAGAGCAACATCTCCGACCTGCGCGAGGGTAAGGTCACCGCCCTGATCCTGCATGCCCGGGCGACGCCCGCGTGGAAGGCGGTGCGCGAACATCTCGGTCGCCCGGACCTGGACGAGGTCACGGCCAGGAAGCTGCGACGAGCGCTGGCGGCGTCGGACGCACCGACCAGGGTGGCGGCGCAGGTGCGCGAGCAGCTCGCCGGCGTCGAGCGGGCGCTCGTCGGGACGGCCCTGCCGTCCACGGTGGTGACGCTGGTCGACGAGATCGCCGGGATGATCGCAGCGACGTTGGCCGACGCCGAGAGGCACGTCCTGACGATGTCAGAGGATGGATGCCACCCCGCCCCTGGTGGAGGATCACCCCATGGCCAGGTCGACCTCGGGTGACTCGCTGCTCACGCGCATCATGCGCATCCTCGAGGTGTTCGCCCGGACGCCGACGGCGACCGTCACCGAGATCGCCGTGCAGGCGCAGCTCCCGGTGGCAACTGCGCACCGCCTCGTCGGGGAGATGATCGGCTTCGGCCTGCTCGAGCGAGACGAGAACAAGCGCGTACGCATGGGGGTGCGGCTGTGGGAGCTGAGTCTGCGTTCGCACCGCGTGCTCGGGCTGCGTGAGGCGGCCCGGCCCTATATGGAGGACCTGCAGTCGGTGGTGCATCAGCACGTGCAGATCTCGGTCCGCGCCGGCACGGAGGTGCTCTACATCGAGCGGCTCAGCTCGGGCGGGGCGGTGGCGAACATCGGCAGCATCGCCGCCCGCCTGCCCATCCATGCCTGCTCCCCGGGCCTGGTGCTCCTCGCGCACGCCCCCGAGGAGGTGCGTGCGGCCGTGCTGGCCGGGCCGCTCGAGGCGCTCACGCCGCACTCGCTGACGGACCCGGTGCAGCTGCGCCGCACCGTCGCGACGGTGCGCCGCACGGGGTTCGCGGTCGCGCCCGCCTCCATCAACCCCGCCGTGAAGGGTGTGGCCGTGCCGCTGCGGGACGGGACCGGCGCCGTCGTCGCGAGCCTGTCCATCGTCATCCCGATGACCCAGGACCACCGGCCCCTCGTGCCCGCTCTGATGGCGGCCGGCCGTGGCATCTCCCGGGCCATGGGCGCCGTCGTGGCCGACGGCGGGTACGTGGTGCACAGCACCGCACCTGCTCCCATTGAATGAGAGAAACCTTCGGGGTGTGTGACCTACGTCCTAGTGTCGCCGCACCGCGACGATGCACGTGCAGCCGCGCACGCACGCCCGTGAGCACCGAAGGAGCCCCCATGTTGGACATCCGCACCCAGGTCGGGATCGTCGGGGCCGGCCCCGCCGGCCTGCTGCTCGCCCACCTGCTCGCCGTCGCCGGCATCGAGACGGTGGTCCTGGAGAAGCGCAGCCGCGAGGAGATCGCGCACACCCACCGCGCCGGCATCCTCGAGCAGGGAACCGTGGACCTCATCACCGCGCTGGGTCTCGACGCGCGGCTGCGCTCGGAGGGGTTCACCCACCACGGCATCGAGCTGCGGGTCGACGGCGAGGCGCGCCGGATCGACTTCGCCGACCTGGTGGGCCGGTCGGTCCAGCTCTACCCGCAGCAGGAGGTCTTCACCGACCTTGCCGACGGCGCAGCCGCCCGCGGGCTCGACGTGCGCTTCGAGGTGATCGACGCCGAGCTCGAGGGCATCGAGGGCGAGAGCCCGACCATCGTCTTCACGGACACCGACGGCACCCGCACCCGGCTCGGCTGCGACTTCATCGCCGGGTGCGACGGGTCGCGCGGCATCTCCAAGCGGGCCATCCCCGACGAGCTGCGCACCGACAACTTCCGCGAGTACCCCTTCGGCTGGTTCGGCATCCTCACCGAGGCACCGCCCAGCGCGGACGAGCTGATCTACGCGCACTCCCCGCACGGCTTCGCGCTGATCAGCCAGCGCACGCCCACCACCCAGCGCATGTACTTCCAGTGCGACCCGAGCGACGACCCCGACCGCTGGACCGACGAGCAGATCTGGGACGAGCTGGACAGGCGGACCTCGGCCCCGGGCTTCGCCCTGACGCACGGGCCGATCGTCGACAAGACCGTCATCCCCATGCGCTCCTACGTCTGCGAGCCGATGCAGCACGGCCGGCTCTTCCTCGCCGGGGACGCCGGCCACACCGTGCCGCCCACCGGCGCAAAGGGTCTCAACCTGGCCGCGGGCGACGTCAGCGTGCTGGCCAGGGCGCTCGAACGGCACTACCGCGAGGGGAAGGACGACCTGCTCGCCACCTACGGGACGACGGCGTTGCGCCGGGTGTGGAAGGCGCAGCACTTCTCCTGGTGGATGACGTCGATGCTGCACACCCACCCCGACGCCAACTCGTTCGACAACCGCCGTCAGCTCGGCGAGCTCGACCTGGTGACGACCTCGCGGGCCGGCTCGACGTACCTGGCCGAGGCGTACACCGGGTGGTCGCTCATCCCGACGGCGCCCGGGTACCTGGACCCGGCGTCGGCGCTGGGCGAAGTGCTGGCGAGCCAGCTGCGGGGGAGCGGCGACATGTCGCCGTCCCGGTAACCCGGTCTCATCCCCGCGAGATGTCATCTTCTCCGCGACATGTCATCACCTCGGCGTCGCTTCTCGACGCCACCGTCACCGACCGCTACACGACACGGCGAGCGCCACAGTTGCAGCTGTGGCGCTCGCCGTGTCGTGTAGCGGTCGAGTGCCGAGCATCGTTTCGGGCCGGGGCCAGGGCAGAGACGACGACGGCGGCCGGGTGACCGGCCGCCGTCGTGGTGTCTCTTATGAGCTCAGGACTGCTTCTCCTCCGAGCGGTCGCCGGTCCACAGAGTGTGGAAGACGCCGTCGGTGTCCACGCGCTGGTAGGTGTGCGCGCCGAAGAAGTCACGCTGACCCTGGATGAGCGCGGCGGGCAGCCGCTCGGCGCGCAGTCCGTCGTAGTAGCTCAGCGAGGACGCGAACACCGGCGTGGGCACGCCGTTGAGCGCGGCCTGGGAGACCACGCGCCGCCAGGAGGCCACGCCCTTGTCCATGACGTCGGTGAAGAACTCGTCGGCGAGCAGGAGCGCCAGCTCGGGGTTGCGCTCGTACGCCTCGGTGATGCGGTTGAGGAACCGGGCCCGGATGATGCAGCCGCCACGCCAGATGCGGGCCATGGCGCCGCGGTCGATGCCCCAGCCGTTCTCCTCCGAGGCGGCGGTGATCTGGTCGAAGCCCTGGGAGTAGGCGACCACCTTCGAGGCGTACAACGCCTGGCGGACGTCCTCGACGAACACGTCGCGGTCGGTCACGTCCCAGGTGCCGGCGTGGGCGGGGAGCACACCGCGGGCGGCCTCGCGCTGCGGGACGGAGCCGGACAGGGCACGGGCGAAGGTTGCCTCGGCGATGCCGGTGACCGGGACGCCCAGGTCCAGGGCGTTCTGCACGGTCCAGCGACCGGTGCCCTTCTGCTCGGCGCGGTCGAGGATGATGTCGACGAACGCCTTGCCGGTCTGCGGGTCGGTGTGGTGCAGGACGTCGGCGGAGATCTCGATGAGGAAGGACTCGAGGTCGCCGGAGTTCCACTCCTCGAAGATGTCGCCGATCTCACCGGCGGAGGCACCAAGCCCCAGGCGAAGCAGGTCGTAGGCCTCGGCGATGAGCTGCATGTCGGCGTACTCGATGCCGTTGTGCACCATCTTGACGAAGTGGCCGGCGCCGTCGGGGCCGACATGGGTGCAGCAGGGCACCCCGTCCACGTGCGCGGAGATCGACTCCAGCATCGGCCCGAGACGGTCGTAGGACTCCTTGGTCCCGCCCGGCATGATCGACGGGCCGTTCAGCGCGCCCTCCTCGCCGCCGGAGACGCCCGAGCCCACGAAGTGCAGGCCCTTCTCCTTCAGCGCCTGCTCGCGGCGGATCGTGTCGGGGAAGTGCGCGTTGCCGGCGTCGACGATGATGTCGCCGGGCTCCATGTGCTCTGCGAGCTGGTCGATGACGGCGTCGGTGCCGGCGCCCGCCTTGACCATGATGACGGCGACGCGCGGCTTGGCCAGCGAGGCGACGAACTCCGCGACGGACTCCGACGGCACGAAGGTGCCGTCCGATCCGTGCTCCGACACCAGGCGCTCGGTCTTGGCGTAGCTGCGGTTGTGGATGGCTACGGTGTGCCCGTGGCGGGCGAAGTTGCGGGCCAGGTTCGATCCCATGACTGCCAGGCCGGTCACGCCTATGTCGGCCACACCGACGGGCTTCTCGCTTGCCATGTCTCTTCATCCTCCAGGGCATTTGGGCAGGGTCGCTTCGCCAGGAACGGTACGCGTCGGCCCCACCGAGCGCTGCAGGGTGCCATGAGTTGCCCCGGGGTCGTATGCCGGGACCGGGCGGACGCCGTCGCCGGCGGGCTGCCAAGATGGCAGGTATGACGACCGCCGCGGGGGCCCACCCCGACCTCGAGGGCTGGACGCACATCTACTCGGGCAAGGTCCGAGACCTCTACGTCCCGCAGGACGCCTCCGCCGGTGCCGCGGGCGACGTCGTGCTGGTGGTGGCCTCGGACCGCATCAGCGCCTACGACTACGTACTGCCGAGCACGATCCCGGACAAGGGCAAGATCCTCACCGCCCTGAGCCTGTGGTGGTTCGAGCAGCTCAAGGACGTCGTCCCCAACCACGTCGTCTCCCTCGACGTGCCCGCGCCGGTGGCGGGCCGGGCCATGATCAGCCGGCAGCTGCGCATGTACCCGATCGAGTGCGTGGCCCGCGGGTACATCACCGGCTCGGCGATGACCGAGTACACCGCCACGTCCTCCGTGTGCGGGGTGCCGCTGCCCCCCGGCCTCGTCGAGAGCCAGAAGCTGCCCGAGCCCATCTTCACGCCCGCCGCCAAGGCCGAGGTCGGCGAGCACGACGAGAACATCACGTTCGAGCAGACGGCGGAGCGGGTGGGCGACGGCGTGGCCCGCCAGCTGCGGGAGCTGACCCTCGCGGTGTACGCCCGGGCCGCCGAGATCGCGGCCGAGCGCGGCATCCTGCTGGCCGACACCAAGCTGGAGTTCGGTGCCTCACCGCTGCCGGGGGAGCCCGACATCGTCCTCGGCGACGAGGTGCTTACCCCGGACTCCTCACGGTTCTGGGGCGCCGCGAGCTACCGGCCCGGTCAGGCGCAGCTGAGCTACGACAAGCAGTTCGTCCGGGACTGGCTGGTCTCGGCCGACGCGGGCTGGGACCGGCGTGGCGACGCGCCGCCGCCCCCGCTGCCGGCCGACGTGATCAGGCGCACACGGACCCGCTATGTCGAGGCGTACGAGCAGCTCACCGGCAAGGCGTTCGTGGCCTAAGCCGCGGAGCGCCGCGGCTCCCGTCTCGGCTTCGCGACCGGCCGGACGGGGCAGCCGGACAGCTCGTCCGGTGCCGGCTACGGCACCGTAGGTTTCGACTGTCGCGACCGTGCGATCCGTGCCACACTCGGCAGTGGCGGGTGTCCTTGCCCGACAGTGCGGCTCCGGTCGCGCCCCCTCGAACACCAAGGCGGCGGCATGAGCCAGACGCTCGACAAAACCCCCACCGATCCGACGCCGGCCCCGCGGCGCGCTCCGGGCAGCGCCCGTGAGCGGCAGGTCAGCGACTTCACCAACCTCACCCAGCGGGTCCAGGACGCGGGCCTCATGCGCCGGGCCTACGGGTACTACTGGTCCAAGATGATCGGCCTGACCGCGGCGGGCCTCGCGCTCGCCGTCGTCTTCGTGCTCGTCGGCGACACGTGGTGGCAGATGGTCACCGCCGTCGTCCTCGCACTCCTGCTGACCCAGATCGCGTTCCTCGGACACGACGCCGCCCACCGCCAGATCTTCGTCTCGGGCAAGTGGAACGAGTGGGTCTCTCTGGTGATCATCAACCTCTTCGCGGGCATGGGGCTGGGCTGGTGGCAGCGCAAGCACAACAAGCACCACGCCGCCCCCAACAAGGTCGACGCCGACCCCGACATCGAGCCCGGCGTGCTGGTGTGGACCCCTGAGGACGCCTCGGCCCGCAAGACCCGCCTGACGCGCTGGCTTGCCACCAAGCAGGGCTGGTTCTTCTTCCCGCTGCTGCTCCTCGAGGGCGTCAACCTGCACGTCCAGGGCATCAAGCGGGCGGTGGGCCGGGAGAAGGTCAAGCGCCGCTGGGTCGAGCTCAGCTTCATCACCGTCCGGCTCGTCAGCTACGTCGCGCTGGTCTTCTACATCCTCCCGCCCGGCAAGGCCGCCGCGTTCATCGGTGTCCAGCTCGCCGTCTTCGGCCTGTACATGGGACTCGCCTTCGCGCCCAACCACATCGGGATGCCGATCGTGCCCCCGGACGTGAAGATCGACTTCCTGCGCCGCCAGGTCCTCATGAGCCGCAACGTCTCCGGTGGGCGCTGGGTCGACACCTTCATGGGTGGGCTGAACTACCAGGTGGAGCACCACCTCTTCCCGTCGATGGCCCGCCCGAACCTGCGGAAGGTCGCCCCGGCCGTGCGCGCGCACTGCGAGGAGCTCGGTGTGCGCTACACCGAGACCACTCTCGCGCAGTCCCTACGAGCGGTGCATGACTACGTCAACCGGGTGGGCCGCGGCGGCCTGGACGTGTGGGCCTGCCCGTTGGCAGTGCAGTACCGGGTCTGACGCGCTGGTTCGCTTCTGGGCGAGGCTGTGACGTCTCGCCGCGCCGTCGGCGGCCGCTCTCGACGAGGGCGGGTCCATGCGGCTCGGGCGGGTGGTTGGCCACCCGCGCGTGCCGCGAACGGGCGCCGTCGCCGTCGGCGGCCGCTCTCGCCGTCAGCCGGCGGGCCAGAGGGACCGGCTGTGGCGCGGCTCTCGCCCACGGTGGACGCCACCTGCGGCCCGCCCGGCCGAAGGGCTACCCTGGCTGCGCCGCCGACCGCCGAACCAGGAGCGCAATGATGGGACGCATCGTCGTCGAGGTCATGCCCAAGCCGGAGATCCTCGACCCCCAGGGCAAGGCCGTGGCCGGTGCACTCCCACGGCTCGGGCTCGACGCGTTCACCGGCGTGCGGCAGGGCAAGCGCTTCGAGCTCAGCGTCGACGGCGAGGTCACCCCCGCACTCCTCGACACGGCGCGCAAGGCCGCCGAGACGGCGCTGTCGAACCCGATCATCGAGGACGTCGTGGGCGTCTACGACGCGGACGGGCAGCGCTGATGGCCGCCGCCACGGGCGCCCGCATCGGCGTCGTCACCTTCCCCGGCACCCTCGACGACCGCGACGCCGCCCGCGCGGTGCGGCTGGCGGGCGCCGAGCCGGTGTCGCTGTGGCACGCCGACGCGGACCTGCACGGCGTCGACGCCGTCGTCCTGCCCGGCGGCTTCTCCTACGGGGACTACCTGCGCTGCGGTGCCATCGCCCGCTTCGCCCCGGTGATGACCGAGGTGGTCGCCGCCGCCCGCGGCGGGCTGCCCGTGCTCGGCATCTGCAACGGCTTCCAGATCCTGTGCGAGGCGCACCTGCTGCCCGGCGCGCTCATCCGCAACGACCACCAGAAGTTCATCTGCCGCGACCAGCAGCTTCGGGTGGTCAGCGAGCGGACGGCATGGACCGCCGACCTCGCGGTCGACCAGGTCATCACCATCCCGCTGAAGAACGGCGAGGGCGGCTTCGTGGCCGACGACGCCACGCTCGACCGGCTCGAGGGCGAGGGGCAGGTGGTCTTCCGCTATGAGGGGCACAACCCCAACGGCTCCCTGCGCGACATCGCCGGGGTGAGCAACGAGCGCGGCAACGTGGTCGGGCTCATGCCGCACCCCGAGCATGCCGTCGAGGCGGGCTTCGGACCGGACATGGGCGACGCCCCCCGCAGCGGCACCGACGGTCTTGCCCTGTTCACCTCGGTGATCGGCTCGCTCGTCGGCGCCTGACCCCGCCCGCTCCAGGTCCCACCCGCGAGATGTCAACTTCTCCGCGAGAAGTCACGACGTCCCTCCCCTGCGGGAAGCGACGTGTCGTTTCTCCGAGAGATCCAAGACGCCGTGACGTGCGGCGAAAGGGTCGCCGGCGCTTCCCGGTGGGTCCGAAATCGATCCCGCAGTGCAGGTCAGCGCGCTAGTGTCGGCGACACGCGTCTGACATACTCGCGCGCAGACGTTCACCGAGGAGGACCCAGATGGCGCTGAACGCGGACGTGAACGGGGAGTGGGTCTTCGACCCGGACCACACGCGTGTGGGGTTCTCGGCCCGGCACGCGATGGTGACGAAAGTGCGCGGCGCCTTCAACGAGGTGAGCGGCCGCATCTACGTGGACGCGGACAACCACCAGGAGTCGACCGTCGAGGTCCGGATCAAGACCGGCAGCATCGACACCCGCAATGCCCAGCGCGACGAGCACCTGCGCAGCGCCGACTTCTTCGACGTCGAGCGTTACCCCGAGATCGTCTTCAAGAGCACGACCGTGGATGAGGTCGAGGAGAACACCTTCATGGTCGTCGGCGACCTCACCATCCGCGACGTCACCAAGCAGGTGGCGATCCCGCTCGACCTCGTCGGCGTCCAGCGAGACGCCGCGGGCAAGCTGCGCGCCGGGTTCGAGGGGACGCGCCGCGTCAACCGTCGCGACTGGGGACTGGAGTGGCAGGTCGCTCTCGACGCCGGCGGCGTGCTCGTCTCCGAGAAGATCACCCTGGAGTTCGAGATCTCCGCGGTCAAGGTCGACTGACCGCGCGGCTCAGTCGGTCGGGAGCTCGGTCAGCCCGCCCCCGTCCATGCGCCAGCGCCGGGTGGCCCGCACCTCGGCGAGCATGCGCCGGTCGTGCGTGACGAGCAGCACCGTGCCCGCGAACGACTCCACCGCCTGCTCGAGCTGGACGATCGCCGGCAGGTCCAGGTGGTTCGTCGGCTCGTCCAGCACCAGCAGGTTGACCCCGCGCGCCTGCAGCAGGGCCAGCGCCGCGCGGGTCCGCTCGCCCGGGGAGAGCGAGGAGGCCGGCCGGAGGGCGTGCTCCCCGCCCAGCGCGAACTTCGCCAGGAGGGTACGGACCTCGGCCTCCGGCCAGTCCGGCACGAGGTCGCCGAGCGTGCGCGAGAGCGGGTCGGGCCCGTCGAACAGGGCGCGGGCCTGGTCCACCTCGCCGACGGCGACCGAGGCACCCAGCGAGGCCCGCCCGCCGTCGGGCACGAGCCGACCCAGCAGCACCGCGAGCAGGGTGGACTTGCCTGACCCGTTCGCGCCGGTGATGACGATCCGGTCGCCGTAGTCCACCTGTGCCGTCACCGGCCCGAAGGTGAACCCGCCGCGGTGCACGACAGCGCCGTCGAGCGTGGCGACGACGCTGCCGCTGCGCGGGGCGGCCGCGATGGACAGCCGCAGGTCCCACTCCTTGCGAGGCTCCTCCACCTTCTCCAGCCGTTCGATGGCCCGCTCGGACTGGCTGACCTTGGCCGCCTGCTTCTCGGTGCGCGAGATCGCGTGGGCCTTGACGTGCTTGTCGGGCTCCTTGGCTGCCTTCTTGCGGGCCGTGCGCACGCCCTTGTCCACCCACGACTTCTGGGTCTGCACCCGGGTCTTGAGAGTGGTGAGCCGCCCGGTGTACTCCTCGTACGCCTCGCGGGCGTGCAGCCGGGCCAGCTCACGCTCGGCCAGGTAGGCCTCGTAGCCGCCGTCGTAGACGCTGACCTGCTGCTGGGCCAGGTCGAGCTCCACGATGCCGGTGACAGACCGGGCCAGGAACTCCCGGTCGTGGCTCACGATCACCATCGGCGCCCGCGAGCCCGCCACGAACTGCTCCAGCCGCTCCAGGCCGGCCAGGTCCAGGTCGTTGGTCGGCTCGTCCAGCAGCAGGACGTCGTGCAGGGAGAGCAGCAGCGCCGCCAGCGACGTCCGTGCGGCCTCACCCCCGGAGAGGGTGGTCATCTGCGCGTCCAGGGTCACCCCGAGGCCGATGTCGGCGGCGACGGCCTCGGCGCGTTCGTCCAGGTCCGCCCCGCCCAGGGCGAGCCACCGGTCCAGGGCGGCGGAGTAGCGGGCCCCGACGGCCGCATCCTCCGGGCGGTCGCCGAGCGCGTGCGCGGCGGCGTCCATCTCCGCGGTGGCGGCGGTGACGCCCGTGCGCCGCTGCAGCAGATCGAGGACGGTCTCGCCGGGCCGGCGCTCGGGCTCCTGGGCGAGGTACCCGATCGTGGCCTCCGGCGGCGCGAGGGTGGTCGTCCCGGAGAGCTCCGCGCCACCGGGCAGCCCGGCCAGCGCCGCGAGCAGGGTCGACTTGCCGGCGCCGTTCGCGCCCACCAGGCCCCACACGTCGCCCGGGGCGATGGTGAAGGTGAGGTCGGCGAAGAGCGGACGGGCGCCGTGGGCAGCACCGAAGCCGGTGACGTGGAGGGTGGCTGGCACGGGATGAGCGTACGTGAGCGTTGACGCCAGGTAGCAGCGGGAGGATCGTGGGCCGGACCTGGTGGCCCGGCCGGTCAGGAGGGGCGATGGAGGACACCCGCCGGCTCGATGTCCTCGCGCAGGCGATGATCGGCACGATCGCCGCCGTCGCCGGGCTGATGACGCTCCTGGGCCTCAACAGCGACCGCATCTGGGCCACGCTCGACGACGACGCCGGTCACCTGCCGCTGATCGCCGCCGCCGTCGCGGCCGTCGTGGCGATCGGGCTCTCGCTCCTGGCCCTGCTCGTCGAGCAGCGCAGGCGGGAGGCCGCCCTGCTGGCGGGCGCCGCCGTCGCCTACCTGCTCGCGCTGCTCCTGGCCGTGCTCTCCGCCGCGTCGGCCGCCAACACCGCCGGCCGGCCCACGTTCACCTCGGTGTCCCTCGCCACCACGGCAGACGGCGGGGCGGAGCTGGCGTTCGTGGTGAAGGCGGACAGCCTGGACAGCGACCAGCGCATCGCGGTGGAGGTGGGCGCCGGCGCGGACTTCGCCGAGCAGGTCTTGGTCACCACGCTGCGGCCTTCCCCGCTGGGCCGGGTGGAGCACGAGGCCACGCTCACCCTGCCCGGTGAGCTCGCGTCGTCGGTGCGGATCCGGGCGGCCCGCACGGATGACACGCTCAGGGAGTGCAACGAGTCCGCCGTCGCCCCGACCTGCGTGATCCTCACGGTCGGGCAGTGAGCGCTTACAGGTGCCGCTCGGCGTAGACCGTCATCGCGTCACGGACGAACGCGGCCCCCTGCTCCCCGCCGTAGTTCTTCCCGAAACGCGGGTCCGCGACGTACATCTCCGCCAGGCCGACGAAGTACTCCTTCGTCGGACCGGCCGAGCCGCCGCCCGGTGTGCCAGGGATCCCACGCAGCCACTCGAGCTGCCGGTGCGCCAGCGCCTGCGCCTCCTGCGAGGACGGGTCGACGCCGCGGTGGGCCGCGTCGGTCCAGTCCGTGCCGAGTGCCTCGGCCGCAGCGTGGAACGCCTGCTGCTGGTCTTTCCCAAGTCCGCGCCACCAGCTGTCGCTGGCCGCGTAGGTCTCCTTCCCCCAGCGTTGCTCGACCTCCTCCTTGTACTGGGTGTGGTCGAACCCGTCGAACATCTCCTGTGCCATGAGCTGCTCTCCTCCTCTCCTCTTGCGGATCGTGAGGGACACCGACGCGATCTGCCTCTCGAGGCGGTCCCGCTCCTGCTCGAGCAGGTCCAGGTGCGTCTCGAGCGCGGCGGTGATGTCCCGCTGGCCGGCCAGCACCTCGCCGATCGCGGGCAGGCCCAGGCCGAGGTCGCGCAGCAGCAGGATGCGCTGCAGGCGCAGCAACGCGGCCTCGTCGTAGTAGCGGTACCCGCCGTGACCGGTCCGGGACGGCTCGAGCAAGCCGAGCTGGCCGTAGTGGCGCAGCGTGCGGCTAGTCGTCCCCGTCGCCCGGGCGACCTCGGTGATCGACCATTCCATCGCCGGTGTCCCTCCTTCACGCACCAGCATGAAGGTTGACGTCGCGTCAAAGTCAACAGGCGATGTGAGCCGGACGACGGTGGCCGCCGCGCGGCCGGTGTCCCGGTGGGCGCCAACGTCAGGCGTGACTGCCCTCGGCCGCCAGGGTGTGGCTGGTGCGGGCGGTGCGCAGGTCGAACAGCGCGTACGCGGCGACCAGGGCGAGGCAGATCGCGGGGACGATGAACGAGAAGTTCGTGCTGGCCGCGTCCATCACGCGGCCCTGGACCATCGGCAGCAGCGCGCCGCCGAGGATGGCCATGACGAGGCCGGCGGCACCGAACTTCGTGTCCTGACCCAACCCCTGGAGGGCGACGCCGTAGATGGTCGGGAACATCAGGGACAGCGAGATGGAGATCGCCACGATCGCGATGAGCCCGACGAGGTTGGGCGAGAAGACCCCGATGAGGGCCAGGACCACGCCGAGCGCGCCCATGGCGAAGAGCAGCTTCGTCGGCCGGAAGATGCCGAGCAGGTACACCATGACGAACCGCGTGATGAGGAAGAGGATGAGGCTGGCCTGCAGGAACCAACCGGAGTTGGCAACCGAGACCCCGACGACGTCCTGGGCGTACTGGATGGTGAACGTCCACGTGCACACCTGCGCGGCGACGTTGAAGAACTGCGCCGCCACGCCGTACCGGTAGTGCCGGTTGCGCCACAGGCGGCCCAGCGCCCCCTTGCGCACCTCCGTGGACTCTGTCCGCTCGGCCGGCGTGGACATCTTGCGGAAGGCGATCAGCAGCCAGATCAGGAGCAGCACGGCGGCAATGCCCATGTACGGATTGAGCACCAGCGACAGGTCGCTCTCCTGGGCCTGGCGCAGCTGCGCCTCAGTCATGTTCGCCTTGTCGTCCTCCGGGGTGATCTGAGGCAGGATGAGCAGCGCGCCCATGAGGACGCCGACGTTCGCCCCCACTGGGTTGAACGCCTGGGCGAGGTTGAGGCGCTGTGTCGCGTTCTCCTCAGGCCCCATGGCGATGACGAAGGGGTTCGCCGACGTCTCGAGGATGGACAGGCCGGCGGCGAGCACGAAGAGGGCTATGAGAAAAAAGCCGTACTCCAGCAGCCGACTCGCGGGGATGAACAGCAATCCGCCCAGTGCGGCCAGCCCGAGACCGGTGAGGACCCCCGTCTTGTAGCCGTAGCGCCGGTTGATGAAGGCCGCGGGAATCGCGAGGGAGAAGTAGGCCCCGTAGTAGGCGAACTGCACCAGCGCCGACTGGAAGTTGGACATCGTGAAGATGTGCCGGAAGACGCCCACGAGGACGTCGGTGAGGTTGGCCGCCGAGCCCCACGCCGCGAAGCAGGCGATGAGTAGGACGAACGGGACGCCCAGGCCGGGATAGACCAGGCCGGCCTTCTTGGTGTTTTCGATCGGCTGCTGCTGGGGAACGGCCATGTCCGCCATGTCACTCACCTGACGCTCACATAGGGCTGCACGTGTTGCTGACGTTGCGTGAGTTCAGGTAAGCACCCCGGAGGGCGTCGCGCCATCGGGCACGGCGACGGCGAGGCGCGTCTACTTCTCGGTGAGGAACCGTAGGTCCGAGGGCTCGCGCAGCAGGTCCTCCAGAATCTTGTTGCCCTCGGTGTTGTACGGCTGGCGCATGTGCTCGTTCCAGGCCGCCCGTGAGCGGAACATCTCGAGCATCACCCAGTTGTCCGGGTCGTCCTCGGGCTGGACCAGGTGCATGAAGACGCACCCGGGCTCCTCAAGGGTGTGACGGCGCATGGACTGCAGCTGCGCCTCGGCCTCCGCCCTCTTGTCCGGGCGCGGCTTGATCGTCACCACGAGGAAGAGAGGGCCACCCTGCTCGCTCATGGCTCCTTCATACTCCTCGTCGGGCGCACACTCGCGCCGGGGCCCGATTTTCGCCACCCCAGTACGGGTGACGTCGGGACCGCCGGCGCCCCCCGCGCGACGCGCCCCCGCCCTCCCTATGCTGGGCAGGCACGCTGGTCTGCTGGGCACACATGCTGATCCCGGCGCGTCGGAAAGACGCGCGTCATCGTCGGGGGACGAGGTAGAGCGATGTTCGTCGTGGTCGGGGAAGCACTGGTGGACCTTGTCGGTCAGCGCGGCGGGCGGACATGGGTGGCGCACCCCGGTGGCAGCCCCGCCAACGTCGCGCTCGGTCTGGCACGCCTGGGTAATCCGGTGACGCTGGTGACACGGCTCGGCCGGGACGCCTTCGGGAACATGGTGCGTTCGCACCTCGAAGGCAGCGGCGTGCGCGTCGCCGGTCCCGATGACGAGATCGCAACCAGCCTGGCCATCGCGACGCTCGCCGCCGGGGTCGCCTCCTACGACTTCCGCATCGAGTGGGACGTCGGTGCGCTCGCGCCCCTGCCGGTCGAGACCCGGTGCCTGCACACGGGGTCCCTGGCGACCGCGCTGCCGCCGGGCAACGGTCACGTGATCGACCTCGTCCAGCGGGAGCGCGAACGCGGCCGGGCGACCATCTCCTACGACCCGAACGTGCGGCCGGCGCTGCTGGGCGCAGCCGAGTCGGCGCGTCCGGAGATCGAGCGGCTGGTGGCACTCTCCGACGTGGTCAAGGTGAGCGACGAGGACCTGCGGTGGCTCTACCCGGGCCGCCCCGACGAGGACGTCGCCCGGGCCTGGCTGGCCTCCGGGCCCGCGCTGGTGGTGATCACGCGCGGCGGCGAGGGTGTCTACGCCGTCACCCGGTACCTGGAGGTCCGCCGCCCCGCCGTCCCGATCGACCTGGTCGACACCGTGGGGGCCGGGGACTCGTTCAGCTCCGGCTTGCTGGACGGCCTGCGCCGCGCCGACCTGCTCGGCGGGCCGCGCCGGGAGGCGCTCGCGCGGATCGACCGGACCACACTGCTGAGCATCGTCGACGCCGCGGCCATGGTCGCGGCCATCACGTGCTCCCGGCCCGGGGCGGACCCGCCCACCCGCGAGGAGCTGGACGCCGTCGCGAAGGGGCGGTGAGCCCGACCGGCCCCTATGCCGCCGCGGCCACGTGGGTCACCGGGAGGTGGAAGCGGTGCTCCAAGCGGTGCGGAAGGTCCTGCCGGAGCCACTTCGACAGGTGGGCGGGCAGCGTGGCGACGATGATCTCGTCGACCTGCCGGCGCCGGAGGACGTCCTTCACCGCCCGCACGGGGTCGGCGTTACCGACCTCGCCGCCGACCTTCGCACCAAGGGCGGTGAACTGCTGCAGCGCGGTGTCGAGCTTGCCCTGGGCGACCTGGCGGTCGTGCTCGGGGTCCGGGATGGACGCCACGCCGCCCATCGTGGGCATGGGCGGTGGCAAGGGCGCGAGCTCGACCAGGTGGGTGGCGGGGACGACTACCCACACGTCCGCCGGTCCCGCGGCGATGCGTCCTCTGATGGCCTCGCTGAGCTCCTGGCTCCCGAGCGTCTGGTAAGCGACCACCAGGAAGTGCTTTGCCGGTGCCGGAGGTGTGCCCATCTCGCTCATGACGCCCTCGCTCCCTTGAGACAGGGTCCGCCGAGCCGGTCAGCCGGTCGACACCTGCAGGATATCCCCGCGCGTCGCCGCTCGCCCGGGGCCGTGTCCACCACCTCTCCACACAATCGCGCCCCGCGCCACAGACGCGACCGCACCTCGGTGCGCAGGTGCACATGGGTGACGGGTGGACGACAGAAGCACTATCGGCGGGTGACGGTCTCAGTCAGGCGGGCCGTGACCGTCCCGATCAGGTACGGCTTGCCCGTGCGGGCAGACCAGGCGGCGTAGCGCACCACGTCCCCGTCGCGGGTGGTGGCGAACCCCACCGTGGCGGGCAGCAGCACCGGCCGGGCGAAGTCCACCGTCCAGACCAGCGGCATCCCCCGCACGGGCGACGTGCCGGCCAGGGCGAGCGCCGCGGTGTACATACCGTGGGCGATCGGCCGGGGGAAGCCGAAGAGCCGAGCGCCCAGGCGGGAGACATGGATGGGGTTGCGGTCCCCGGAGACCTCGGCGTAGCGCTTCCCGGCGTCCGCGCCGAGGCGCCACAGCGTCGTCGCGGTGGCCGGCACCGGCTGGTGGGCCACGCCCGGGTCCGCCTCGGGCGCGGTCAGGCCGGGCAGCCGCCGTCGCGCGAGGTAGGTGGAGATCCCGCGCCACACCGGTTCGTCGTCGACGCTCACCACCACCACGAGGTCGATCTGCGTGCCCCGTGCGTGGCCGCGCGCGTTCTCGGCCCAGGCGCGCACGGTGAGCGTCTCGTCCAGGTGGAGCGCGCGGTGCTGCTCGACCCGGTTCGCCACGTGGACCATCCCGACCGCCGGCAGGGGGAAGTCCGTCCGAACCATCACCGCCATCGCCAGCGGGAAGGCCAGCACGTGGACGTACCCGGTGGGCAGCACGTCGGTGCCGGGCTCGCCCACGAGGTGCTGGTACTGCGAGAGCCCTGCCGCGTCAGCCCGCACGCCGTCCACGCGCAGGACCACCTGCGGCAGCCCGTGCCGGGCCAGGGGCCGCGAGGTCAGCACGAGCGTGCGGCTGCGCGCCAGAGCCTTGGCGTAGAGGCGGCCGAGCGACGGCATGGCCGCGAGGACCTCCTCGCGGTAGTCCGCGGGCGGGTCCGCGAGCGGGCGCACGACGGCGTCGGCCCGGTCGCCGTCCGCGCCGCTCACTGACCCACCATCAGCTGGCCGCACACGCGCAGCACCTGCCCGTTGATGCCCCCGGCCTGGGGGGAGGCGAGGAACGCGATGGCCTCGGCCACGTCCACCGGCTGCCCGCCCTGTTGCAGCGAGCTAGACCGGCGGGACAGCTCGCGCGGCACCGTCGGGATCGTGGCGGTCATGTCGGTCTCGATGAACCCCGGCGCCACGGCGTTCGCGGTGCCGCCCGCCCGGGCGAGCGGCTCGGCGAGCGCCCGGGTCATGCCGATGATGCCGGCCTTGGCGGTGGCGTAGTTCGTCTGGCCGCGGTTCCCGGCGATGCCGGAGGTCGAGGCGAGGGAGATGATCCGCGGGGCTGCACCGGCGCCGCCGAGGACCCCTGGCCGGGCGAACGTCTCGTTCATCCGCAGCGGGGCCGTGATGTTCACCGCTAGGAGGTCCGCGAACCGCTCGGGGGTCATGTTGGCCAGCAGCTTGTCGCGCAGGATGCCGGCGTTGTGCACCACGACGTCGAGGTGCCCGTAGCGCTCGCGGGCGACGGCGAGGATGCGCTCGGCGGCGTCGGGTGCGGTGATGTCCAGCTGCAGTGCCGTCCCGTGCACCTCGTTCATCACGGCGGCCAGCCCCTCCCCGGCCGCCGGGACGTCGACGCCGAGCACGTGCGCGCCGTCGCGGGCCAGCACCCGGGCGGTCGCCGCACCGATGCCGCGCGCGGCGCCCGTCACCGCGGCGACGGTGCCCGCCAGCGGCCTGGCCCAGTCCGACGGCTCGCTGCCGCCGTCGGAGGCGACGGCGATCAGCTGGCCGTCCACGAACGCCGAGCGCCCTGAGAGCAGGAACCGCAGACCACCGCGCACCGCCGGGGCGCCCACGGTGACGCCGTCGGCCAGCACGAGCCCGTTGGCGGTGGCGCCCGCGCGCATCTCCTTGGCGAGGGAGCGGAGGAACCCGTCCACGCCCATTCGCGCGGCGGCGACGGCCGGGTCGCCGCCCGTGGCGGCGTGGCCTTCGCCCGTGGCGGCGGCGTGGCGTTCTACGCCCGGCGCCGGCGCGGCGCCTGAGACGGTGACCGCCCGTGCCCCCGCCGCCAGCTGCCGGAGGACCCCGCTGAGCTCGAGCGCCGGGGTGGCCAGGTCGGCCGGGTGTGCGAGCCCGGTGAGCACGAGGACGACGGCGCCCCAGCGGCCCTGCCCGAGCCGGGTGTCCCGGCGTACGTCCAGGTCCCAGCCCAGCAGACCCTCGGCGACGGCGTCGGCGTCGGCGGTGGACCGGGCGTCGGAGAGCACGAGCACCGGCCCCGGCGTGAGCGGCACGTCTACCGCCGCCGGGTCGGTCCGGCGCAGCCGCGCCGGGCGCGGCAGGCCGAGCTTCTTCGCGACGCGCGCGCCCGCGCCGCCGCTGACGAGGTCCAGATAGGTGTCGCTCACGCCGCCTCCAGGATCATCGTCACGGCCTGCCCGCCCGCCGCGCACACCGAGATCAGGCCACGGGCCCGCCGCCCGGGGCGCACCTGCGACTCGCCGCGCTCGTGCAGCAGCTTCGCCAGCGTGCCGACGATGCGCCCGCCGGTCGCCGCGAAGGGGTGTCCGGCGGCGAGCGAGGAGCCGGTGACGTTGAGCCGGGACCGGTCCAGGGCGCCGAGCGGCGCGTCGAACCCGGCGCGCCGGGCGAAGTCGGGGTCCTCGAACGCGGCGAGCGTGGCCAGCACGGTCGAGGCGAAGGCCTCGTGGATCTCCACGAGGTCGAAGTCCTCCAGGCGCATCCCGTTCCGGGCGAGCAGCCGCGGCACGGCGTAGGCACCGCCCATGAGCAGGCCCTCCTCCCCGCCGACGAAGCTCACCGCGGCGGCCTGGGCGTCGACGACGTGGGCGAGCACCGGCAGCCCCCGGCGCCCGGCCCACTGGTCGGACGCGAGCAGCACCACCGACGCGCCGTCGGAGAGCGGGGTGGAGTTGCCGGCGGTCATCGACGGCGCCGGGCCGCCCGGGGCGGCGTGCTTGCCGAAGACCGGCTTGAGCTTGCCCAGCTTCTCGAGCGAGGTGTCGGGGCGCAGCGACTCGTCGCGGGTGAGCCGGCGGTAGGGAGTGAGCAGGTCCTCGAAGAACCCACGCTCGTAGGCCGCGGCGAGGTTGACGTGCGAGGCGAGCGCCAGGGCGTCCTGGTCCTCACGGGCGATGCCCCAGCGCGCCGTCGTCAGCGCCTGCTGCTCACCCATGCTCAACCCGGTGCGCGGCTCGGCGACGTCCGGTGCGACCGGCGCCAGGTCCCGCGGGCGCACCTTGGCGAGCGCCTTGAGCCGGTCGGGCAGCGACTTCGCCCGGTTGGCCTCCAGCAGGGCCCGGCGCAGCCGTTCGCTCACCACGATCGGGGCGTCCGAGGCCGAGTCGACGCCGCCGCCCACGCCCACCTCGACCTGCCCGAGGGCGATCTTGTTGGCGACGCCGATGATCGCCTCGAGCCCGGTGCCGCAGGCACGCTGCACGTCGTAGGCGGGGGTGTGCGGGTCGAGCGAGGAGCCCAGCACGGTTTCGCGGGTGAGGTTGAAGTTCTTGGGGTGCTTGAGGACGGCGCCGGCGGCGACCTCGTCCAGACGCTCCCCGGCGAGCCCGAAGCGGGCCACGAGCCCTTCGAGGGCGGCGGTGAGCATGTCCTGGTTGGAGGCCTCGGCGTACGAGCCGCCGGCCTTGGCGAAGGGGATGCGGTTCGACCCGACGACGGCGGCCCGCTGGGCGCCGTCGGTGCGCGGGGAGTCAGTCACGTCGTCGTCCTCTTGGCTAGGGTGCGGCGGCCGTTGTCATGGGTCTTTGGTCCTGGACCACCAGTGCGATACCGACAGTACCTGATACCGTCGGTATCGTGATACCGACCACAGGTGACGGCGCTCCCGGGGACGAGGCCGCGGACGGGCGGGCCACCCGCTGGGCGGGACATCGCAGCTCGCGGCGCGCCGAGCTCGTCCACGCCGCGCGCCGGGCGGTGCACCACCGCGGGCCGGACGTCTCGATGGAGGAGATCGCCACCGAGATCGGCACCTCGAAGTCGATCCTGTACCGGTACTTCACCGACAAGGCTGGTCTGCAGACCGCCGTCGGGCAGGCGGTGCTGGACCGGATGCGCGAGGCGCTCGCCGAGGCTGCCGCGCACGTGGGTGGGCCGCGCGAGCGGATCTCCGCCATGGTCACGGTCTACCTGGAGATGGTCGCCTCCTCCCCCCACGTGTACGCGTTCGTCACCAGGCCCGAGGCACCCACCCAGGCGGGTGACCTGCGCGGCTTCGTCGCCGAGGTCAACGACCTCGTCGCCGACTCCCTGCTGCCCGCGTTGCGTGGCACCGAGCCGCCCGGCACGGACGTGGACGACGAGACGCTCGCGGTGGCCAGCCTCTGGGCGTCCGGCGTCGTCGGGCTGGTCCGCTCGGCCGCCGAGCGGTGGATCACCGAGCAGATCGTGGGGCCGGCCGGACGCGCCGGGACCGACGCCGCACTGGCCCGCATGACGCGCCAGGAGCTCACCGCCCACCTGTCCGACTGGCTGTGGGACGGCGCCGTGGGCGTCACGCGCCGTGCCCGCCGCCGCAGCCCCTGACCCTCCCACCCGAAAGTGGAGCCCATGAGCACGACGACCGCATCCGGGGGCACCGCCCGCGGTACCACACCACCCCCGGCCACCGCACCGGCGGACTCCATCGACGCCCTCTCGCCCGCGAGCCCGGCCGACGCCGTCGCCCTCATGGGCGCGGCGTCCCCGGCCAGCGCACCCACCCCACCGAGCCCGGGCGCCACCCGGACCGAGCCCGCCGAGCGGATCGACGGCGCGGCGCTGGGCCGGTTGCTGGACGGGCGGTGGTGGCAGGTGCGCCGGGAGGCACGGGACCTCGCGCTCGACCCCGCGATGCAGAAGATCGAGGGGCTGCCCCTGGCCGAGCACCGTGAGCGGGCCCTCGCGCAGATCCAGGACCTCGCGCGCCGCGGTGTGGTCCACCGCGCCTACCCGGCAGCGTTCGGTGGCGGGGACGACCCCGGCGCCAGCCTCGCCGCCTTCGAGGAGCTCGTGGCCGCCGACCCCTCGATCCAGATCAAGGCGGGCGTGCAGTGGGGCCTGTTCGGCGCGGCGGTGCTGCACCTGGGCACCGACGAACACCACGCCCGGCTGCTGCCCGGCATCCTCGACCTCACCGTGCCGGGCTGCTTCGCGATGACCGAGATCGGCCACGGCTCGGACGTCGCCTCCATCGCCACCACGGCCACCTACGACGCCGGCACCGAGGAGTTCGTGCTCACCACCCCGGTGGTGGCGGCCCGCAAGGAGTACATCGGCAACGCCGCGGTCCACGGACGTGCCGCCGTCGTCTTCGCGCAGCTGGTGACCAAGGGTGTCAACCACGGCGTCCACGCCTTCTACGTGCCCATCCGCGCCGAGGTCGACGACGGCGAGCCCACCTTCCTGCCTGGGGTGGCCGGGCGGGACGACGGCCTCAAGGGCGGGCTCGGCGGCGTCGACAACGGCCAGCTGTGGTTCGACCACGTGCGGGTCCCGCGCGCGAACCTGCTCAACCGGTACGGCGACGTCGCCCCGGACGGCACCTACTCCTCGCCGATCGCCAGCCCGGGCCGGCGGTTCTTCGCGATGCTCGGCACGCTCGTGCAGGGCCGGGTCTCCCTCTCCGGGGCCGCGCTGGTCGCGGCCAAGATGGCGATGGCGATCGCGGTCACCTACGGCACCGAGCGCCGCCAGTTCACCGGGGCGGACGAGCACAACGAGGTGGTGCTGCTGGACTACCAGCAGCACCAGCGCCGCCTGCTGCCGCTGCTCGCCCGCACCTACGCGGCCACGTTCGCCCACCACCAGATGCTCGACCGCTTCCACGAGGTGTTCTCCGGCGCCCACGACACCGACGCCGACCGCCAGGACCTCGAGACCCTCGCCGCGGCCGCGAAGCCGCTGACCACCTGGCTGGCGCTGGACGCCCTGCAGGAGGCCCGCGAGGCCTGCGGCGGTGCGGGGTACATGGCGGAGAACCGCCTGGTCGGCCTGCGCCAGGACATGGACGTCTACGTCACATTCGAGGGCGACAACAACGTGCTGCTCCAGCTGGTCGGCAAGCGGCTGCTCACCGACTACGGCAAGGAGATGGCGCGCATCGACATCGCCGGGGCGGCGCGGTACGTCGCCGCCCGGGCCGCGGACATGACGCTGCACCGCACGCCGCTGCGCCGGGCCGCCCAGTCCATCCTCGACACCGGCTCGCGCGCCCGCTCCGCCGGGCACCTGCGCGCGGCGGACACCCAGCGCGAGCTGCTCGAGGACCGGGTCGAGGCGATGGTCGCGGAGATCGCCACGGCGCTTCGGCCGGCCCGCACGGCGCCCGCCGTGGAGGCGGCCGCGCTGTTCAACGCCCATCAGCACGACCTCATCGAGGCGGCCCGCGCCCACGGCGAGCTGATGCAGTGGGAAGCCTTCACCGCCGCGCTGACCACGGTGCGCGACCCGCACACCCGGGAGGTGCTCGGCACGCTGCGGGACCTGTTCGGGCTGACGCTCATCGAGAAGAACCTCGCCTGGTACCTGATGAACGGCCGCCTGACTGCGCAGCGGGCGAAGACGGTCACCAGCTACGTCGACCGGCTCCTGGTGCGGCTGCGTCCGCACGCGACGGACCTCGTGGAGGCCTTCGGGTACACGCCGGCGCACCTGCGGGCCACCATCGCCACCGGGGTCGAGACCGAGCGGCAGCAGGAGGCACGCGCGTACTACCGCCGGCTGCGCGCAGCCGGGCAGGAGCCGGTCAACGAGAAGGAGCTGCACGCCAGCCAGCAGAAGTCCGGCCTGGCCCAGCCGGCCGACTGACGGAGGACGTCTCGCCGGCAGCCCGCGGGCGTGCCAGGGTCGGGGGATGACCGGAACACTGACCGAACGCGCCGTCGACGTCGTCGTGATCGGCGGCGGGTCGACCGGTGAGAACGTGGCCGACTACGCCCACCGCCGGGGCCTCGAGGTCACGCTCGTGGAGCGGGCCCTCCTGGGCGGGGAGTGCAGCTACTACGCGTGCATGCCGTCCAAAGCGCTCCTGCGCCCCGGTCGCGTGCTCGCCGCCGCCCGGGACGTCAGGGGCGCGGCGTCGGCGGTGGACGGCATGCCCGACGTCGCGGCCGTCCTCGCGCGGCGCACCTCCTTCACCCACCACTGGGACGACGGCGCCCAGGTGCGCTGGGCCGACGGTGCGGGACTCGACCTGGTCCGCGGCACCGCCCGGCTCGACGGCGAGCGCCGCGTCGTGGTGAGCGGCGACGACGGCGAGCAGGTGCTCCGCGCGCGGCACGCCGTCGTGCTCGCCACCGGTTCGGTGTCCACCACGCCACCGGTCGAAGGTCTGCCGGCCACCCGGCACTGGACCACCCGGGACGCCACCTCCGCCCCGGCGGTACCTCGCCGCCTGGTCGTCCTGGGCGCCGGGGTGGCCGGTGCCGAGCTGAGTCAGGCGTTCGCCCGGCTCGGCGCCGCCGTCAGCCTCGTGGCGCGCAGCCGCGTGCTGTCCAGCTTCGCGCCGGAGGTCGGCGAGCGGGTGGCCCGCGGCCTGGCCGGTGCCGGCGTGGACGTCCACGCCGGCAGCTCCGCGGTCCGCGCCGAACGGCCCGAGGGCCCGGACGGGCCGGTCGTGCTCCACCTCGAGGACGGCACGGCGCTGGTGGGCGACGAGCTGCTGGTGGCGACCGGCCGGCGCCCGCGCACCCGCGGGCTCGGGCTGGAGACGGTCGGGATCGACCGGTCCGACGGCGGCCCGCTGATGGTCGACGACTCCGGTCGGGTCACCGCGGTGCCCGCCGGCTGGCTCTACGCCGCCGGCGACGTCACCGGGCGTGCTCCGCTGACCCACCAGGGCAAGTACGCTGCGCGGGCCGTCGGTGAGGTCATCGGCGCCCGGGCCGCGGGCCGGGCGGCCGGCGAGCCGGCCCCGTGGAGCGCGCACGCCGCCACGGCCGACCACGTGGCCGTGCCCCAGGTGGTGTTCACCGACCCGGAGGTCGCGCACGTCGGGCTCACCGCGGCCGCGGCCCGGGAGCAGGGCCGGGCGGTGCGGACCGTGACGGCCGACCTCGCCGACGTCGCCGGCGCGTCGATCCTCGCCGACGACTACGCCGGATGGGCCCAGCTCATCGTCGACGACGCCCGGGACGTCATCCTCGGCGTCACCTTCGTGGGCCCGGACGTTGCCGAGCTGCTCCACGCCGCGACGATCGCGGTCGTCGGCGAGGTGCCGCTGGAGCGGCTGTGGCACGCCGTCCCGGCCTACCCCACGCTCAGCGAGGTGTGGCTCCGGCTGCTCGACGACGACCGGGAGCGGACCGCCTGACAGGATGGCCGGGTGCGTGCCGCCCGGGAGGTCGAGATCTGGCTGCTCCCGGCCGGCATCACCGTCGTCGGGGACGAGCTCGACCACCTCGAGCGGGACCGGGCCGCCGCGCTGCCACCTGACCGGGCCGCCCGGTTCGTCGCTGCCCGCGTGCTGCTACGCCGCGTCCTGAGCGCCCGGCTCGGTCTGGCCCCAGACGTCGTGCCGCTCGACGCGACCTGCCCGCAGTGCGGCCGGCCGCACGGGCAGGTCCGGGTGGACGGGACGCCGGCCGGCGGCCAGGGTGGTGGGCCCCAGGTGAGCGTGACCCGGTCCGGTCCGCTGACCCTCGTGGCGCTCGCGGACGGGGCGGAGATCGGCGTCGACGTCGAGGCGGAGGCCGCTGTGACCTGGGCGCAGCTGGCCGACGTCGCGCTCTCCCCGGCGGAGCGTGCGGCCCACGACCGGCTGCCGCCGCCACGGCGCGGCCCGGCGCTGGCCCGGGCGTGGGTGCGTAAGGAGGCGGTGCTCAAGGCGTTGGGGTGCGGGCTGGACCTGGAGCCCGCGCGGCTCGAGCTGGCGGGGCCGGGCGGGCCGCGGCTGCTGCCGGGTGCAGCGGTGCGCACCGGTGTGGGGGACCCGATCGCCGTCGCCCTGGCTGACCTGTCCCTGGAGCCGGGCGTGGCGGGCGCCGTCGCCCTCCTCGGCCCGGGACCGATCGCGGTGCGCACGCACGACGGATCCGCCGCGCTCAGGAGAGTTCGGCTCTGACCCGCGGGCACGGGCGCGCTCCGGAGGTGCCCGTTCCGACGTGGACCTTTGGCGGCGTCAGGAGGCCTGTGCCACCGGGGAACCGAGCTGCCGCCGGACGGCCCGCTCGACGAGCATCGGCACGAAGTCCCGCACCGGGCTCGCGTCGAACCGTGCGTAGGCCGCGTGCACGGTCGCCACGATGTGCTCGCGCGGCGTCCCCGCGTGGGCGCCGGCCAGGCGCTCGATGATCATGTCGAGCTGATGGAGCTCGTCTGCCCGTGAGGCCATGGTCCATCGTCGGTGCACTGCGCCTGGGCGACAAGGCCCGACAAGTCGGGGCGGGCGCGACCTGCGACGATCGTGCTCGGCAGGCTCAGCCCCACAGCGGCCGGGCCCGCCGGCAGGCCCTCAGCTCCACAGCGGCCGGGCCCGCCGGCGTGCCCCCTTCCACATCGGGCGCAGCTCGGCCACCTGGGCCTCGGCGATCTCGACTTCACGCTGATAGGCGATGCCCAGCGCGAAGCTGGACTCCGCCGAGTGGCCCTGGTCGGCCGAGGCCTCGAGGAGGTGCGCGCGCGCGACGGTGGCGTCCTGGAACTCGCCCAGCATGTCCTGCAGGTCGTCGAACGCCGTCAGTGCCCGCTTGGCCTTCTTAGGGAAGAGCGGGCTCGCCGTCTCGATCGCGTAGCGCAGGCGCTTGGCCGCCTTGCGCACGCGGTGCACGGCCTCGTCGCGTTCCTCGGGCGAGGCCGCCTCGCGCACCTTCGCCACGCGCGTGTCGATCTTGCGGGCCTGCTTCCGCAGCGTGCGGGCGACCGCGCGAGGGGTGAGGTCGGCCGGCCGGCGCTTGGCGGGGCGGCGCGCGGGCGTCGCGGGAGCGGCGCCGTCCAGCCCGTCCCGCGCGTCCAGCTCGTCCCGCGCGTCTCGCGCGTCCAGCTCGCCGACGAGGGCTTCCATCGCGTCGAGGAGCTCGACGTGCCGGGCACTGTCGAGCGTCTCGAGCATGAGGGTGCGGGCCGTGGCGCCCCGCTGGGTGAAGAACTCCTCCAGCCGCGCCTGCACCGCCTCACGGTGCGGCACGGGCGAGTCCGCGATCCGGGTCAGGGCCCGTTCGTGCTGGACCTCGACGTCCCGGGCCTCGCTCAGCCGCCGCCCCAGCCAGCGCAGATCCTCGACGAGCGGTGCCGCCCGCTCGGCCGCGTCGAGTACCGGGCCGTAGGACTGCAGGGCGCTGCGCAGCCGCCGCGCCGCCTTGCGCATCGAGTGCACCGATTCGTGGGCCTCGAGCCGGACCCCGACGTCGGCCAGCACCAGGTTGGCCAGCTCCTCGCGCAGGTACCTGCGCAGCGGGTGGCCACCGTCGGAGGTCTCGGGCTCCACCGGTCGTCCGGCCGTCGCCAGGGCGTGGTGGAGCTTGGACGGGCTCTGGGCGGGCAGGATGCCCGCGGCGGTGAGCCGTTCGTCGATCGTGCCGGCTAGCCCGCCGTCGTCGGTGTGGTCCTCGACCTCGATCTCCCGCCAGCGCAGCTCGCCGGTCTGCCCGTCGACAGTCGCCCGCACCCGGTCTTCGACCACCTCGGCGACGTCGCGCCCCTCGCCGTCGAGGAACCCGTGCCGACGGCGCTCGGTGGCGATCTGCGCCACCTCGAGGAGCGGTCGGCCGCGGACCACGGCGCGGAGGAGCCGGGTGAGCCCCTCGGGCGGGTGCGCCGCGCCGCCGGCGTCCAGCGGCAGGCGCACCTCGGTGCGGGCGCCGCCGTCGGGCACCTTCAGGTGCCAGCCCTCGTCCGGCCCGCCCTCCCGACGGCGCAGCGTCATGCCCAGCCGCAGCAGCCGCAGGTCGGGGGTGTCGAAGTAGCGCGCGACGAGCCTGGCCAGCTCGACGGGCTCGGCCCGTGCACCGGGGAGATCGGTCACCGGTGGCAGCGCCTGGCCCTTGGGGATCGTGTACTTGCGCTCCACCTCGCGCACCTGGGTGGGCGTGGAACCGTCTGCCATGTCGTGCCCCTTCCGCCGCGTGCCGAGAGGCCGACCGACCGCGCCCCTGCCCCGCCCATCGTCGCAGCGCCGGTGGGCGGGGGCCAGAGGGCCCGGGCGGTGACCGCTTCGGCCGGGCGGGCGCACGGCGGGCGTCCTGCCCCCCCGCTACCGGAGAGGCAGCGCGGGCAGCCTGGGCTGGTCCAGCCACGCACCGAGCAGCGCGCCGACGGCGCCGGCCAGCGCCTCGCCGCCGCGGAGCTCTGCGTGCTCGTGCGCCAGGGCACGGAAGTCCGCCGTCGTCACGCTGCGGTAGCGGTATCGGGCGGTCCAGTCCCGGACGAGGTCGAAGAACACCTCGTCGCCTACCGTCAGCCGCAGCGCGTGGAGGGTGAGGGCGCCCCGCTTGTAGATGCGGTCGTCGAAGATGTTCGCCGGGCCGGGGTCGGACAGCACGAGGTCCTGGGGGGCGCGGGCGAGCACGGTGTGCCAGTGCCGGGCCATCGCGTCGGTGGCGCGGCCGCCGGCGTGCGGGGACCACAGCCACTCCGCGTAGCAGGCGAACCCCTCGTTGAGCCAGATGTGCTGCCACGTGGTCACGGAGACGGAGTTGCCGAACCACTGGTGCGCGAGCTCGTGGGGCACGAGCCGCTCGTCGCCGTCGGTGGGCACCACGTGGTTGGCGCCGAACACCGAGATGCCCTGGGCCTCGACGGGGATCTCGAGCTCGTCCTCGGTGAAGACCAGGGTGTACGCGGTGAACGGGTACGGCCCGAACATCTCGGTGAGCGTCCTCATCATCTCGCCGTGGCGCGCGAGCAGCCGCGAGGCCGGCCGGCGCAGCGTGGCCGGCACGAGGGCGTGCTGGGGCACCGGGGAGTCCCCGAGGGGCAGCGCCACGTAGCGGCCGATCTGCACGGTCGCGAGGTAGGCCGCGGTGGGGTGGCGCTCCTCGTACACCCAGGTGGTGGTCGCGGCCCGCGCCCGGTGCGCGACGAGCGTGCCGTGGGCGAGCACGTAATAGCCGTTGTCGGTGGTCACCGAGGTGCGGTAGGTGGACCGGTCCGCCGGCCGGTCGTTGCACGGGAACCACGACGACGCCCCGGTGGGCTGGCTGGCCACGAGCGCGCCGTCGGTCAGCTCCTCCCACCCCACGGTGCCCCACGGGCTCGGCACCGGTACGGGATGGCCGTCGTAGCGCACGGTCACCTCGAACGTGGCGCCCTCGGGCACCTCGGCCGCGAGCCGTAGCTGGAGCCGGCCGCTTCGGTGCGCATACCGGGCGAGGCGGGCACCGCTGACGGACACCTTCTTCACCGTCAGGCCGGTCAGGTCCAGCTCGAGCTGCTGCAGGTTGGTCAGCGCCGTGACCCGCAGCACCGCCGTGGCGCTGAGCCGGTTGCCGGCGAGCTTGTAGATCAGGTCCAGGTCGTAGTGCTCGACGTGGATGTCGGGGCAGCCGCGCGGGTCGTAGGAGTCGGCCCTCATGCGACGTCCGCCCCGCCCTGGACGTCCGCGCCGCCGTCGTCCGCGCCGCCGTCGTCCGCCGCCCCGGTGTGGCCGGCGTCCTGCCAGGGCGCGATGGGGTTGCCCACCCACCGGGTGCCGGCCGGCACGCCCTCGCCGCGCATGACGAGGGAGGCGGGGCCCACGCAGCTGCCCTCACCGAGGGTGGCCGCGGGCAGGATCACTCCGTGCGAGCCGAGCGTGGCGCCGTCGCCCAGGGTGACGACGTCCAGGCTCATGATGCGGTCGTGGAAGAGGTGGGTCTGGACCACGCAGCCGGGCCCCACGGTGGCGCCGGCGCCGAGGCGCACCAGGTCCGCCTCGGGCAGCCAGTAGGTCTGGCTCCACACGCCCTTCCCGATGCGGGCGCCCATGCCGCGCAGCCACCACACCAGGGCTACGGTGCCGGCGGCGGCGTCGGCGAAGAAGGGCGCGGCGAGCATCTCGGTGAACGTGTCCGCGACCTCGCCGCGCCACACGAACGAGCTCCACAGCGGGTGCTCACCGGCCCGGACCCGGCCCACGAGCACACGCTTGGCCAGGATCGTGAGGACGGCGGCGACGACGCCCGCTCCCAGCAGCACCACGCCACCGAGCACCGCGGCCAGACCCCAACCCCCGACCAGGACGACCGCCTGCAGGGTCAGCACCACCCCGAGCCCGAGCAGACCCACCAGCAGCGCGGGGACCACGCGGCCCAGCTCCACCAGCGCCCGCGCGCGGCGCAACCGGGCAGGCGGGGCGAAGGTGCGTTCGCCGTCGTCGAGGGTGGCGGCGCGGGGGAGCAGCACGGGCGGGCTGCCGATGTAGCTCGAGCCGGCCCGGGTCTTCGCCGGCGTGGCGGACAGGACGGCGACCAGGCCGTTCTTGGGCACGGTGCGCCCGGGCGCCGTCATCCCGGAGTTGCCCAGGAAGGCGCGGCGACCGACCTTGGCGGGGGCCACCCGCACCCAGCCGCCGCCGAGCTCGTAGGGGGCGACCATGGTGTCGTCGGCCAAGAACGCGCCGGACTTCACCCGCATCATGCTCGGGATCCCGATGACCGTGGAGGCCTCGACGTCCTCGCCCACCTGCGCGCCGAGCAGCCGTAGCCACGCCGGGGTGATGACCGAGGAGTACAGCGGGAAGAGGACAGTGCGGGCGGAGTCCATGAGCCGCTCGGTGCACCAGGCCTGCCAGCCCACCCGCGAGCGGACCGGGTGGAAACCCTCGGTCAGGTCGATGCCGAGCAGCCGCACGGCGATCACGATCGCGGCCGCGTAGAGCACGTACGCCAGTGCCGTGCCGGCCACGCCGGCGGCGAGCGCCGGCCCGACGGCGGCCCCCAAGCTCGGTGTGTCGCGCACCGCCAGGCCGACCACCCACAAACCGGCGGCGACGGCCAGCACCGGCAGCACCGCCAGCACGGCCCCGGACAGCCCGTAGACCAGCTGCCACGCGCGCCGCTCCGGGGGCCGGTGCGGCGGCCAGGGATGGCGCGCCTGGTGGACGCGGGCGGCGGGCGAGCCGGCCCAGTACTCCTCCTCGCCGGTACGGCCGTGGACGGCGGAGCCGGCGGCCACGTCGGTCCCGGCGCCCACGCGGGCACCGGGGTAGAGCACGCTGCGCGCGCCGACCACCGCACGCGGACCCACCGTGATGTGGCCGATGTGGACCTGGTCCCCGTCCACCCAGTGCCCGGCGAGGTCGACCTCGGGCTCGATGGCGCACTCCCGGCCGAGGGTGAGCAGGCCGGTGACCGGCGGGACGGCGTGCAGGTCGACACCGTGGCCCATCTGCACCCCCAGGGCCCGGGCGTACAGCGCCACCCAGGGGGCGCTCGCCGTCGTCACCGCGCCGAAGCCCTCCGCGAGCCGCTCGGCGGCCCACAGCCGCAGGTGCACCCCGCCGCCGCGCGGGTAAGTGCCCGGCCGCACGCCGGCCAGCAGCAGCCGGGCCCCGAGGGCGCTGACGCCCATGCGGCCGAGGGGGCTGACGGTGAGCAGCCAGCCGGCGGCCACCCACCACCACGAGACCGGCAGGGCCCACGGCACCTGCCACGCCCAGGCGAGGACGTTGTTCATCGCGGCGAGGATGGTGAGCCAGCGCAGCCCGACGAGGGTGCGCAGCGGGACGAGGGCGACCAGCTGGGCCACCTGGCTCGTGAGCGGCACCGGGCGCACCGTGCGGGCGGTGCCGAGGTCCGAGGCGGCGGCGTCGGGGTAGGCCGTTTCCAGATGGGCGGCGAGGTCGCCGACCTCGGGGTGGCGGTAGACCTCGGCGACCGTCACCAGCGGGTAGCGCACCCGCAGCGCGGAGACCAGCTGCGCGGCCGTGAGCGAGGAGCCGCCGTAGGAGAAGAAGTCGTCCTCGGCGTCGGAGGGGTGCACGCCGATCACCGCCGCCCACTGTTCACCGACCCACGCGGCCGTGCCGGTCAGCGAGGACGCGCCGGCGCCCGCCTCGACGCCGGGCAGCGGCCAGGGCAGCGCGTCACGGTCGACCTTGCCGGAGGTGCGCGTGGGGATGGACTCGACGACGGCGAGCAGCGGGATCATCGCCGCGGGCAGCTCCTCGCGCAGCGCGGCGAGCAGCTCGGCGGTGTCCAGCCCGTCGGGGCCGGCGGGCACCACGTAGCCGACGAGCACGGCGGTACCCGCCGGGGTGCGCCGCACCGCGGCGGCCGCGGCCGCGATCCCGGGCAGGGCGAGCAGCGCGGAGTCGACCTCGCCGAGCTCGATGCGGCGGCCGTTGACCTTGACCTGGTCGTCGGCCCGGCCGACGAAGATCAGGCCGGCCCGGTCCAGCTGGACCAGGTCGCCGCTGCGGTACGCGCGCTCCCAGCCGAGCGAGGGCATGGGCGCGAACTTCTTCGCGTCGAGGTCCGGGTCGAGGTACCGGGCCAGCCCGACCCCGCCGATGATGAGCTCGCCGGTCTCACCCTCGGCCACCGGCTCGCCCGCGGCGTCGACGACGGCTAGGTTCCAGCCGTCCTGGGGCAGCCCGATGCGGACGGGCTCGTCGGGTTCGAGGATCGCGGCACACGCGATAACGGTGGCCTCGGTGGGGCCGTAGGTGTTCCACAGCTCGCGGTCGGGCCGCCACAGCCGGGTGGCCAGCTCGGGCGGGATCGCCTCGCCGCCGAAGATCAGCAGCCGGACGCCGTCGAGGGTGTCCACCGGCCACATGCCCGCGAGGGTGGGGACGGTGGAGACCACGGTGATCTCGCGCTCGACGAGCCACGGGCCCAGGTCGGTGCCGGTGCGCACGAGGGCGCGGGGCGCCGGCACGAGGGTGGCGCCGTGCCGCCAGGCCAGCCACATCTCCTCGCAGGAGGCGTCGAAGGCCACGGACAGGCCGGCCAGGACCCGGTCGCCGGGGCGGAGCGGGTCCTCCTGGAGGAACAGGCGCGCCTCGGCGTCCACCCAGGCGGCAGCGCTGCGGTGCGAGACGGCCACGCCCTTGGGCTTGCCGGTGGAGCCGGAGGTGAAGATGATCCAGGCGTCGTCGGCCGGGGTGGGGCGGACGGCGTCGCGGAGGTTGTCCGCGTCGACCTCGCCCTCCGCGTCGACCTCGCCCTCCGCGGCACCCGCCGGACGGCGGGAGAGGGTCGTGCCGTCGGGTCGGGTGAGGTGGCCGTCGTCGTGCACGACGCCGACGACGCCTGCCTCCTCCCACACCAGGGACGCCCGCTCGTCGGGGTCGTCCGCGTCGACCGGGACGTACGCCGCCCCGGCGAACATGATCGCGAGGATCGACAGGTACAGGTCGACCGCCCCGGAGGTGGCGCGGATCCCGACGCGGTCGCCGCGGCGCACACCTGCCGCCGTCAGCCTCGCCGCGCGGGCCCGCACCGCATCAAGGAGTGCCGCGTAGCTGAGCTCCTCGTCGCCGTCGTCGATGGCGGTGGCTGTCGGGTGGCTCGTGGCAGTCGCCTCGAAGACCTCGACGAGTGTGCGCACCGCGGGTGCCCGGTGCGCCGCCAGTAACGGGTCGGCGGTCAGCGGTGCTGGTGACATGGGGTGGGTCCTCTTTGATGCGGGCGAGCGGACGCCGGAGCGGGCAGGCCGGTGGGGGTGATGTTCTCACGCAGTGGTGAACGCGCGCCCGGCGGCATCGAAGACCGGCTGCGGGTGCGGCAGCGGCTGCGCGTCAATCCCACCGTACGGTCGGGAACCGGGGGCACCGCGGCCCTCCCACTCCTCACTCCTGCGTGCTCGGTGGGTCTTGTTTGGGCGCTTGCCGATGTGCGCTGCGAGGCTCTGTCAGCGGAGCCGACCTGGCGCCCGGTTTGCCGAACCAGTGTCGGGTTTACCTGGTCACGCTCTTCTCACGAGGGCGGTGCATCGGCCACGCGCACCGCTTGGGGCAGACGCGGGTGCGAGTGCGAGCGATGTCGCGGGAGAGCGGCGTCGATCTGGGCTCGCCACGGCGGTGCCGAAGTAGGCGGCCGGCGGGGCCCGCGGAGGCGCCCGATCGAGTAGTCGCCGGCGGCCGTGACGGGCCCGACCGTGAGGGTCGACGTAAACCTGACGACTGTTCGGCAGACCCGACGTCATGTCCGGCTTCCTGGCAGGGCCCGACGTGCGGACACCCGCGCGGCAGACCGAGCCCGACCGCACCCGCGGCCGCGGCGACCAACGGGGTGTGACGACGTTCATCCCAGCGCTGGACGGGCCGGAGGCGGCGGCAGGTGTCGCACTATCGTGCGGGCGCTCCCATCCCCGTCCCTGGAGTCGTCATGCCCGAGCACACCACGCCCGAAGCGGCACCCGAACGCGGCGCGGTCGCCCCGGCGTCGAACAGGGCTTCCACCCTCGCACACGAGGCCGCGCCGCGGCGCATCGCCGTCGTCGGCAGCACCGGCGGGAACCTCTTCAGCCACGGCGGTGACGAGCCGCACCGGCTGCTCGCGGAGATCTTCCGTCAGGCCGAGGCCGGCGGGTTCAAGGTGAGCGCCGTGCAGCTGGTGGCGGCCGGGGCGTCGATGGACGCCGTCAAGGACAGCACGCCCGCGCAGCTGCTCACGCTGCGCGACGGCGACGGCGACGGCGTCGGCGTCGGCAACATCGAGGTGACCGTCGCCGCCCGCGGGACCCTCGCGGAGGTCAATGCGACCGCTGCGGCGTACGACGCCGAGCTCGCCCGGGCCGTGGCGGCCGGGGAGGTCGACGCGCTCGTCCTCGTCAGCGCCGCCCCGAAGGGCGTCAACGCCGCCACGGTCGGGGCCGCGGTCGCCGCGGGGCTGCCCGCCGCCGGCACCGGTGGCAGCTCGATCGCCGCAGCCCAGGCGCTGGGACTGAACCTGGTCGCCGCGTCGGGGACCACGGGCTCGACGAGCACCACCCGTGCGGTGTCCTACATCGCCGGCCTCGCCCGGTACTTCGGCACGCGCTACCGCCCGGTGCTGGGCTCGGCGGAGGCGCAGGACGCCACCGGCTCACCCTGGCGGCGGATCTCCGTGCGCGGGATCATGGTCGGCTCGCTGCCCGCCTTCATCGCGCTCGCGCTGATCCTCGCCGTCGGGAAGATTCCTGGCCTCGACGCGCTGACCCCTGTCTTCGACGCGCTCATCGCCGGCCTGCCGGTCGTCGTCGCGGCGGTCGCGGCGCGGCGGGTGTCCGGGCTGGGGGAGGTCGGGCTCGTCGCGGGCGTCGTCGCCGGGGTGCTCTCGACCGCGGGCGGGATCATCGGTGGGCTCGTGGGCGGCATCCTCGCCGGTGCGCTGGTCGCGTACCTGCTGCGGTGGACCCTCGCCCGCCGGTTCCCGGTGACGACGGCGAACATCGTCGCCGGCGGCCTGTCCGGGCTGGCCGCCGGGCTGGTGGTATTCCTCGCCCTGGCGCCGCTGACCAACGCGCTCGGAGAGGGCGTCAAGGACGCCATCGAGTACCTCGTCGCGCTCAACCCCTTGCTGGCCGGGGCGCTGGCGGGACTGGTGATCTGGCCCGCCATCATGGGCGGGGTCTACCACGCCGCGATCCTGCCGCTGGTGCTGCTGGAGATGGGCGAGAAGGGGCACAGCTTCTTCGGGGCGGTCGACATGGTCAGCCTCGTCATGGTGTCCCTGGGCATCACGCTGGCCAACGTGGTGCGCCCGCGCACCTCGGGCGAGCGGGCGCTCGCGGCCTCCGGCGCGGCGGTGAACTTCGGGTTCGGCACGTTCGTCGAGGCGTCCTACCCCTTCCTCTTCGCCGACAAGCGCGTGTTCGCCGTCGCGCTCGGGTCCGCCACGCTCGGTGGCCTCGTGGTGGGTGCCACCGGCACGGAGGCCACCGCCTACCTGCCCGCCGTCGTCGCGCCGTTCGTCGCCACCGACACGGTCGGCATGGTGCTCGCCATGCTGGTGGGCGTGGTCGTGCCGTTCGTCGCGGTGCTGCTGATCAACCTGCGCCCCCGCCGCGCGGCGGAGGCATGACGGCCTCGGCGAGCGCGGACCGGTGCCCGAGGGCACTCAGCCACCGCACGAGCTGGCGGTGCACGGCGTCGGCGCCTACCAACGGGCCGTCCGCCGTCCACGCGGACGGGTGCAGCAGCACTCCCTCGGTCTGCCAGCCCCCGAGCCCCCCGTGGTTGCCCACGAGCTCCTCGTAGGCGGCGACCTCGCCGGTCCCCGGGTACACCGGGCTGTTGACGACCAGGTCGCCGACATTCGCCAGCCCCGCGTGCCGTCGTACCTCCGCGGCCGCCCGCTCCCCGAACGGACCGAGCGGGTCGCGTCCCGTCACCCGGTCCTCGTCGAGGTAGTGCGTCCCGCCGTCACCAAGGACGACGAACCCGTGTCGCACCGTGCGCACCACCACGAACCCGACGCCCGGGTGAGCGACCAGGGACCGGACGAGTCCCGGGTACGCGGTGTCGATCTCCTCCTGCGTCATGCGCCCGGCGAAGCCGGTGAAGTAGATCATCGCGAGGTTCCCGGACGCGATGACGACGACGTCGGCGTCGGAATGTCCCGTCGCGGGACCCAGCAGGTCCGGGCCGTCGGCGGACCGGCCCTCGAGGTGCACCTCGTCGCCCACGGAACGCCCCCGCAGGGCCCGGCGCACCACCTTTCCCGTGGCGCCGCCCTGCTGCCCCACCTGCGACAGCAGGGTGTTCGCGGGCCCGGCCGTCTCCGCCACGTCGGTGGCGGCGGCGACCGTGGTGCCGCGGCCCGCCACGAGGTCTCGCACCAGCTCCTCCAGGGTGTGCCCGTAGCGCTGCCGGAAGGTGGCGCCCTGACTCTGCCCGTGGTCGGACAGCACGACGAGCTCATAGGGCCGGGGCGCCTGCTCCGCCGCGGTCTGCAGCACGCCGATGAGGTGGTCGAGTCCCTCCAGCGAGGCCAGCGACTCGGGCCGGGTGGGGCCCGCATGGTGGGCGATCTCGTCGTAGTCGGTGAAGTCGCAGTAGACCGACGGAGTGCCCGCCATCATCTGCTCGACGATCAGCCCCGCGTTCAGGTCGCGCAGCAGGACGTTGGTCACCGCGCGCAGCGCCACGTAGGAGCCCCGGCGGTCGATCCGCGGTTCGACGCCGCGACGGCGCTGCCGGCGCCCCTGATGGCGCTCCTTGAGCATCTCCCCTACCGACAGCACCAGTGAGCGGGCCAGCCCGTAGGGGTTGATGAAGAACGTCGCGTAGCCGCGCGACGGGCCCCTGCCCGCTCCGCGCGCAGTCACGGCGCTCATGGTGAGCAGGGCAGTAGGGGCGTCGCCGGTGAAGATGTTGGAGATGCTGACCCCGCCGTCGGCGAGCAGGCCGTGCCCGTCCGACAACCTCTCCTGGATCACCAGGGCGTCCCGGGGCCGGTTGGAGACCAGCAGCCGGCCGGACTCCTTCTCGTACCACCGGAACGCCGGGATCTCTGCGCTGCGGCCGTGCAGGACGCCCGCCTGGCTCGCCGGCGTGGTCGAGGGCAGCTGCACCTGCCACTGCGCCGCGGTGTGGCTCCCCGAGCGCACCCACCGGCTCATGGTCGGCAGGTCGCCGCTGCGGATCGACCACCGCAGCAGGGGCGCCGACAGGCCGTCGACCTGGAGGAAGATCACGCCGGGGACCATGGTCGGGGCGGCTGCGGCCCGGGCGTGACGCGACTGCCGCAGCATGTGGGTGAGGAACGCCGTGTCGTCCCCTGCCGTGACGAGCCACGTGACGATCGTGACGAGGAGCGAGAACACCCACGACGCCCAGAAGGCGCTCCAGAACCCGTCGACGGTGATGCCCGGCGTCAGGGTCAGGGCCGCGTAGAAGAGGATCGCCTCGGTGAACAGGCCCGCCAGCAGGACGCCCGCCCACCCCACCACCAGCGCGAGCGCCGTCACCACCGGCTGCAACGCCGCCGAGAGCACACCGAGAAGGAGCGCCGCCACCAGGACGTCCACCCGCGTGGTGGCACCGACGCCCGGCATGACCGCGATCGTCACCGAGAGCACCAGCCAGGACAGGAGGAGGCTCAGCGCCAGACGCCGGAGCTCGGTCCACGACTTCAGTCTCCGACGGCGGAGCAGGCGCCACCCGAGACGGGACCGGGACGGCGGCCCGGGCGCCGCGCCGTGCGCGTCCTGCACCGTGCTCGCCCTATCCCGCGGCGACGAGCCGGGGGATCGTCAGCACACGCGCGAAGCCCGGCTGGTCGGGGTCGTCCCGGATGGGCCGCCCCGCGAGCCAGGAGGAGATGATGTTGGCCAGCTCGCCGGGGTGGCTGAAGTTGAGGGCGTGGGCGGCGCCCTGGATGAGCGCCACGCTGACGTGCGGCGGCGCCAGGGACGCGATCGCCTTGACCCGGTGCGGTGGCGGCATGAGCGGGTCCCGGGAGCCCAGGACGGCAAGCGAGGGCACCGGCGCAGTCAGGAGCCGTGCGAGCGAGGGGAACCGCGTCAGCTGGGCGAACAGGCGCAGCGTGTTGACCGGCCCGAAGCGGAGGTAGTCCGGCACCGCGACGCTGGCCATCCGCGGGCTCTCCCGGACGACGTCGGCCGCGAGCTGGCCCAGCGCGCGCGACAGTGGCTGGTTCTGGACCCCGCCCGCCGGCGAGACGAGGACCAGGCGGTGCACCCGGTCGGGCGCCGTGTGCGCGACCTGGAGGACGATGGGACAGCCCATGGAGTTGCCCAGGAGCACCGCCTTGTCGAGCTCGAGGGCGTCGAGCACGGCCAGGAGGGCATCCGCCAGGGCGGGAATTCCCAGCGTGCGCTCGGGCCGCTCGCTGTGGCCGTACCCGGGCAGGTCCGGCACCACGTTGACCCCCTGGCCGGTCAGCAGCCGGGCCGTGGGCATGAGGTACGAGCCGGAGATCCCGAACCCGTGGACATGGACGATCGGGACGCCTCCGACGTCGCCCTGGCTTCGCCGGTAGAAGACGGACCGGCCGGCCAGCGACACGGTCTCCCGGACCCACCCCGCGCCGTCGCTCGTCATGACCGCGATCGTGGCACCGCGGGTTCCCACCGGGATCATTCGCGCCGGGTGAGCGGCGGCCGCCCTAGCCGGCCGACCCGCGCACCAGCTCGCGTGCGGCGGCGGTGACCGCCTCGGGCGTGAACCCGAACTTGGTCTGCAGGTCCTTCAGCGGTGCGGACGAGCCGAACGTGCTCATCGCGATGACCCGCCCGGCCGGGCCCACCCAGCGGTGCCAGCCGAAGGACGACCCCTGCTCCACCACCACCCGGGCGGTCACCGCGGGTGGGATGACCTGCTCGCGGTACTCCTGGGACTGCTGGTCGAACAGGGCCATCGACGGCATGGACACCACCCGGGAGGCGATGCCCTCGCCGGTGAGCTGCTCATGGGCGGCGACGGCGAGGCTCACCTCGGAGCCGGTGGCGATGAGGATCACGTCCGGCGTCGCGCCGGGGTCACCGGCCAGCACGTAGGCGCCCTTGGCCACTCCCGCGGCGGAGGCGTACCTCGTGCGGTCCAGCGTGGGCAGCGGCTGGCGAGAGAGCACCAGCGCCACGGGCTCGTGCCGGATCGGCATGATGGTGCGCCACGCCTCGACCACCTCGTTGGCGTCCGCCGGGCGCATGTCGATCATGCCGGGCATGGCACGCAACGACGCCAGGTGCTCGACCGGCTGGTGGGTGGGGCCGTCCTCGCCCACCCCGATGGAGTCGTGCGTGTAGAGGTGGATGACCGGCAGCTCCATGAGCGCCGAGAGCCGCAGCGCGCCGCGCTGGAAGTCGGAGAAGATGAGGAAGCCGGCCTGGTAGGCACGCACCTTGGACAGGGCCAGGCCGTTGGTGACCGCCGCGGCCGCGTGCTCCCGGACCCCGAAGTGCAGGTTGCGCCCGGCCCGGTCGTCGGGGCCGAAGTCGCCCGCGCCGTCGAACGTGAGCCGGCTCTTGTTCGACGGCGCCAGGTCCGACGACCCGCCGAGCAGCCAGGGCACCCGCTGCGCGACGGCGTTGAGCACCTTCCCGCTGGCGTCGCGGCCGCTCAGCCCCTTGGCGTCGGCGGGGAACTCCTCGACCAGCTCGTCCCAGCCGTCGGGGAGGGTGCGCTTCTGTATGCGGTTGAGCTGGTCGGCGAGGTCGGGATGCTCGCCGGAGTATCGGCCGAAGAGGGCCTCCCACTCGCGCCGCAGCCGAGCGCCGCGGGCCCGCACACCCTGCTCGAAGTCGGCGTAGACCTCGTCGGGCACGAGGAACTGGGCGTCCTCGGGCCAGCCATAAGACGCCTTGGCGGCGCGGACCTCGTCCACGCCGAGCGGCTCGCCGTGCGCGGAGGCGGTGCCCTGCTTGTTCGGGGCGCCAAAGCCGATGACGGTCCGCACGATGATGAGCGTGGGCCGGTCGGTGCGGGCCCGGAACGCCTCGAGGGCCCGCTCGAGCGCGCCGAGGTCGTTGGCGTCGGCGACGTGCTCGACGGCCCAGCCGAGCCCGGTGAACCGGGTGGCGACGTCCTCCGTGAACGCCAGCTCGGTGCTGCCCTCGATGGTGATGTCGTTGGAGTCGTAGAGCCAGCACAGGTTGCCCAGTCGCTGGTGCCCGGCCAGGGACGCGGCCTCGGCGCCGACGCCCTCCATGAGGTCGCCGTCCCCGCACAGGGCGTAGACGTCGTAGTCGAAGAGGTCGTAGCCGAGCCGGTTGTAGGTGGCAGCGAGCCACTGCTCCGCCATGGCCATGCCCACCGAGGTGGCGATGCCGGTGCCCAGCGGCCCGGTGGTGGCCTCCACGCCCGAGGTCCACCGGTACTCCGGGTGGCCGGGAGTCTTGGAGTCCAGCTTCCGGAACGCCTTGATGTCGTCCAGTGTCACCGCCGGCTCGCCCACGCTCTCGTAGTCGGCGTTGACGGCCTTGACCCCGGAGAGGTGGAGCAGACCGTACAGCAGCGCCGAGGCATGCCCGACGGAGAGCACGAACCGGTCCCGGTTCGCCCAGATCGGCAGCTCGGGGTCGAAACGCAGGAACTTCTGCCAGAGCGTGTAGGCGACCGGTGCGAGGGCCATCGCCGTGCCCGGGTGCCCGGAGTTCGCGGCCTGGACGGCGTCCATCGCCAGCGTCCGCAGGGTGTTCACCGACCGCCAGGTGTCGCGCTCGGTGGCCTCGTCGGTTCTCGCAGCCATGGGAGTTCTCCTCGGTGGTGGGTCGGCGGCGGGCGAAGGTCAGAGGAGCTCGTCCAGGAGGTCCACGTACTGGAGCAGGTGCCGGTCGGAGAGGAAGTCGCGGCGCACCCGGTCGTGCGCGGCCAGGCCAAGCTGCTCGGCGAAAGCCGGTTCGGCGAGGAGCCGGGCAACGGCGGCCACGAGGCCGTGCAGGTCGGTCGGGTCCTTGACCAGCAGGCCGTTGGTGCCGTCGGCGATCTGGTCCTGGATGCCGCCGACGGCCGTCGCCACCACGGGCCGGCCCTTCCACAGCGCCTCGGCCACGGTGAGCCCGAAGCCCTCCGCCAGGCTCTTCTGCACGATGACGGCGGCGCGGCGCTGCAGGGCGTTGACCAGGAGGGCGTTGCGCTCCCGGTCGACCAGCGGCAGGCAGGCCACGTGGGTGCGGGCGCGGACGGCGGGCTCGAGGCCCTCCCACATCTGCAGGCAGTCCGCGAGAATCTCGGCGGCGGCGCTGTCGTGCGGCGCCACCTCCTCGCCCGCGAGGAGCAGGTGGACGTCCTCGGGCAGGTCCTCGAAGCCCTCGTCGAACGCGATGAGCAGCCCGGACATGTCCTTGAGGCGGTCCCAGCGCGAGACCTGCAGCAGCATCCGGGCGTTCGCGGGGACTGGGCCGCCGGCGCGCATCGTGGCGCCGGTGGGGACGTCGGCGGAGACTGGCGGGCCGCCGTCGTCTCCGGACGCGGCGACGGCGGCAGGCGCCCCGGCCGGGACGTCACCGGCGAGGAGGCCGGCGTCCAGCAGCAGCTGCTCGACCTCTGCGGGCTCGAGCATGCGGTTCTTCGCCGACAGCGGGTCCACGGAGGGGGAGATGACCCGCACGACGGCGGCGTCGAGGAAGCCGGGCCGGTAGGTGGCGCGGGAGAGCACCACGCGGTCCGCCTGGGCGATCGAGGGTTCGAGGAAGGCCCACGCCAGGTCGGTGACGCCGTCGGGCGCGTCGGTACCGATGTGGCAGCGCCACACCACGAGCGCGCCGCGACGGCGGAGCTCGGGCGCCAGGCCGACGGTGGCCGGATCGTGCAGGAGCACGACGTCGCCGGCGGCGATGTTCTCCCGCACCTCGTCGAGGTTTCGGGCCAGCACGCGGTCGTAGTGGGCCATCTCCTCGGCGCCCAGCGGCCCGCCGTCGACGGGGTGGGCGTGCAGCACGTGGTGCAGTCGGGTGGCGATCCGGAAGAACTGCTCGTCGCCGTCGACCACGAGCCAACGCGCGTCGATCCCGGCGTCGCGCACGTAGGGGAGCAGCGTCCGCAGCAGCTCGCCGACTCCGCCGGTCGCGGTGGCGCTGACGTTCCACACGCGCCGGCCGGCCAGCAGGGTGCGGGCCCGCTCGGCGCCGGCGGTGAACCGCCGCTCGGCGACGTCGTCCAGCTGGGCGGCGAGCGCCGCCAGCGGGGAGGGGTCGACGTCGACGGTCCACATGCCCCGATCAAACTCCTGAACGGGCTTTGGCGCGAGGGGGCTCGGTGCCGGACGACTTCTCGCGGAGAACGTGACCTCGCGGAGGAGACGACCTGTCGCGGGGGAGTGGAGCGGTCACCAGCGGTTGGCGGCCTCCTCGGCCCAGCCGACGAGGCCGTCCACGCTGCGGGTCACGCCGTCGTCGTCGACCACCCACCCCGACCACGTGCCGAAGCACTGGTGGGTCTCGGTGGAGACCACACCGAGGTTCGTCCGAGCGCTCCGCTCATGGAACGGGGTCAGCCGCACCTCCACCCGCGGGCCGGTGACGAACCACGGCGCCGTGCGGTCGGTGGCGTCGTACGCCCAGGACAGATCCTCGCCGAGGTAGTGCAGGCGCCCGTCGAGCACCAGGGCGTTCTCGGTCGAGCCCGTGCCGTCGGTCCACTTCCCGCCCAGCTGCAGGCCGGTGGCGACGCCGTCGACCACCCCGGACCCGGCGCCCCAGTTCCACACCACGGAGTACGGCCACCGACCCCGGCCGTAGTCCATCACCGCCCAGGTGTCCGTCCGCCCGTCCCCGCCGACGGCGATCTCCTCGCCGTCAAGCCAGAGGCGCCCGTGCACCGGCAGGGTGACGTCCTTGACCGTGTACTGGAACAGCCGGTCGCTCCAGGGCACCACCACCGCGAGGCACTCGTGCCCGGCCGGCACGTCGACGAGCAGGTCCACGCGCACCCTCGGCGTCACCGCCCGCAGCCGGGCCCCGGGCCGCGGCGGCCGCTCGGGGTGCGTGGGGCCGTGCACGGGTACCGACCAGGCCCGCGGGTCCGCGGGACGGACCACCTCCGGCACCGGGTCGACGGCGATGGCGACCGGGCCGCTGCGGGCACGCACCGGGCCCCCGCCGCACACGCTGGGCATGCGCACCTCCCGCGAGAGGGGGTCGGTGACGCTGCAGTCGATCTCCTCGCCGGTGTGCCGGTCGAGCACCCACACCTGGTAGATCCCGGCGTAGTTCAGGCTCGTCGCGGAGAGCGCGACCACGTGGTCGGGGGTGATCACGCACCAGTACTCCCACCGCTTGGTCCGCGACCAGGTGGCCGCCCGGCCCAACGGGTTGCCGGTGCGTAGGTTCGCGCGGTGCAGCGGCACCCGAGACCAGCCGATCGCCCGCGGGTCGAGGGCCCCGGAGGGCAGGCACAGGTCCACGGCCTCGGTGATCTCCGGGAGCATCGCCCCATCATGGCGCACGTCACGCGTGGCGCGGACGGCCCCTGGAGAGCAGATTCCACGCGGGTACCCTGGGCGGCGAGAACCGGCCCAGCGACCGCGGAGGAACCCCCATGACCAGCGTGGCCGAGCACCTGCCGGACACCGTCGAGCACGCGGCCAGCACCCCCGACGTGGCGCTGCCCTACCGCGAGCTGGGCCTCAAGCCCGACGAGTACGACCGGATCGTCGACCTCCTCGGCCGCCGGCCCACCGCCGCCGAGCTGGCGATGTACTCGGTGATGTGGTCCGAGCACTGCTCCTACAAGTCCTCCAAGCAGCATCTGCGCCAGTTCGGCGACAAGACCACCGACGCCATGCGCAAGCACCTGCTCGTCGGTATCGGCGAGAACGCCGGCGTGGTCGACATCGGGCAGGGCTGGGCGGTGACTTTCAAGGTCGAGTCGCACAACCACCCCAGCTACGTCGAGCCCTACCAGGGTGCGGCCACGGGTGTCGGTGGCATCGTGCGCGACATCATCTCCATGGGCGCCCGGCCGGTCGCGGTCATGGACCAGCTGCGCTTCGGCGCCGTCGACCACCCCGACACCGCGCGGGTGGTGCACGGCGTCGTCGCGGGCGTGGCTGGGTACGGCAACTGCCTGGGGCTGCCGAACATCGGCGGCGAGGTCGACTTCGACCCCTCCTACCAGGGCAACCCGCTGGTCAACGCCCTGTGCCTGGGGGTGCTGCGGCACGAGGACATCCACCTGGCCAACGCCTCCGGCGCCGGCAACAAGGTGGTCCTGTTCGGCGCCCGCACCGGCGGGGACGGCATCGGCGGCGCCTCGATCCTGGCGAGCGAGACCTTCGAGGGCGGCATGCCCGCGAAGCGGCCCAGCGTGCAGGTGGGCGACCCCTTCATGGAGAAGGTGCTCATCGAGTGCTGCCTCGAGCTCTTCGCCGCCGGGGTGGTCGAGGGCATCCAGGACCTGGGCGCGGCCGGCATCTCCTGCGCCACCTCCGAGCTGGCCTCCAACGGCGACGGCGGCATGCACGTGGACCTGGAGACGGTGCTGCTGCGTGACCCCACCCTCACCGCGGGCGAGATCCTCATGAGCGAGTCCCAGGAGCGCATGATGGCGGTCGTCGCCCCGGACAAGCTCGACGCGTTCCTCGCCATCGCGGCGAAGTGGGACGTCGAGAGCGCCGTCATCGGCGAGGTCACCGGCACCGGCCGGCTGACCATCGACCACCACGGGCACCGCATCGTCGACGTCGACCCTCGCACCGTGGCGCACGAGGGCCCGGTCTACGACCGCCCCTACGCCAGGCCCGACTGGCAGGACGCGCTCAACGCCGACTCCGCCGCGGCCCTGCCCCGGCCCGTCAGCGGGGAGGAGCTGCGCGCCCAGGTGCTGGCGCTCGTGGGCTCGCCGAACCTGGCCTCGAAGGCGTGGGTCACCGACCAGTACGACCGGTACGTGCAGGGCAACACCGCACTGGCCCAGCCCGACGACGCCGGCGTGGTCCGGGTGGACGAGGCCACCGGCCTGGGGGTGGCGCTGTCCACCGACGCCAACGGCCGGTTCACCAAGCTCGACCCGTACACCGGCGCCCGGCAAGCCCTCGCCGAGGCCTACCGCAACGTTGCCACGGTGGGGGCCCGCCCGCTCGCCGTCACCGACTGCCTCAACTTCGGCTCCCCGGAGGATCCGGACGCCATGTGGCAGCTGGTCCAGGCGATCACCGGCCTGGCCGACGCCTGCCAGGAGCTCGGGGTCCCCGTCACCGGCGGCAACGTCTCCCTCTACAACGGCACCGGCGAGCCCGGCCGGCTCGACTCCTCGATCAACCCCACCCCGGTGGTGGGCGTGCTCGGGGTGCTCGACGACGTCGCCCGCGCCACGCCGTCGGGCTGGACCCGGCCGGGTCTGTCCGTGCTCCTGCTCGGGACCACCGCCACCGAGCTGGACGGGTCCGCCTGGGCCGATGTCGTCCACCACCACCTCGGCGGGCTGCCGCCGAAGGTCGACCTGGCCGCCGAGCGGGCCCTGGCCGAGGTGCTCGTGGGCGCCGCCGCCGACGGCGCCGTGCACGCCGCGCACGATCTCGCCACCGGCGGGCTCGCCCAGTCCCTGGCCGACGCCGCGCTGCGGTTCGGGGTGGGCGTGAGCGTGGACCTGGCCGACGTCGCCGCCCGTGACGGGGTCGACCTGGCCACGCTGCTGTTCGCCGAGACGGGGGCGCGGGCGCTCGTCGCCGTGGACCCCGATCAGGAGGCTAGAATCCTGGACCTGTGCGCGACGCACGGGGTTCCCGTGGCAAAGATCGGCACCACCGGCGGGGAGGGCGAACCGAGCCTGACCGTCACGGGGGCGTTCCGGCTCCCCCTCCACGAGCTCGAGGAGACCTCGGCGGCGACCCTGCCGCGGTACTTCGGCTGACGAGCGTGTGCGGCGAGATGTCATCTTCTCCGTGAGATGTCATCTCCTCCGCGAGATGTCACCGGCCGAACCTCCGGCGGCCAGATCGACGATGGAAGGACCACCCGTGCTGGATGAGCTCCAGGAGGCCTACGACAAGGTCCTGCGCCGCAACCCCGGGGAGCCGGAGTTCCACCAGGCCGTCCGGGAGGTCCTCGAGACGCTCGGGCCCGTGGTGCGCAAGCACCCGGAGTACCAGGAGCTGTCCGTGCTGCAGCGCATCTGCGAGCCGGACCGCCAGATCATGTTCCGCGTGCCGTGGGTCGACGACAACGGCGACGTGCAGGTCAACCGCGGCTTCCGCGTACAGTTCAGCTCCGCGCTCGGCCCCTACAAGGGCGGCCTGCGGTTCCACCCCAGCGTCAACCTGGGCATCATCAAGTTCCTCGGCTTCGAGCAGATCTTCAAGAACGCGCTGACCGGCCTGGCCATCGGCGGCGGCAAGGGCGGCTCCGACTTCGACCCGCACGGGCGCAGCGACCGCGAGATCATGCGGTTCTGCCAGGCGTTCATGACCGAGCTGCACCGGCACATCGGCGAATACACCGACGTCCCGGCCGGTGACATCGGCGTGGGCGGGCGGGAGATCGGCTACCTGTTCGGGCAGTACAAGCGCCTGACCAACCGGTACGAGAGTGCCGTGCTGACCGGCAAGGGCATCGGTTGGGGCGGCTCGCTCGCCCGCACCGAGGCCACCGGCTACGGCGCCGTGATCTTCGCCGACCGCATGCTCGCCACCCGCGGCCAGCACATGGAGGGCCAGCGGGTCGTCATCTCCGGCTCCGGCAACGTGGCGATCTACGCCATCGCCAAGGCGCAGGAGCTCGGCGCCCAGGTGGTCACGTTCTCCGACTCCACCGGCTACGTCGTCGACGAGGCCGGGGTGGACCTGGAGCTGCTCCAGCAGGTCAAGGAGGTCGAGCGGGGACGCGTCGCCGACTACGTCGCCCGCCGGCCCGGCGCCCGCCTCGTCCAGGGCGGGCGGGTGTGGGACGTGCCCGCCACCGTCGCGCTGCCGTGCGCGACGCAGAACGAGCTGGACCACCACGCCGCGGAGACGCTCGTCAAGAACGGGGTGGTCGCGGTCGCGGAGGGTGCGAACATGCCCTCCACCCCCGACGCCGTCGAGACCTTACGCTCCGCGGGCGTGCTCTTCGGGCCCGGCAAGGCGGCCAACGCTGGTGGCGTGGCGACCTCGGCGCTGGAGATGGCGCAGAACTTCGCGCGCGACCCGTGGAGCTTCGCGAAGGTCGCCTCCAAGCTCGAGATCATCATGGAGCGCATCCACGACGAGTGCGCCTGCACCGCCGAGGAGTACGGCGAGCCGGGCAACTACGTGCTCGGTGCGAACATCGCCGCGTTCACGAAGGTGGCCGACGCCGTCATCGACCACGGGATCATCTGAGCCCTACGGCCCTCCGGTGGCCCGAGAGAACGTGTTCGAGGGCTCTCATCGGGCCTGCTTCACCGCGGGCTGGTCGGCTGCGTCGAGGGCTGGTCGGCGGGCCGAGGGCGCATGGTGGGCCATGCGCCGTCGGCCCGCCGATGCGCCCGCGACGGCGGCACCGGGGTTCCGGCACGCTGGTTGGCATGCTCGTTGCCTTCTCCGTCGCTCCACCACCGCGTGGCCCGCTCACCGAGAAGGTCAGGCGTGTGGAGGAGCACCTGCAGGGTTGAACGTGCCGGGCACGTGCCGCCGTCGTAGCGCATCGACGACGGCGACGACGAGCGCCACCCCGATCAGCGCCAGCGTCACGCGCAGCCCCACCTGGAACGCCACGCCGTAGCCGTGCGCCGGGCCGGCGCCGCCACCACGGGCCAGGGTCGCGAAGAAGACCGAGGTGACGACGGCGACCCCCACCGACGTCCCGATCCGCTGGGTGGTCTGCAGCACCCCGCCGGCGGTACCGCCCTGCGCGACCGGCACCTCGTCGAGCGTGAGTGCCTGGTTGGGGGAGATCACCGCGCCGTTGCCCAGCCCGGCGAGGGCCATCCACGCCGCCATGGCCAGGGCGGCCGCGGAGCCGTCCAACCGGCTGGCGGTGACATCCAGGCCGACGATGCCGGCGGCCATCACCACGATCCCGCCCACCACCGCCCAGCGCCCGAAGCGGCCCACGAGCCAGGCGCTCTGCCCGGCTGACAGTGCCCCGAGCAGGGCGAACGGTGTCTGCACGAGCCCGGCCTGGAACGGCGTGAGCCCGAGCCCGGTCTGCAGGTACAGCGTGCCGATGAGGAATATCGTGGTGAAGCCGGCGAAATAGGCGGTGCCGATCGCCGCGCCGAACGTGAACGAGCGGGTCCGGACGAGGGCGGCGGTCACCACGGGCGCGCGCCCGGCCCGCTCAGTGCGCCGCTCCCACCAGGCGAAGACCACGAACAGGGCCGCCCCCACACCCACCAGCCACCACGGCGCCGCCCGGCCCTCGGCCGCCACGATGAACGGCAGCATGACGCACAGGACCGACGCCGCCATGAGCACCAGGCCGACGACGTCGATATCCAGCCGGGCACGGTGGGTGCGGGCAGCAGGTTCGGGCCGGGGCAGGTGGCGTAGCGCCAGCGGCACGAGGACGGCCCCGATCGGGACGTTGACGAGGAAGACCGCGCGCCACCCCTCCGCCTCCCCGAAGAGGGCGAGCAGGGCTCCGCCCACGAGGGGCCCGGTTGCGGTGGAGATGCCGACCGTCGCCCCGAAGTACCCGAATGCGCGTGCCCGGTCCCGTCCGGTGAACAGCTGCTGGATGAGCCCCACCACCTGCGGGTTGAGCACCCCGGCGCTGATGCCCTGGACGAGCCGGGTGACGGCGAGCATCTCCGCCGTCGTCGCCAGCCCGCACGCGGCCGAGGACAGCACGAACGCGGAGAGCCCGACGACGAACACGCCTCGCCGGCCGAGCACGTCCCCGAAGCGGCCCGCGGGCACCAGGGACAACCCGAAGGCGAGCGTGTAACCGGCGACGATCCACTGCAGCTCGCTCGGTCCGGCGCCCAGGGACGCCTCGATGGAGGGCAGCGCGACGTTGACGATGGAGACGTCGAGCAATGTCATGAACCCGGCGCCGAGGCAGATGGCGAACGCGCGCCACCGCGCCCGGTCGGCGGCGTCGTGCCGGGCGCCGCCACCGTCGGGTGAGGGGGTGGCTGGAGGGGTCACCGCACTGGTGTAGCAGGGACGCGCACGGCCGGCACCTCCGGATCGTCCCGCGCGGAAAGCCGGAAATAGGGCCCTGTGCCGCCGCGTCGCCGCCGCGCCGAGACCTGCCTGTTGCGCCGAGACCTGCCTGTTGCGCCGAGACCTGCCTGTTGAACGGCAGGTGTCGGTCGGTAAGAGCAGGTTTCACCGCGTCGACGCATATCCATCGCGACTCTCTGTCCACTGGGCCGCACTCCCGGGCCGACGACGGGCCGTCGCTTCCCACGTCGCGGTACCGGTCGCGGGGGGCGCGGCCGACAACCGGGAACGGCCCCTGTGCCGCCGCGCGCAGCAAACCGCAGAGGTGTCCGGGAGATGGCTGAGATGTCCTCTCCGAGGCACTGAAGGCCGGGGCGGTGAACGGCCGGGGAACTACTAAACAACAATTTCCGGGAGGATCCGTCCGATGGTTAGCGTGATTGGCGCAGGGGGCGAATCCTTTAGCGTCCGCCCCGAACATTCTCGAGAACAGGGAACCCATGAACGGCATAGATGACGCGCGCCGCCGAGCCGGCCACGGGCGCGCGCTGAGCGTGGCTGCGGCCGCGGTCGCGCTCAGCCTCGCGGTGGTCCCCGGCGCGCAGGCGGTCACCCCGCCGGCGACGCCGGAGGTCCCGACCGCCCGGGAGGTCGCCCCGAGCACGCCCGAGTCCATCAGCACGCCTGCGGCCAAGCCGCCGGCCGCAGCCCCGGAAGCCCCGGAAGCCCCGGCGGCCCCGGCTGCGTCGGACGCCGCGGCCGTCTCCAAGACGGCGTTCGCGTACCAAGTGATCGAGTTCGGCCGGGCCGGCCAGCTCAGCGCCAGCGTGACGGTGGATGGCGCGCCCGCGACCGGGGGCCAGGCAGTCTTCGCGATCGGTGACGAGGCGCAGGCCCCGGTCGCCGTCACGGACGGGCAGGCGGTTCTGACGGTGCCGGCCGGTCGGGCCGGGGGCTATTACCCCGTGACGGTCAGCTATTCGGCCGACGGCGTGGAGGCGTCCTCTACGAGCGGGCGGTTCAAGGTGTCCGAGGCTGGCGTCAAGCCTTCGGCCGCGTTCCAGCCCGGCGACTTCAAGGCCGGCGAGACCGTGAAGGTCGTCGGGAAGATCGTCGCGGAACGGGCTGCCGCCGGCACGCCGACCGGCGAGGTCCAGCTGTGGAGCACCGGGGCGAACGCCGGTCCGCTCAGCGACCCGGTGGCGCTGGCCGCGAACGGCGCGTACGAGTTCGACTGGGTGGTACCGGAGGACGCCAAGCCCGGCCTCCACCGGGTCTGGGTGCGCTACCACGGTGACGGCAACTTCACGAAGTCCAACTTCTACGCCAGCGGGACGGTCGTCGAGGCCCCGGCGGCCACGTCCGAGACGGTCTACGAGTACCGGGCGATCGAGTACGGCCGCGCCGGCCAGCTTCAGGCTTCCGTGACGGTGGACGGTGCGGCCGCGACGTCCGGCGAGGTCGTCTTCACGATCGGCGACGAGGCGCAGTCCCCCGTTGCCGTCAGGGAGGGGCAGGCGGTGCTGGAGGTGCCGGCCGGTCGCGCGGTGGGGTACTACGACGTGACTGTCGCCTATTCGGCAGATGGCGTGGCGCCGTCCGAGGCGAGCGGCCGGTACAAGGTCTTCGAGGCGGACATCGACAACTTCGCCACCTTCCAACCCGGCGAGTTCACCGCCGGCGAGTCGGTGAAGATCACCGGGAACGTCACCGCCGAGCCGGGCAACGAGAAGGCACCGACCGGTCAGGTCCAGCTGTGGGACAACGGGCCTAACGGGGGCGCGCTGGGCGCTCCGGTGAACCTGGGCGAGGACGGCGCCTACGAGCTGGACTGGACCGTCCCGGAGGACGCCAAGCCCGGGCTCCACCGCGTCGGCGTGCGCTACCTCGGTGACGGCAGCTTCCGCCTGTGGAACTTTTACGCCGAGGGTCGGGTGATCGAGGCAGCGCAGGCAGTGACCGTGTCGGCGTCCGCCGCGGCCATGACCTACGGCACCACCGGCGAGCTTGTCGCCACTGTTGCCACCGAGGACGGCCTGCCCGTCACGGGTGGCACCGTGACCTTCATGCTCAACGGGCGCACCGCGAAGGCGGAGGTGGTCGACGGCCGTGCCACCGTGGCGGTGACGACGGAGGCGTTCGGTTCCGTCCACGGCTGGGCGCTCAACCACGGCGGCTACTGGTTCAACGCGGCGTTCTCCGGCGAGGGCTACACCGACGCGAACGTCTCGGCCAAGCTCCAGGTGGTCAAGGCGGACGTCCAGGTCGAGGCGGCGCTCACCCCGGCGAAGTTCAAGGCCGGCGAGAAGGTCACCGTCGAGGGACGCGTCACGGCCCTGCCGGGCAACGAAGGGCAGCCGCAGGGGACCATCCGGCTCGTGGTCGACGGCGAGAACGTCGGCAGGGCGGTCCGCCTCGCCGGTGACGGCAGTTTCAGCGCGACGTTCACCGCGCCGAAGAGCTGGAAGCCGGGCACGCACGCGGTGCAGCTCGCCTTCGACTCCAACTCAAACTTCAACGACACCACGGCCGAGGTCGAGGGCACCGTGGTGAAGCACGGAGGTGTCATCGGGCGGGTGATCCGGGGCATCATCGACCTGATCTGGTCGATCTTCGGAGGCCTGCTCGGGCGATGAAACGCGGCCTGCCGGAGCTCGCTGAGATCCGGCCGGGCGTGGCTGGACATGTGGAGTGGGTGGGCCGCCGGGGTGACTCCGGCGGCCCACCGCCGTCCTGGCCGGGTGCTGACCGTCGTCGCCCGCTGTAGGTCCGCGGCCCGGGCCGACGGCGGCACCAGCTCCGGCAGTTGACTGCCCTACCCCTCGGGAACCTGTCCTGACCTGGTGCCTTACGCGACGTCTTCCCTCGGACGCGGCCCACCGCTAACCTCGGCCCACTCGATGGACCACCACAAAGGAGTGTCATGTCCAGAGGAAGAAGAGGGCTGCTGAAGCGTGTGACGCTGACCGCAGGGGTGACGCTAGCTTCGGTCGCGCTCATAGCCAGCGGCGCGACGGCCGGTGGCCCCGCCGACGACCGCGGTGGCCGAAGTGACCACAACACGAGCCACAGCGACCGCGACAAGGGCAAGAACGACGACAAGGGCAAGAACGACGACAAGGGCAAGAACGACGACAAGCCCCGCCCGGGCGACGTCGACATCCAGCTGCTCGCGTTCAACGACTACCACGGCCACCTCGAGGCGAACACCCCCGGCGTGATCGGGACGGTGCCGGCCGGCGGGGCCGAGTACCTCGCGACTCACCTCGAGCAGCTGCGCGAAGGGCACGGCAACACCCTGACGGTCGCGGCGGGCGACCTCATCGGTGGCTCGCCCTTCCTCTCCGGCCTCTTCCACGACGAGCCGTCGGTGGAGTCGCTCAACGCCATGGGGCTCGACGTCTCCAGCGTCGGCAACCACGAGTTCGACGAAGGCGTCACCGAGCTGCTGCGCATGCAGGACGGCGGCTGCCACCCCGTGGACGGCTGCTACTTCCCCGACGAGCCGTACCCCGGCGCCGACTTCCAGTGGCTTGCCGCCAACGTCCAGAACGAGGAGACCGGGAAGACGCCGCTCCCGCCGTACTGGATCGAGAAGTTCCAGGGCGCCAAGATCGGCTTCATCGGCATGACCCTCGAGGGCACCGACGCGCTCGTGGCCCAGTCCGGCATCGTGGGCTGGGACTTCCTCGACGAGGTCGAGACCGCCAACGCCCTGGTGCCGAAGCTTCAGCGGCAGGGCGTCGAGGCCATCGTGGTCCTCCTCCACGAGGGCGGTGCGCAGACAGGCACCTACGACCAGTGCGTGGGGATCTCCGGTCCGGTGGTCGACATCGCGCAGAACCTCGACCCCGAGATCGACGTCCTCCTCACCGGGCACACGCACCAGGCCTACAACTGCGAGATCGACGACCCCGACGGCGAGCCCCGCCGGGTGACGAGCGCGGCCTCGTTCGGCCGCATCGTCTCGGAGGTCAACCTCACGATCAGCCGGAAGACCGGCGACGTGCGACGCGACGCCGTCACCGCCGTCAACCACGTGGTCAGCCAGGACGTGGCGAAGGACCAGGAGCAGACGGACATCATCGCCAAGTGGAAGGCGCTCTCCGACGTCGTCGGCAACGTCGAGGTCGGCCAGATCACCGCGGACATCCGGCGCCAGTACGAGACCGGCGGCTCGGACAACCGCGGCGCCGAGTCCGATCTCGGCAACATGATCGCCGACGCTCAGCTCTGGGCCACTCAGGACAATGGCGCCCAGATCGCGTTCATGAACCCCGGAGGTATCCGCGCGGACCTCTTCTACGCGGCCAGCGGCGCCGAAGGCAACGGCGTGGTGACCTACGCCGAGGCCTTCAACGTCCAGCCCTTCGGCAACCTGCTCAGCACGATCCCCATGACCGGTGACCAGATCCACCGGATGCTCCTCCAGCAGTGCCAGCCTCGGTATCTGCACATGGGGGTCTCGGCGGGCTTCACCTACGACGTCACCCGGACACTGGACGGGCGCGTGTGCACCCCGGGCAGCATCGAGGTCACCAACATGGCCCTCGACGGCGTGCCGATCGACCCGGCCGCGACGTACCTCGTCACGGTGAACAACTTCCTCGTCGACGGCGGGGACAGCTTCACCGTGTTCAACGAGATCGACCCGAGCCTGCGTGTGGGCGGTGGTGGCGACCTCGACGCACTCATCGCCTACCTCGGCTCCGAGGGCCCGATCGCCCCGCCGGGGACAGACCGGGTGAACGAGCTGGGCTGACTGCCGGCACATCAGCGGCGGGGCCGGCCCCAGGATCCTCTCGGGGCGGGCCCCGCCGTCGTGCGCGGTGCGGGGTGCGTCGTGGACCGCGTGCCGAGCGAGTACTTCAGGCGCGAGCCGCCCACGCGGGCGCCGGTTATCGTGGAGCCGTGCCCCCGCGCCGACGCATCGACCCCACCGACGGGATGGCCGCCCTCACCCGGTGGCTGACCGCACGGCAGGACGGCCCTGAGGACGGTGGCCCAGGAGGCGGCGGGCCGGACGTGGACGGCCCGGACGACGGCGGCGCGCCCGTCCCGGCGGACCTGCCCACCGCCGTCGTGCGCACCGCCGTGCGCTTCACGCTCGAGGAGCTGGCGACCAGCTCGCCGGGCAACAGCGTCGAGGTGCGCGTGCCACCGGCCGGGGCGGTGCAGGCGATCGCCGGCCCGCGCCACACCCGAGGCACCCCGCCCAACGTCGTCGAGACGGACCAGGAGACGTGGCTCGCCCTGGCGACGGGACGGCTCGCCTGGGACGACGCCGTCGCCTCCGGCCGCGTCCTCGCCTCCGGCACACGCGCCGACCTGAGCCCCGTCCTGCCTCTGGTGCGTGCCAGGGGCTGACCGGCGGTTCCGGCGTACCAAGCACGCCGGCCACCGCAGCGCCCGGCCCTGAGGGCGCCGGGTTCCGTCCCCGCGGAGCCCGGCGGGTAGGTTGGTCGGGTGAGCGCAGCGGATCAGGACCCTCGGACGACGACCCACGGCGTCCCGCCGGAGGCGCGCGCGGCCCTCCCGGACGGTCCGGACGCCGGGTCGGAACCGTCCGCACCGACCGCCCAGCCCGCCGGGCCGCCGGCAACCGCCGCGGAGGTCGACGCGAGCGAGTACCGGGTCGACCCCGCCACCGTCCGGCACGCCCCCCGCTTCGGCCGGTTCATCCTCCTCGGGGTGGTCCTCGGCGCCCTGCTCTCCCTCGCCCTGGCACTGCTCACCCCGCCCAGCGACCTGGCGCGGTCGGACCTTTTCTGGCTCCTCTTCATCGGACTCGGCGTCACCGGCGGCCTGGCCGGCCTCGGTGTCGCCATCGTGCTCGACCGCCGCTCCTGGCGACGCCGGGCCGCGCCCGGTGCTCTCGACACGCCGACCCGCGATGTGCCCGCCGCCGGTGAGGCGCCCCCGGCGGCGCGGTCGTAACATCCCGGGCGACGCGCTCGTCGCTCGACCACCGGAGGACGGTCATGGCCACCGTGACGATCAGTGAGTCGCCACTGTCGATCGCGGATCTGCTCGGCGTCGTCTCCGGCGCCGGGGTGCAGCTCGACGACGGCACCCGCGCACGGATCGCCGCAGGCCGCGCCGTGGTGGACCGGACGCTGGGCGCCCACCAGGCGGTCTACGGCCTGACCACCCAGGTCGGCCACGGCAAGGACACCCGGCTCACGGACGAGGAGATCCGCGACCAGCAGCTCTGGCTGGTCATGTCCCACAGCGGTGGGATCGGCCGGGCGCTGCCCACCGACGTCGTCCGGGCCGCGCTCACGGTGCGCCTGAACGGCATCGCCCGCGGCGGCTCGGGCGCCGGCGTACCGGCGGCCGAGATCCTGGCGGACATGCTCAACGCGCACGTCCACCCCGTGGTCCCGGAGACCTCGTCGGTGGGCGCCGGCGACCTCGGGCACATGGCGAGCATGGCGCAGGTCGCCGTCGGCGCGGGCCGCGCCGAGTACGGCGGGGAGGTGCTCCCCGGCGGTGAGGCGCTGCGCCGGGCCGGCATCACGCCCCTCGAGCTGGGTGGGAAGGACGGCCTCGCGCTCATCTCCGCCAACGGCGTCTCGGTCGGCCACGGTGCCCTCGTCCTCGCTCGCGCCGCCCGGGTGGCCGAGGCGGCCGACGTCGCCGCCGCGCTGTCGATGGAGGCGACCGGAGCCAACCTCACGGTGCTCCACCCGGCCGTGGGACGGGCGAAGGGGATCGCCGGGCAGGTCGCCGCCGCGGACCACCTCCGCGACGTGCTCGCGGGAAGCGCGTTGACGGCGCCGGGCGGTGCCCGCTCGGTCCAGGACCCGCTGTCGTTCCGGGTGGTGCCGCAGGTGCACGGCGCGCTGCGGGAGTACGTGACGGCGGCGGGGCGCGCGGTGACCACCGAGCTCAACGCTGCGGCGGACAACCCGCTCGTGTCGGTGCCCGACGACGCGCTGCTCAGCAACGGGAACTTTCACCCGATGGTGCTGGCCATCGCCTTCGACGCCCTGCGGATCGCCGTCGCCCACGTGGGCCAGCTCAGCGAGCGCCGGACGGTCCAGCTCTGGGACGCCTTCTTCCGGCAGATGCCGGAGGGCACGCCCCCGCCGTCCGTGTACGGCCTCCAGCTGCGCCCCACCGCCGCGGCCCTGCTGCCCGAGCTCGTGCAGGCCGCGGCCCCCGCCACCCTCGGCGTCCCGCCCCTCGACCTGGGCGTGGAGGACCACGGCACCGGCGCGCCGCTCGCCGTGCGCCGCACGGACGAGGCACTGCACATGCTCGAGGACCTGCTCGCGATCGAGCTCCTCCTCGCCCACGACGTGCTCGCCCAGGCCGCCGCGTCGGTCACCGGAGCGGGCACGGCGGCCGTCCTGGCCACGGTGAAGGAGGCCATCGCCGCCGCCGCGCCCTACGCCGACGCCGTGCACGTCGAGCTCCGGAGCCGGTTCCCCTCCATCTGAGGACCCGGACCCGGCCCGGCTAAGGTTTCCGCTGTGCCCGCACGCCAGCTGAGGTTGCCCGCCGCCGCGTCCGACGAGGTGCGCCAGGCCCTGGACGGCCTGCGCGCCGAGCTCGAGATCCCCGCCGACTTCCCCGAGCCGGTGCTCGCGGAGGTCCGGCGGGCGGCCACCGCCGCGCTGCCCGGCGCCGACGCGACCGACGTCCCCTTCGTCACCATCGACCCACCCGGCTCGAAGGACCTCGACCAGGCCCTGCACATCCAGGCCGACGGCGACGGCTACCTGGTCCGCTACGCGATCGCCTCGGTCGCCACCTTCGTCGAGCCCGGCGGCGCGATCGACCAGGAGGTCCACGAGCGCGGGGTGACCGTCTACGGCCCCACCGGCTCCTACCCGCTCCACCCGCCCGAGCTGAGCGCCGGCGTGGCGAGCCTGCTCGAAGGTCAGGACCGGCCGGCTTGCGTATGGAGCTTGCGGGTCCGCGCCGACGGCACGCTCGACGCGGCCACGGTGAGGGTCACCCGTGCCCGGGTCCGGTCCCGGGCCCAGCTCACCTACGAGCAGGTGCAGGCCGCGCACGACGGCCATGCCTCGCTGCCACCGAGCGTCCCGGCAGACCTGCCCGTGCTGCTGCGGACGGTGGGGGAGCTGCGCATCGCACGTGAGCGGGCACGCGGCGCCGTCTCGCTGGACATCCCCGAGCAGGAGGCGGTGCCCGAGAACGACGGTTACGTGCTGCGGCACCGCGCGACGCTCCCCGTCGAAGGCTGGAACGCGCAGATCTCCCTCCTGACCGGCATCGCGGCGGCGCGGCTGATGCGGGAGGCCGGCGTCGGCGTCCTGCGCACGCTGCCGCCCGCCGATCCCCGGGACGTCGCGCGTCTGCGCCGCACCGCCGTCGCCCTCGGCCTGAGCTGGCCGGCGAGCACCACCTACGCCGAGCTGCTGCCCACCCTGGATTCCAACGTCCCCGCCCACGCCGCGTTCCTCTCCGAGGCCACGACCCTCTTCCGCGGCGCGGGCTACCTCGCCTTCGGTGTCGACGGCGCCGAGCCCGTCCCGCCGGCGGGTGCGGCCGAGCACGCGGCCATCGCCGCCGAGTACGCGCACGTGACCGCGCCGCTGCGGCGGCTCGTCGACCGCTACGGCCTGGAGGTGTGCCTGGCGCACAGCGCCGGCGCCGCGGTCCCGGACTGGGTGCGCGCGGCCCTCCCGCAGCTGCCGGAGATCATGGCCGGCGCGACCCGCCGGGCGAACGCGTACGAGCGGGGTGCCTTGGACGCCATCGAGGCGCTCGTGCTCGACGGGCGGGTCGGGCAGACCTTCGACGGCGTCGTCGTCGACGTGGACGGCAACGACCGCGACCCCGGCGCGGGTGGTCCCGGGGCCGGACCCGCGCGCCCCGAGCGCGGCATCGTGGTGCTGCGCGAGCCGGCCGTGCGGGCTCGCATCGAGGGCGACGTGCTGCCGCTGGGCGAGCAGCTGGAGGTGCGCCTGGTCGAGGTGGACGTGGCCGACCGGAAGGTGCTCTTCGCCCCGGCGTGACACCCGGCTGGTCCCGGCGTGACGCCCGGCGGGCGCGGCCGGTGACAAACCGTGTGACCAGGTGCGCACCGGTGGTGGACACCGCAGCCGGCCACGGAGCGGTGTGGGACCATGGGGGACGTGGCACGCGGCGACGGACGGCTTTCGCACGACCTCCTCCCCGGCGAGAAGGGCCCGCAGGACGAGTGCGGGGTCTTCGGCGTCTGGGCCCCCGGGGAAGACGTCTCCCGGCTGACCTACTTCGGCATCTACGCCCTCCAGCACCGCGGGCAGGAGTCCGCCGGCATCGCCACCTCCGACGGCGAGAAGATCCTGGTCTACAAGGACATGGGGCTGGTGTCCCAGGTCTTCGACGACCGGGCGTTGCAGTCGCTCAAGGGCCACATCGCCATCGGCCACACCCGCTACTCGACCACCGGCTCCTCCTCGTGGGAGAACGCCCAGCCCACGCTCGGCCCGACGGCGTCGGGCACCGTGGCCCTGGGGCACAACGGCAACCTCACCAACACCCGGATCCTGATGGACCTGGTGCGCGAACGCTTCGGCAAGGACCTGCGCGGGGAGCTGGGGCGCGGCTCCTCCACCGACACCGCGGTGGTCACCGCCCTGCTGGGTGGGCGGACCGCCGCCGGGGACCGGCTCGAGGACGTGGCCATGGAGGTGCTGCCCCTCCTGGAGGGGGCCTTCTCGCTGACGTTCATGGACGAGCACACCCTCTACGCCGCCCGCGACGCCCACGGCGTGCGCCCGCTGGTGCTGGGCCGGCTCGAACGCGGCTGGGCGGTGGCCTCCGAGACGGCCGCGCTGGACATCGTCGGCGCCACCTTCGTCCGCGAGGTCGAGCCCGGCGAGCTGCTGATCATCGACGCCGACGGGCTGCGGTCGCGGCACTTCGCCACCCCCACCCCGCACGGGTGCGTCTTCGAGTACGTCTACCTGGCGAGGCCCGACACCAAGATCGCCGGGGTGTCCGTCAACGCCGCCCGCACCGAGATGGGACGGGCACTGGCCCGCGAGCACCCGGTGGAGGCCGACCTCGTCATCCCCACCCCCGAGTCCGGCACCCCCGCGGCCATCGGGTACGCCCAGGAGTCCGGCATCCCGTTCGCGCAGGGCCTGGTGAAGAACTCCTACGTGGGCCGCACCTTCATCCAGCCCACCGACACCATCCGCCAGCTCGGCATCCGCCTCAAGCTCAACCCGCTCAAGGAGGTCATCGCCGGCAAGCGCCTCGTCGTCGTCGACGACTCCATCGTGCGCGGCAACACCCAACGGGCCCTGGTCCGGATGCTGCGGGAGGCCGGCGCGGCCGAGGTGCACGTGCGTATCTCCTCCCCGCCGGTGAAGTGGCCGTGCTTCTACGGCATCGACTTCGCCACCCGCGCCGAGCTCATCGCCAACGGTCTGAGCTCGGAGGAGGTCCGCGCCTCCCTGGGCGCCGACTCCCTGGGGTACATCTCCCTGGACGGGATGATCGAGGCCACCACCGTGCCGCGCGAGCGGCTGTGCACCGCGTGCTTCACCGGCAGCTACCCGATCACGATCCGCGACGGCGCGACCGTCTCCGGGGCGGACGCCCCGTCCGTCCCCGACACCGGCCACGCGCCGGTCGCCGGGGCCGACACCCCCGGCGTGCCCGCGGAAGCGGTCAGCGGGGCCACCCCGACGCCCACGACCACCGGAGCCCCCCAGTGACCGAGACCAGCCCCGCCGGCGAGACCGCGCCGCTGACCTACGCCGCCGCCGGTGTGGACACCGAGGCGGGGGACCGCGCCGTCGAGCTCATGAAGGACGCCGTGCGCGCCACGCACACCGCCGGCGTCGTCGGCGGCGTCGGCGGCTTCGCCGGGCTCGTGGACGTCTCCGACCTCAAGGCCTACCGCCGGCCGCTGCTGGCCACCTCCACCGACGGGGTCGGCACCAAGGTCGCCGTCGCCCAGGCGATGGACGTCCACCACACCATCGGCCACGACCTCGTCGGCATGGTCGTCGACGACATCGTGGTCGTCGGCGCCCGGCCGCTGCTCATGACCGACTACATCGCCACCGGCAAGGTGGTCCCCGAGCGGGTCGCCGACATCGTCCGAGGCATCGCCGAGGCCTGCGCGCTCGTCGGCACCCCGCTGCTCGGTGGGGAGACCGCCGAGCACCCCGGGCTGCTCGGCGAGCACGAGTACGACGTCGCCGGCGCCGCGACCGGCGTCGTCGAGGCCGACGCCGTGCTCGGCGCCGAGCGTGTGCGCGCCGGTGACGTCGTGGTCGCAATGGCGGCCTCGGGCCTGCACTCCAACGGTTACTCGCTGGTGCGGAAGGTCTTCGACGTCGCCGGCTGGGGCTACGAGCGCGAGGTGCCCGAGCTCGGTCGCACCCTCGGTGAGGAGCTCCTCGAGCCCACCCGCCTGTATACGCCCGCCTGCCTGGACCTGGTGGGGGACGACGCCGTCGACGTCCACGCGTTCAGCCACGTCACCGGCGGCGGGCTCGCCGCCAACCTTGCCCGGGTGCTGCCCCAGGGGCTGGTGGCCGAGGTGGACCGGTCCACCTGGGTGGTCCCGCCGATCTTCGACCTCGTCCGCCGCCTCGGCCAGGTGCCGTGGAACGACCTGCAGAACACCCTGAACCTCGGGGTGGGCATGGTCGCCGTCGTGGCACCCGACAGCGCCGACGCCACCCTCGCGGCCGTGCGCGCGCGCGGCATCGACGCATGGGTGCTCGGCTCGGTGCGCCAGGACGACGGGGTCGCCGGGCCCGACGTCGTCCGCGGCACCAAGGGTGTCGACGGCGGCGCGGTGCGCCTCGTGGGGGAGTACCGCACGAGCTGACCACCCCGCACGAGCAGAGCCCCCTCTCGCCGCGAGATGTCATCTTCTCCGCGAGATGTCGGCCCGCCGGCCCGAAGGCAGGCACGTCGGCACGGCGGGCCGTGACCGGCCTGCCGTGCCTTGCCCCTCGACCCGATCCCGGCAGCAGCCGGCCGGCGCCACACACGAGTGACGCCGGAAGGGCCCGCGCCGCTCACCGAGCGGCGCGGGCGGGACGCAGCAGTGCCCGCTCTACGCGGGCATCGGCCACCTGCTGCGAACCGGCGCCGCGATGTGCAGGGACGGCCGGGGAACGCCGACGATCAATGGGCGGAACGGATGTCCCAGCCCTGGTCCTCGGTGTCTTCCCAGTCGTCCGTGGCGGGAGGGATCTGGCCGTACCCGTCGTCGTCAGTACGCGACGTGAGCTCCTTCTCGAGGGCTCGATAGTCGGTCTCGGGGCTGAAGTACTTCAGCTTGCGAGCGACCTTCGTCTGCTTGGCCTTTTGACGGCCGCGCCCCATGGCGTCGACCCCCTCCAACGTAGAACCGGGGCAGGCACCTCTACTGGTGCGGCCCCGTGTTTATGGTCATCTGTGTCGTGGTGCCACGGTACATGGTCGAAGCGCCCTACAGCCATTCCTGAACACCTCCGAGCGCTGTGGGTCGTCTCTCACGTGCTCAAGAGGCAAGAGGCTTCGTCTCACCATGAGGCGGTCTGGGCGGCGGCTCAGGCGCCGTGGAATTGCAGCGCTGGGGGAACGGCGGCTCGCACCGGCCGGCGCCCGCAGATACGGACACTCAACGCGGTCAACGAACCTACGCGGCAATAGTCCAGTTTGTCGGGACCATCGGCCCGGGTGGAGCCGTCGGAGCCGTGATGGACTGACAAACAGCAGCGCGCGGGAGGCGCGAGCCATAACGACCCCGGGAGGTTTCCCATGAGCACGATGGAAGGCACGACGGAGCAGCTGCTGACCCCGTCCGAGGTGGCGGCGAGGTTCCGTGTGGACCCCAAGACCGTGACCCGCTGGGCCAACGCCGGGAAGATCTCCTCGATCCGCACCCTGGGTGGGCACCGCCGCTTCCGCCGCAGTGAGGTGGAGGAGCTGCTTGCCGCCAGCGGGCTGGTCGACGCGCACCACCCCACCGCAATCTGAGTTCACCGCACGTTCGTGACCGTCGCCAAGGGCGGCGGTCACGGCCGTTCGGCTGCCATGCGGGCGGTGTGGCCCGCGGGACGCTACCGCGCGGGCGCGGCCATCAGCCGCGGCGGCGTGCAGCGGCGACGACGAGCAGCCCCACGAACGCCACGGCGCCACCCGCGATCGCGAGCGCCTTGGGCTGACCGCTGCTGACGTCGTCGGCGAAGGTGCGTGCCTTGGCCTGCGCGGCCGTGCGCGCCGCCTCCACCTGGCTGCGCGGGTCCAGCTTGTCGGAGAGCTCGTTGACGGTGCTCGTCAGGGCCCGCCGCGTGCGAGCGAGGTCCGCCTCGATCTCCTCGGCCGTGCGCTTGCGCTCTTCGCTCACTTCTGGATCCCCTTCTTCACGGCGTCGAGATCGTCCTTGAGGCCCTCCTGGGGCTTGGGAGCGAACCGCTTGGAGGCATCGATCGCCTTCTTGCCGACGAACCCGACGACGGCCGCCACGATGAGCAGGAACACGCCGATGATCAGGGCTGACAGCCACGCCGGGAGCACCGTCGCGAGGCCGAGGACCGCGGCGGCCAGCAGCACGCCGACGGCGTACAGCGACACGATCGCCGCTCCGCCGAGGAGGCCGGCCCCCATGCCCAGGCGCTTGCCCTTCTCGGCGAGCTGGACCTGCGCAAGCTGCAGCTCGTCGCGGATCAACCGCGAGAACTGCTCGGACACCGTGGCAATGAGCTCCCCGACACTACGTCCCTTGCCGGGCCCTTCGACCTTCGTCGCCTCGACCACCGGGGTGGTGTGCTCTGCGGATGTGCTCACCGCGATCGTCTCCTCGTTCGTGGCCGGTGGTGGGGCGCCTGCTGGGCGGACCGGTCCGGACATCCCATGATTGCGGCACCCGCCCTGCTGTGCACGCTCATGGGCGCAAAGCTTTCACGTCTGTGGCTCCTGTGGTGGGCGGTGCTGCTGTTTCAGTGGAGACTACTCCCGGCCCAGGGGACTTTTCTGAGCGTCAGCGTCCGGTCAGCGAACGGCCGATGGCCCGCGCATGACTTCTCGGCTGAGGTGCGCGGAAACCCTTGACCGAATTGTGACCATCTGGGTGAATGGCGCTCCGGCGCGGTCGACGATGCCCGCTCCGGAAGAGGTAGAGGAAGAGGGGATCCTCCCCACCCCCGGACATTTGCCGGCTCGTCCGGCACGAAGGAGATGGTCGTGAGTCCACGCAATATGTCGTTCCTGAGAAGAGCGGGGGTGACCGCAGCGGCAGCTGGTGCCCTGGTCGCGGCGCCCGTCGCCGTCATCCCGGCGGTCGCCGCGCCGGACGGCAGCGGTGTCGTCATCAACGAGGTCTACGCCCGGGGTGGCAGCGCCAACCAGCCGTTCACGCACAAGTTCGTGGAGCTGTACAACCCCACCGACGCTCCGGTGAACCTCGCAGGCCTGAGCCTGCAGTACCGCGCGGCCACCGCGTCGGGCAGCAGCAACAACACCGTGCCCCTGTCCGGCACGATCGCGGCGGGCGGGCACTTCCTCGTCTCGGGTGGCTCGAACGGGGGCGTGGGGGAGGCTGTGCCCGAGGTGGACCTCGTGGCCGGTGCGCTGAACCCCTCGGGCACCACGGGCACCGTCGCTCTCGTACGAGCCGCGTCCGCGGTCACCCTGCCGACCGGCAACGTCGCCGGGAACGCCCAGATCGTGGACCTCATCGGCTACGGGACCTCGAACACCTTCGAGGGCGCGGTGGCGGCCACCACCGGCACCAACGCCACCCCGCTGTCGTGGTCGCGCACGGCCTTCGCCGACACCGACAACAACGCCGCCGACTTCACCATGGGCGCACCCACCCCCCAGGGCTCCGGCAGCGATGGCGACGACGAGACGGTCGAGGCCACGATCGCCGAGATCCAGGGCACCGGGGCAGCCTCGCCGCTCGTCGGCCGCACGGTGGTCACGCGCGGCGTCGTCACTGCCGCGTACCCGACCGGCAACTTCGACGGTGTCTACCTCCAGACCCCCGGCACCGGCGCCGACCTCACCGGTCACGACGCCTCGGACGGCATCTTCGTCTTCTCCGGCGACCTCGCCCAGCAGGCCGAGGTCGGGCAGTACCTCGAGGTGACCGGGGAGGTGTCGGAGTTCGGCACGCTCACCGAGATCACCGCCGACGAGTGGGCCGTCCTCGACGAACCGGCTGATCCGGTGGTTCCCGCCGCCATCGCGCTTCCAGCCACCGACGCCGGCCGTGAGGTCTTCGAGGGCATGCTCGTCGCCCCGCAGGGGGAGTACACGGTCACCGACACCTTCGACACCAACCGGTTCGGCTCCGTGGGGCTCGCGGCGGGCACCGAGCCGCTCGTGCAGCCGAGCGAGACCGCGAACCCGGTGACGGACCGGGCCGCGTTCGACGCCGTCGCGGCCGGCAACGCCGCGCGCGCCGTCACCCTCGACGACGGCTCGAGCTGGGACTACACCAACTTCAACCAGCCCTACCACCAGACGCCGATCCCGTACCTCAGCCTCGAGAACCCCGTCCGGGTGGGTGCGGCCGTCACCTTCACCGACCCGGTGATCCTCGACTACCGCTTCCAGTGGAACTTCCAGCCAACCACCCAGGTGACGGGGACCAACGGTGCGGCCCCCGCGACGTTCGAGAACACCCGGGAGGCCGCGCCCGAGCAGGTCGGCGGCGACATCCAGCTGGCCTTCTTCAACGTGCTGAACTACTTCACCACCACCGGTGACGAGGTGGCCGGGTGCCGGTACTTCAGCGACCGCGTCGGTGACCCGGTCACCGTCCGGGACCGGTGCGACCCGCGCGGCGCGGCGGAGGATGAGGACCTCGAGCGCCAGCAGGCCAAGATCGTCGCAGCCATCAACGCCCTCGACGCCGAGGTCGTCGCGCTGGCCGAGATCGAGAACTCCTTCATCTTCACCGGCAGCCGCGACACCGCCCTCTCGCACCTGGTCGACGCGCTCAACGCCGATGCCGGCGCGGGGACCTGGGCCTACGTGCCCTCCCCGGCGAACGTGCCCGCAGCCGAGGACATCATCCGGAACGCGTTCATCTACAAGACCAAGCGGGTGGCGCCGGTCGGCCAGTCACAGATCCTCGTCGGGGACGCGGCGTTCGCCAACGCGCGTGAGCCGTTGGCCCAGGCGTTCCGGGCGCTCAACCCCGGCGGCCAGCCCAAGGGTCCGGAGTTCGTCGTCATCGCCAACCACTTCAAGTCCAAGGGGTCGGGCGTGGGCCCTGGCAACGATGTGGACGAGGGGCAGGGCCTGTCCAACGCCGACCGCGTCAAGCAGGCGGAGGCACTCGTGGCGTTCGCTGCCCAGTACAGGGCGACGCCGGTCTTCCTCGTGGGCGACTTCAACTCCTACACCGAGGAGGACCCGCTCGTGGTGCTCGGGGACGCGGGCTACACCAACATCGGCCAGACCAGGACCGAGGAGGACACCTACTCCTTCGACGGACTGGTCGGCTCCCTCGACCACGTCTTCGCCAACCAGGCAGCCACGAAGCTGGTGACCGGCGCGGACATCTGGAACATCAACGCCGGGGAGTCGGTCGGCCTGGAGTACAGCCGGCACAACTACAACGTCACCAACCTCTACGACGCCTCACCGTTCCGCTCAAGCGACCACGACCCGGTGATCGTGGGGCTGGATGTGCTGCCCGGCAAGGCACCGGACCACGCCTGGGAGAAGGGCGGCAAGGGGTAGCAGGCGACGGTCGGGTGCCGGCCTGGCCGGCACCCGGCTACTCGTCCGCGACCGCCTGCAGCACCGGCAACGACGTCGCCCGCCACGCGGGCAGCACCGCCGCGACCACGCCCACGACCCCCGAGACCAGCACCATCACCCCGAGCAGGTCCCACGGCACGGCGAGCTCGGTCAGGCCCTGCTCGGCGAACACGCTGGGCAGGGCCGAGGCCAGCCCCACCCCGATCGCCACCCCGAGCAGCGTCCCGAAGACGGCGGTGAGCACCGACTCGATGACGATCGTCGAGCCGAGCTGCGCACGCCCGAGCCCGACGGCGCGCATCAGCCCGATCTCACGCGTGCGCTCGATGACGGCGAGGGCGAGGGTGTTGACGATCCCCAGCACCGCGATCACCACGCTCAGCCCCAGCAGCGCGTAGAGGATCACCATCGCCTGGTCCACCTGCTCAGCCAGCGAGCTGGTCAGCTCCGCTGAGTCCTGCACCGTCAGCACCACGTACGGCTCGACGACGCCGTTGAGCGCCGTCCGTAGCTCGTCCTGGCTCACCCCGTCCGCCCCGTCGACCAGCACCGCAAGCACCACGGTCTCGATGTCCGGGACCACTGCCGTGAAGAGGGCGGAGTCCATGATCAGCGGGGCAGCGAGGAGCTGAGACTCGATGACGGCGCCCACCCGGGCCTCGCGCGGGCCGTCGGCGGTGGGCAGGGTGAAGACGTCGCCGACGGACCAGCCGTGCTCGATGGCGGCGGTGCGCGACACGGCGATCTCACCCTCGGCCAGGCCGGCAAGTGAGCCGGTGTCGACGGCGACCTCGATGGTCTGCCCCAGGGCGCCAGCCGGCAGCCCGGCCGCCCGGAATCCCTCCTGCGTGCCGTCGGCCTCGGTGACGGTGGCCTGGCCCACCGTCACCGTGTCCGCGCGGGCCACGACGTCGAGCGCGGCGATGTCCGTCGCCACCTGCGGCGGCACGGCGCGGGTGGCGGACTGCACCCAGAAGTCTGCGCGGGACTCGGTCGCGACGATCGCGCTGGTCGAGGCCTGCGCCGACTCGGCGAGCACCGCGCACGCGCCCACCAGCGCCATGCCGATCATCAGCGCCCCGGCGGTGCTGGCGGTCCGGCGCGGGTTGCGCGTGACGTTCCCGCGGGCCAGCCGGCCCATCGGCCGGGCCAGGGCGACGAACGGGGCGGCGAGCACCGCCAGCACCGCCCGTGCGATCGCGGGGGAGACGGCCAGCGCGCCGAGCAGCACGGCGCCCGCGCCGACGCCGAGCCAGGTGCCGGCCCGGGTGGTCTCCGGCTGGACCGAGACCACGGTGGCCGCCACGCCGCCGGCCAGGACCACGGCACCGACCGCGGCGCGCAGGCGCAGCGAGCGCTCGACCACGACGACGTCGTCGCGCATTGCCTCGACCGGCGGGGTGCCCGCCGCGCGGCGGGCCGGCAGCAGCGCAGCCACCATGGCCATGCCCGTGCCGAGCGCCACGATCGCTCCCGCCTGCGCGGGGGTGACGGCGACGTCGCCGGTCAGCTCCATCCCCATCGTGGCGAGCCACACGCGCAGGAGAGCCACGAGACCGACACCGGCGGCGACCCCGGCCGCCGAGCCGACCGCGCCCACCACGGCGGCCTGGCCCAGCACGGTGGTGAGCACCTGGCCGGGGGAGGCGCCAACGGCCCGCAGGAGCGCGAACTCCCGCTGCCGCTGGCGCACCGCCATCGCGAAGGTGTTGGCGATGATGAAGGCCCCGACAAACAGCGAGATGAGGGCGAAGACGAGGAGGAAGGTGCCAAGGAATCCCAGCAGCTGGTTGATGGCCTCGGTAGCCTCGTCCCGCAGCTGCGCGCCGGTGACCACCTCGACGTCGTCGGGGACCGCGGCGGCGACCCGCTCCTCGAGCGCGGGGAGATCGGCGCCGGCGTCGGCGAAGATCGCGACCTGGGGCACGAGGCCCTGCGGGGCGAACGCCGCCTCCCCGGTGGCCGGGTCGACGAGGACGAGGGTGGTCCCGACCATCGGGTTGCCGTAGGTAACCTCACCGACCACCGTCACGTCGGTGAGCCGGCCGTTGCCCACGACGACGCGGGTGGTGTCCCCGAGGCGCAGACCGGAGGCCTGGAGCGTGGTGGTCTCGAGCGCGATCTCGCCGGCGTCCCGCGGTGCGTGGCCGGCCAGCAGGGTGCCGGAGGGGTCGTTCTCGCGGAGCACGCTGCCCAGCGAGGGGGCCTGACCGTTGACGACGGCCTGCCCGTCGGCGCCGATCAGGACGACGGTGCCCAGGAGGTCCGGCACCGCCTGGGCGACGCCGTCGAGCCCGGCGACCTCGGACGCCAGGGTGGCGGGGACGGGATCACGGGGCTCGGTGAGAGTGCCGCCCGGTGCGGCGCCCGCGCCGGACGGTTCACCGCCGTCGGACTCCTGAGGACCCCCGGTCTCCGGGGCGCCGCGCAGATAGAGGTCGCCCTGAGTGGTCGAGGCGATGATCGAGCCGAACGTGTCCGCGAGCATGGCGCGCAGGGAGAAGGTGCCCGTGACGAACGCGATGCCGAGCGTGACCGCCAGCACGCTGAGCAGGAACCGGACGAGGTGGCTGCGGACCTCCCGTAGCGCGACGCGCAGCATCAGGCGGGCTCGGTCGCGCGCCGGCGCTCGCGGGCGACGCTGAGCTCGCCGAGTGCGTCGAGCACCGCGGCCTCGTCGGGGTCGAGCAGCTGGGCCTCGAGCCGGCCGTCCGCCAGGAACAGGACCCGATGGGCATAGGCCGCGGCCATGGGCTCGTGGGTGACCATGACGACGGAGTGGCCCAGGTCGTCCACGCTGCGGCGCAGGAAGCTCAGCACCTCCGCCGCGGAGCGAGAGTCGAGGTTGCCGGTGGGCTCGTCCGCGAAGACGACCGAGGGCTCGGCGATGAGCGCCCGCGCGCACGCCACCCGCTGCTGCTGCCCGCCGGAGAGCTCGCTGGGCCGGTGGTGGAGCCGGTCCTGCAGCCCGACGGCGCGCACGACGGCGTCGAAGCGCTCGTGGTCGACCGGCCGGCGGGCGATGTCCAGCGGGAGGCGGATGTTCTCCGCGGCGGTGAGCGTCGGCACGAGGTTGTAGGCCTGGAACACGAAGCCGATCCGGGTGCGCCGGAGCTTGGTCAGCTGGCGCTGGTTCATCCGGGAGATCTCGACGCCGTCGACCACCACGGAGCCGGCGGTCGGGGAGTCCAGGCCGGCGAGGCAGTGCATGAGGGTGGACTTGCCCGAGCCGGACGGACCCATGACGGCGGTCAGCTCGCCGCGTGCGAGGTCCACGTCGACGCCGTCGAGCGCGCGCACCTGGGTGTCACCGGCGCCATAAACCTTGGTCAGGCCGCGCGCGGAAGCGATGGTGTCGGGTGCGGGCTCGGCGGGGGTGTGCACCGGGGTGGGACGGCGTCGGAGCCCGTCGGGAGGAGGGCCGGCCGGGCGGGCCGCACTATCCAGCCGGGACGTCTCGTCGCGGGCCGCCTCGGGGACGTCTGTCGAGTGCTCCCGAGCGGTCGTTGTCGCATGCCCGGCGGCGGGACCGTCCGGCTCACCGGTGCTGTGCTTGCCCATGCGGCGATTCTCGCTCAGGGACGGGAGCGCCGTCGTCCTCAATGACGCTTTGCCACAGGTCTCCGCGCAGCGTCCACCGTCCGGCGTGACGATGTTCTTGCCCGACTGGCCGCACCTTCGTCGCACTCGGTGGGCTCGTGCGCGTGGCGTCCTCCCCACTGCGACGAACTTGCTGTCTGGCGGGCTACGGAGACGGCAACATCGTCGCAATCGACCCCGTTGGCGCGGGCCGGTCTTGTCGGGTGTGACGGTGCTGCGATGTCGGGCTGGGCCGCGAGAAATCACGTCGCTCCTGTGCCGAGTCTGCGACAGCGATCCCCATCCGGGACGACGAAGGCCCCGCACTCGGAAGTGCGGGGCCTTCTGTGGTGGCTCCGACCGGCGTCGATCCGGTGACCTTTCGATTTTCAGTCGAACGCTCTACCAACTGAGCTACAGAGCCCTGACACGAACGCCCAGTCCTCTCGGACTGGGCGTCCGTACCGGCGACCCCGACGGGACTTGAACCCGCGACCTCCGCCGTGACAGGGCGGCGCGCTAACCAACTGCGCTACGGGGCCTCGTGTGAGGCGTGGAGCCTGGTACTTCGTATTCAGTTTGTCCTGCTGGTGGTGCGTACCCCCAACGGGATTCGAACCCGTGCTACCGCCGTGAAAGGGCGGGGTCCTAGGCCGCTAGACGATGGGGGCCCGTTACTGCTGTGGACTACCCGTGACGCCGGAGCGCCCCAAGACCTCGGTCAGCATACGGGGAAGAAGGGTCGGGGAGCAAAGTCGGCAAGGTGTGCTCCCGGTCACGCGCCGGAGTGCCGCCGCGGGGACTGGAAGGGAACCGGTGCGATCCCTCCGGAGAACGGCCGCCGCCCGGGGAGGCAAGATGGGGCTCGTGGTGGAGATGACGCAGGAGGCCTTCGAGGAGGCGGTCGCGGACGCGCTGGACCTCATCCCGGAGGAGCTGGCCGAGAAGATGGACAACGTGGTGGTGCTCGTCGAGGACGAGCCCACCCCCGAGCAGCTCCAGGGAGACGAGGACGACCTGCTGGGCATCTACGAGGGCACCCCGCTGACCGAGCGGGACTCGTGGTGGGCGGCCGGCTCGCTCCCGGACCGCATCACGATCTTCCGCGGCCCCACGCTGCGCATGTGCGAGAGCGCCGACGAGGTCGTCGAGGAGGTGGCGATCACCGTGGTGCATGAGATCGCGCACCATTTCGGGATCGACGACGATCGGCTGCACGAGCTCGGCTGGGCCTGACACCCGACACCCGACACCCGCACCTGACACCCGACACCTGACGCGTGACGCCCGAGGGCGCGGGTCAGGCGCTCTCTTCGTCGTCCTCCGCGATCTCCCCGGCCACCGCGTCGTCCCCGGAGGACATCACGGTGCCGGTGCTGACGTGGATCTTCTCCGCGTCGTCACCGGCGACGGCGCCGTCGAACGTGGGCAGCACGATCCCCGTCTCGTCGTCCACCGGTGCGCGCACCATGGAGATCGTGGCCCACCCGCGGGCGAGGAGGTAGTGGTCGGTGCCGGGCTCCTCCTCGGCCTCCGCGCCGGAGTAGGTCAGCTGGACGTAGCCGCTGCCCTTCTCCTTCACCCGTGCCTGGACGGCACCGAAGCTGGCCAGGGAGGCCGCCCGCAGGCCGCGGAGCCGGTCCGGGGCGACGTCCGGGACGTTGATGTTCAGGACCCGGTCGTGCCAGGGCTGCTCGACGAGCCAGTGCAGCCCGCGCGCGGAGACCTGCCGGGCGGTGTCCCAGTGCTGCGGCTTGGCGGACGCGATGGAGACGGCCATCGCACGGATGCCGTGCGAGGAGGCGGACAGCGCCGCCCCGACCGTGCCGGAGTGCAGGGTGGCGCGCCCGGTGTTGGCGCCCAGGTTGATCCCGCTCATCACCACGTCCGGCTTGGGGCCGAACGCGCCGAAGGCCGCGACGAAGGTGATGAGCGCCGGGGCCGCCTTCACCCCGAAGGCGGTGACGCCGTCGGGCAGTCCGGGTGGCCGCTCGTCGACGAGCACGAGGTGCCCGTCCTGCTCCTGCGCGGTCAGGGCCGCGCTCGCGCCCGAGTACTGGCGGTGCGGGGCCGCGACCACGACCTCGTGGCCCGCCTCGAGGGCGGCCTCTGCGAGGACGGTCAGCCCGGCTGAGGCGATGCCGTCGTCGTTGGTCACCAGCACTCGCACCTTGCACCATCTCCTCTAGAGGACCGAGCCGGTTGCCACCATCTTCCCGCTTGTGCCGCTGCACGCATCCGACGCCGCCCGCACCGGCAACCTGCGGCAGTCGGCGCCCGGGCTGCGCGACCGGCCGGCTACGGCGACTCCCGCACAGTGATGCGCCGGGCGAAGCGCTCGATCTGGTCCCGCCGGCCCGTGCCCAGGCCGCGCCGGGTGACGTTAAGGGCGCCCGCCGCCGCACCCAGCCGGGCGGCGTCGGCGATGTCGAGTCCGCGACCGAGGCCGACGGCGAGCCCGGCGGTCATCGAGTCACCGGCCCCGCGGTGGTCGAGCGGGGTCATGACGGGCCCCTCGACCAGGCGCACGCTCTCGGCCGTGACCAGCAGGGAGGACTCCTGCGCGCGGGAGACCACCATGGCGCGCACCCCCCGGTCCACCAGCTTTCGCGCAGCGGCGAGCAGCGAGGCCTCCTCGGCGTCGGGTGCGAGGCCGGCGGCGCACACCTCCTCGTGGCTCATCTTCAGCACGTGCGGCCCGGCCTTCGCGGCGGATATCGCGGCCTCGCCGGACAGGTCCGCCACGACGGTGCAGCCGGCCTGCTTCAGGTCCCGCACGATGCGGCCGAAGAAGCTCGCCGGGACGACGTCGGCCGGCTCGGCCCCGGTCACGACCAGCACGTCCGCCTCCAGGGCGTCGACGAGCACCGTGCCATACAGGTCGTCCAGCTCGTGCCGGTTGAGGGAGAACGGCGGCATGTGCGCGACCGTCTCGCGGTCCTCGCCGCGCAGGTCGTGGACGTACGCGCCGTTGCCGCCGTTGTAGGCCACCCCGTGGATGGTCAGCTTGTCCGTGATGAGCATCTGCGCCACCAGCGGGCCGATCTCCCCGCCGAACGGCCCGCACACCGTCACCTCGGCACCGAGGGACACCGCCATCCGCGCGACCCACAGCCCCTGACCGCCGGGGTGCATGTGCACGTCGGCCTGCCGGCCCGTCCGGTCCGGCAGCCCCTCGGTCTCGGCGATCTCCACGACCAGCAGCGGGGTCGGGGCGAGCACGCAGATCCTGGGCCGCTGCTGCGTCCCCGCGACGACGTCGGGCGCCGCTCCCGGCGTCCCGGCACCGTGCGGCCGGGCCGGGGGATTCTCCGGGACGAGGGGGAAGGCCGCACCGAGCGGCGCGGCGAAGCCGTCCATGCACGGAGAGTAGGGGCCGCACGCGCTGCACGCGAGGGATCGCCGCGGCATTCTGACCGCTCCCCACCGGTAGGCAGAGGGGAGCCGCCGGAGGCACCATATGGGCATGACGAGCCCGCAGCAGACGACGAGCACGCCGCCCGTGCGCATCATCGAGGGGCAGGCGGCCAGCGACCGCGCGGCGCGCGCCCTCTCGTCCTACTTCGCCGAGCTCGACCGGCGGCTGGAGGGCGGCTTCGACCCGAAGCTGACCGAGCAGGTGGACCCCGACGACGTCACGCCCCCCAGGGGTGACTTCCTCCTGCTCACCGAGCTCGCCTCCGGCACCGTGCTCGGGTGCGGCGGGGTGCGGGTGCTCCCGAACGGCGACGTCGAGCTGCGGCGGATGTGGCTGGCGACCGACGCCCGCGGCAAGGGGCTGGGGCGCTTCCTGCTGCGCGCGCTGGAGAACCGCGCCCGGGCGCTCGGCGGGCGGCGGGTGGTGCTCAGCATCAACGAGTCGCTGACCGAGGCGATCTCGCTCTACGCGTCCGCCGGGTACACCGCCACGCAGCCGTTTGAGGACAACCCGTACGTGACGGTGTTCCTCGGCAAGGACCTCTGAGGTCCCGGCAAGTACCGGGTATCCACTCGGGTACCAGCCGGGCATCCCGTGGGGTGCCCGACGGGCGCGCCGACCTAGCCTGGGACCATGAGGTCTGCCGAGCTCCAAGAGACTGCCGAGATCGCCGTCGAGTGGCTGTCCGTCGCCTTGTGGGTGGCCGGTGGCGTGATCGCCGGGCTCCTGGCCAGCTACGTGGTCACGGGGACCATGCGGGTCGTCGCCAGGCGCCGGCCGGTAGCCGGCGTGCTGGTGCGGCGTGGCCGACGGCCCCTGCAGGCGATCCTGGTGGTGATCGGCGCGTGGACCGGCCTCGTCCTTGCCACCCCCGTCCCGCGGGGGATCGTCGAGCCAACCTGGCGTACGTTCGCCCAGCACGCCCTGCTGATCGTCCTGATCGCCGCGGTCACCTGGTTCGTCGCCGCGATGGTCCGCGTGGTGGAGGACGCCGCGCTCGCCCGCATCGCCCGCACGGGCGCCACCACCCGGGCACGCCGGGTCCAGACCCAGGCGCAGGTCCTGCGGCGGGTGGGGGTCGCCGTCATCGTCGTCGTGGGGATCGCGGCGGCACTGCTCACCTTCGAGGGGGCCCGGACCGCCGGCGCCAGCCTGCTGGCCTCCGCCGGTCTGCTCTCGGTGGTGGCCGGCCTGGCCGCGCAGACCACGCTCGGCAACGTCTTCGCGGGACTTCAGCTCGCTTTCACCGACGCGATCCGGGTGGACGACATCGTCATCGTCCAGGGGCAGTTCGGCTACATCGAGGAGATCACGCTGACCTACGTGGTGGTTCGGCTCTGGGACGACCGGCGGATGATCATGCCGTCGACCGAGTTCACCACCAAGCCCTTCGAGAACTGGACGCGGCAGGCGCCGGCGCTGCTCGGCACCGTGGAGATCGAGACCGACTGGCGCGTGCCCGTCCCGGCCATGCGTGCCGAGCTCGAGCGGCTGCTGCGGCAGACGGACCTGTGGGACGAGCGGGTGGGCCTGCTCCAGGTGGACAAGGCCACCGGGGGCACGCTGACGATGCGGGCCCTCGTCTCGGGCAAGGACGCCGGCACGCTGACCGACCTGAAGTACTTCCTGCGCGAGAACCTCGTGGACTGGCTGCAGACTGTCGCCCCCTACGCCCTGCCCCGGCAGCGGTTCGAAGAGCAGGAGGTCGTGACGGTCACCGACAAGCGCTCCGACCCCCGCTACCGGGAGGTGGTCGACGAGCTGAACGAGCTCACCGAGCTGGACGGCGCGCCGACGGCCGCAGCGGACGACACCCTGCTCGCGCCGCCGCTGCCCGAGGACACCGACGTGCGGCGCGAACGTGAGCTCGCCGCCCGGCGCGCCCGGCGCCGGGCCGAGCGCGAGGACCGGCGCCGCGCCCGCTCGGGGGAGAGCCTGCGCCGGGCGGACCTGCGGCCGCGCCCCTCCACCGACACCACCCAGCTCATCGAGCCGGGCGCGCTCGCGCTGCCCGGCGAGCCGGGACCGGGCGGTGACCACGGGAACGACGACGCGGCGCGCGACCACGCCGGCAGCCACGCGGCGCGCGACCACGCGGCCGACGACCGCTCGGCCACCACACCCGTCCCCACCCGCCCGGCCACCCGGACACCGCTGCGTGTCCGCCGGCCCCGCGCCGAGGACGAGTCGGCGAGCACCGCCGTGCTGCAGCCCACCGGCACGGCCGTCGGGCACGAGGCGAGCTTCTTCAGCGGCTCGAAAGAGGCCGAGGAGCGGGCGGAGGCGTTCAGCGGTCCGGCCCAGGAGGTGCTCGAGGAGCGCGAGGCCGTGGCCGAGCGCAAACGGGAGGACAGCCGGGGGCGCGGGGCGGTCCACGGCAAGGACGCGGCGCCGGACGACGCAGACGGGCCGGCGTGACGCGGACGCGTTCGCAGCGCAGGATGGAGCCATGACCAAGATCTCCAAGTCCGAGGAGCAGTGGCGCGCCGAGCTCGACAAGTTCGAGTACCACGTGCTGCGCGAGGCCGGCACCGAGCGTCCCTTCACCGGCAAGCTGCTCGGCGAGGACCGTGCCGGCGTGTACAGCTGTCGCGCCTGCGGCGCCGAGCTGTTCCGTTCGGCCACGAAGTTCGAGGCCCACTGCGGCTGGCCCAGCTTCTACGCCCCCAAGGAGAGCGACGCCGTCGAGCTGATCGTGGACCGCTCGCACGGGATGGTGCGCACCGAGGTCCGCTGCGCCGCCTGCGGGTCCCACCTGGGCCACGTCTTCGACGACGCGCCGCAGACGCCCACCGGAGACCGGTTCTGCATGAACTCCGTCTCCCTGACGTTCGAGGAGCGGCCGGACGGCGCGCCGGCACCGTGACGGCCCTGCGGCTGCTCACCGTCAACCTCCAGCACGCCCTGCCCGCGGTCGGCTCACCACGGGTCGGTCAGCCGGCCGACGGCGTCAGCCTCACCGAGGCGGCCGCAGAGCTCCGCGCGGTGGACGCGGACATCGTGCTCGTCCAGGAGGTCGACCGGCACCAGCCACGCTCGGGACGGGTGGACCAGGCGGCGCTGCTGGCCCGCGAGCTGGACCTGCCGCACCACCGGTTCGCCGCCTCGCTGGCCGGCTCCGCCACAGGGCTGGCCCGCCGGCCGCGACGCTCGTCCGTCGACGGGCCCGCCTACGGCGTCGCGCTCCTGAGCCGCTACCCCGTGCGCTCCTGGCACGCGCTGCGGCTGCGTGGCGGCGGCGTCCGGCTGCGCCGCGGCGCGGACCTGCTCGGATGGTCGCTGGGCGGGTGGTTCCCGCAGGTGGACGCAGGCCGGGTGTGCCTGGCCGCCGTCGTGGAGACACCTGGCGGCCCGACAACCGTGGCGGTGACGCACCTGTCGGTGTTTCCCGACGTGGCCCGGCGGCAGCTGGCCCGGTGCGTGCGGGCGCTGGCCGTGCTGCCTGGCCCGCGAGTGCTCGGCGGGGACCTCAATCTCCCGCCCGCCGCGGTCGAGGAGGTCACCGGGTGGACTGCGCTGGCGGTGGCCCCGACCTTCACCAACGCCCGCCCGCGCACCCAGCTCGACCATCTGCTCGGTGATGGCGTGCGCCCCGCCGGCACCGGACGGGCGCACCACCTGACGATCTCGGACCACGCCGCGCTCAGCGCCGAGGTTGTGCCGGTCCCCTGACCCAGCGGTGCCCGGCCCGGACGGCCGTGGATGGGAGGATGACCCGGGCCGCCGGAGCGGCGCAGGAAGGGGGACCCGGCGTGGGAGCAGTGCTCACGGGCTTCGCCACCCTCGCGGTGATCGTCGTCCTCGGGTACCTGCTCGGTCGCTTCGAGGTGCTCGGCAAGGACGCGGACCTCGTCCTGTCCCGGCTGACGTTCTTCGCCGCCACCCCGGCGCTGATGTTCCTCACCGTCGCAGGCGCCGACGTCACCGACATCTTCTCCGCCGGCGCCCTCGTCAACGTCGTTACCGTGGCGGTCGCCGCGCTGGTGTACGTCGTGGTCGCCCGGTTCCTGCTGGGCCGGCGCGGTGCCGAGCTCACCCTCGGGACACTCAGCGCCAGCTACGTCAACGCGGGCAACCTCGGCATCCCGATCCTCGTATTCGCGGTCGGCGACGCGGCGGCGATCGCGCCCATCCTCCTGCTTCAGCTGCTGGTGATGGTGCCGGTCAGCTTCACCGTCCTCGATCTGCAGACCGGCCGGCGCGGGACCTCCCTCGGACACGTCCTGCTGACCCCGGTGCGCAACCCCCTGGTCATCGGTGTCGCGCTCGGCCTGCTGTTCTCGGTCACCGGCTGGCGGCTCCCCGATCTCGTGCTCGCCCCGATCGAGATGGTCGGTGCGATGGCAGTGCCCACCATGCTGGTCGCGTTCGGGCTGTCCCTGCGTGGGTCGCCGTTGCCCGGCACCGGCGCGGGACGCGGGCCGCTGTGGCTCGCCGTCGGCCTCAAGACCCTCCTCGCGCCGGCGGTCGCCTACGTCCTGGCGTGGAAGGTCATGGGACTGAGCGGCTCGGACCTGCTCGGCACCGTGGTCGTCGCGGCGCTGCCGACGGCGCAGAACGTCTTCGTCTACGCCATGCGGTACGGCCGGGCGGTCCCGCTCGTGCGGGACACGGTGCTGCTCAGCACGCTGGTCTGCATCCCGGTGGTCGTCGCGTTCGCGGGAGCGCTGACGTGAACCGTGGGCGGGTGCCGGCTCCCGCGCTGTTCATGTTCTCCGGGCTGAGCCAATACGTGGGGGCCGCGATCGCCGTCGGCCTGTTCACGCTCATGCCCGCCACCACGGTGGCGTGGTGGCGCATCGCCGTCTCGGCGGTGCTGCTGCTGGCCTGGCGGCGCCCGTGGCGCCGGGCCTGGACGTGGCGCCACCTGGGAAGCTCGGCGCTGTTCGGCCTCGTGCTGGCCGGGATGAACCTGCTCTTCTACGTGGCGATCGACCACCTGCCCCTCGGCACCGCCGTCTCCCTGGAGTACCTCGGGCCGGTGGCCGTCGCGGCCATCGGCGGGCGCGGCTGGCGGATCCGGCTCGCGATCGGCGTCGCGCTGCTCGGCGTGCTGTCGATCTCCGGGCTCGGCCTGGACTGGTCGGCTCCCGGCACCGCCGTCGGGGTCGGCTTCGCGCTCGCGGCCGGGGCGGCGTGGGCGGTCTACATCGTCCTGGGCCGGCGGATCGCTGCCGGGCGCAGCGGGCTGGACTCCCTGGCGGTGGGGATGACGGCCGGCGCGCTGGTCTACGTCCCGGTGGCCGCGCGCACGGCCGGCGAGCCCCTGGCCGACCCGGCCCTCCTGCTGGCCGTGGTCGGGGTGGGCGTGCTCTCCTCGCTGGTGCCGTACGCGATCGAGCAGGTCGCCCTCACCCGGCTCTCCGCGGCCACGTTCGCGCTGCTCACCTCGCTGCTGCCGGCGACGTCCCTGCTGGTCGGGCTCGTGGTGCTCGAGCAGGTGCCCACCACCGGAGAGGTGCTCGGGCTGGTGCTGATAAGCGTCGCCGTGGCGTTGGCCGCGCAACCGTCGGCAGGCCCGCCGCGGCGCCGCAGCGCCCGGTGACCGGGGCCGTGTGTGACCAAGATCACAGCCGGCTCTCGTCATGGGTGTCGCCGCGGGGTCGATGTCTGACAGGACTGCGTGTCTCGCGCTCGACGGGGAGGGCAACATGGCCGACGCCGCCACGGCTGTCCGTCCCATGCCACTGCGTGGCCGCTATCAGACGCGAGACCGCGCCGAGGGCCGAGGCCGCGGCCGGGCACGGGCGTGGTTCGCGAACCGGCCGATCGGCCGCAAGATCATCAGCGCGGTCGGCATCCTCGGGATCGTCGCGCTCACCATGGCCGCGCTCGGCATCCTCAACGTGCGGGGCCTTGCCGGGGCGATGGACGACCAGTACCACTTCTCGACCGCGTCGGTCCTGGATCTCGTCAGCGCCGAACGGCTGTTCACCGAGAGCCGCACGCAAGCCCTCGCCCTGCCGATGCGCTCGCCGGTGACCGTCGAGCAGCACCTGGTCGAGCTCGACGAGCGGGCGGCCGTGACGTTGGAGCGGCTCGAGGTGTACCGCCCCACGGCGGCGAACCCGAGTCTCGTCGACCCGATCCGGACGGCGCTGGAGGCCTACCACGGGGCGGTCCGGACCGGATGGGCCGAACACGTGCGGTCCGGTGACGGCGCCGCGACCGAGGCGTACTTCGAGCGGACCCTCCACCCGTTGGCCCAGAACGTCAGCGACCTGATCCGGTCCTCGCTCATCGCCGAGGACGACTACGCCACCGACGCCATGGAGGACGGGGCGGCACAGGCCACTCGTGCCGAGCGCAACCTCGTCGTCGCACTGATCGTCGGCCTCGCCACCAGCGGCCTGATCGCCACCCTCATCGTCAGGCAGATCACCCGGACCGTGCGGACGGTCGGCGCGTCGGTAGCCGCGCTCGGCCGCGGCGACCTGACTGCGCTCCCGGAGGTGGGTGCGCGAGACGAGCTGGGGCACATGGCCGCCTCGCTCGGCGCGTCCATGCGCCAGCTGGGCCGCACCATGGCCGCGGTCAGCCAGACGGCGCAGGCCGTCGCGACCGCCGCGGAGGAGCTCTCCGCCGGCAGCACGCACGTGGCCGCTGGGGCCGCGGAAGCCTCGGCCCAGGTGGGCGTGGTCGCCTCGGCCACCGAGCAGATCTCGCACAACGTCCAGTCCGCCGCGGCGGGCGCCGAGCAGATGGAGGTGTCGATCCGGCAGATCGCGCACAACGCCGCCGAGGCGGCGAAGGTCGCCGCCCAGGCGACCGAGCACGCGGCGGCCACCAACGGCGTCATCACCCGGCTGGGGGAGTCCTCCCAGGAGATCGGCGACGTCGTCAAGGTCATCACCGCCATCGCGGAGCAGACGAACCTGCTGGCCCTCAACGCCGCGATCGAGGCCGCCCGTGCCGGCGAGGTGGGCAAGGGCTTCGCCGTCGTAGCCTCGGAGGTCAAGGAGCTGGCCCACGAGACGGCGCGGGCGACGGAGTCCATCGCCCGCCGGATCGAGGCCATCCAGGCCCAGACGGGCGTGGCGGTGGGTGCCATCGGCCGGATCAGTGAGGTCGTGGGGCAGATCAACGACTATCAGATGACGATCGCCTCCGCGGTCGAGGAACAGACCGTGACGACCAACGCGATGTCCCGGTCGTTCGCCGAGGCTGCCACCGGGGCCCGGGAGATCGCTCAGAACATCACTGGGGTCGCCACCGCTGCCCGCACCACGTCCGACGTCACGGGACACATGGAGGCCTCGACCGACGAGCTCGCCCGCATGTCGGACGAGCTGCGCGAGCGCGTGAGCGTCTTCAGGTTCTGAACAGACCCGTGTCCGGGCCCGGAAGCTGGCTGACCGCCGTGGCTGCCGCCCCGCCCCGCAGCCGGGCCGCGTGCTCGAGCCAGCCGGGCGGCAGCCACGCCCCCGTCGCGAGCTGCGGGTGCGTCGGGTGGGCGGCCAGGGCCCACATGGCGAAGAGCAGCTCGGCCCAGTCGGACTCCAGGAGCCAGCGCACCGGTCCCGCGGTGGACTGGCCAGACAGGTCGACGAGGCCCGGGCGACCCACCTCGCACGCCCCGACCGCCGCGAAGGACCAGGGCGCCAGGCCGGCCGGGGCCGAGATGTAGAAGCCGTGGGTGGAGACCGTCAGCAGGCCGGTGCCCGCCGGCACCCAGCGCGGGGCGGCGTCGAGACGTGCCGCCTTCTTCCGGCGGGAGTTCCCGAGCACCTGCCCGGCCGCCACGGCCGCCGTCGCCGCCAGTCCCACCGCACCGGTGGCGAAGAAGAAGCCCGAGCTGCGCCGGTAGGAGCCGTCCCCCGCCTGGACCACGTACCGGGTGACCGGCCCAGCGGCCAGCAAGGTCTCGCCGTCGGCCACCGGACGCACCGGGGAGCCGACCGGAACCGGCGGGTGCACCGGGAGACCGCGCACGCGGGCCGCCACCATCTCGCAGGTGTCCCACAGTGCACGGTCGCGGTCGCTCCAGCCGGGTTGCTCGCCCACGCCCCGACCCTACGGCCGCACCGCCGTGCGCCGTCTCACCGGACCACACGCTCCGCAACTGGACGGCGCGTGCGATACTGGACACCAGGGACGCCCGCCGCACCGGCGAGCCCCGACATCGCACAGCACGGCTACAGCGCCGGCGGCCCGGCCGCCGATGACGCGGACAGCGGAGATGCCTGCGGTGACCTCCAGCTGAGAGAAGTACCGTTTCCGTGCCTGACACCACTCTGCCCACCACCACCACCTTCGCCGCCCTCGGCGTACCTGCGTCGCTCGTGCGGTCCATGACCGCCCGCGGCATCGACGCACCGTTCCCGATCCAGTCCGCCACCCTGCCCGACACCCTGGCGGGACGTGACGTCCTGGGCCGCGGCCGCACCGGCTCCGGCAAGACGCTCGCCTTCGCCCTGCCTCTCGTGGCGCGTCTCGCGGCACTCGTGCCCTCGGGGGAGCGACTCCCGGGCCGCCGCCAGCCGAACCGTCCCCGCGGCCTGGTGCTCGCCCCCACCCGGGAGCTGGCCAACCAGATCGCCGAGACGATCACGCCGCTGGCCACCGCCGCCGGGCTGAACGTCACGACGATCTTCGGCGGCGTCAAACAGGGCTCGCAGGTCGCTGCGATGCAGCGGGGCGTGGACATCGTCGTGGCGTGCCCCGGCCGCCTCGAGGACCTCATGAACCAGGGCCACGTGCGTCTGGACGCCGTCGCCATCACCGTCCTCGACGAGGCCGACCACATGGCCGACCTCGGCTTCCTGCCGGGCGTGACCCGCATCCTCAAGGCGACACCGGCCGGGACCCAGCGCCTGCTGTTCTCCGCCACGCTCGACAACGGGGTGGACAAGCTCGTCCGGCAGTTCCTGCGCGAGCCCCTCCAGCACAGCGTCGACCCGGACACCTCGGCCGTGACCTCGATGGAGCACCACGTCTTCGAGGTCGCCTCGCCCACGGAGAAGTCCGACCTGGTGCAGGCCCTCGCCTCCGGAGCCACCCGCCGCATCCTGTTCACGCGCACCAAGCACCAGGCCAAGAAGCTGGCCCGCCAGCTCACCTCCGCCGGCATCCCGGCCGTGGAGCTGCACGGCAACCTGTCCCAGAACGCGCGCGAGCGCGGCCTGGACGCGTTCTCCTCCGGTGAGGTCAAGGTCATGGTGGCCACCGACATCGCCGCCCGCGGCATCCACGTCGACGATGTCGACCTGGTCGTCCACGTCGACCCGCCGGCCGAGCACAAGGCCTACCTGCACCGCTCGGGCCGCACCGCCCGCGCGGGCCACGGCGGCGACGTCGTGACCGTGGTCCTGCCCGAGCAGCGCGCGGACTTCCGGTCGCTGGCCCGGGCTGCCAAGATCACCGCCACGCCCGCACGGGTCGGGGCATCGGACCAGCGGGTACGCGCCCTGGTCGGCGCGATCGCGGCACCGGTCGCGCCGGACAGCGCGCCCGTCGCCGCTTCCCGCAAGCCCGCACCGCAGCCGGCGCGCCGCCCTGCGCGGGTCGGCGGTCAGGCCGCACCCGCAGGCCGCCCGGCCCGCCGTCGCGGTCGTGGTGGATCCGGTGGGCAGACCGGTCCTGCCCGGTCCGACGGCGGTTCGCGCCCGGTCCACAGCACCACCTCGGGCGAGCGTTCCGGCACCCCCCGTGCCCGCGCCGCGGAGCCGGCCGGTCGTCCGCACGCCCGGCGCCGTGCGACCGCGAACGGTCGCGGCCTGTAGGTCCGGCGCCCGCAGTTTCGGCGTGCGCACCCGCACGTGACCTGCAACGATTCCGACGTCAGCCGCCAGACGGCGGCGTCCGCATGCTGCGGCCTGACGACGGAAGAGAGGGGTGTCCCACCATGGGAGAACTCATCGGCCTGATCATCTTCGGAGCCGTGATCGGTGCTCTCGCCCGCCTGTTCATGCGGGGCGACCAGAACATCGGTGTCATCTGGACGATCATCCTCGGCGCGCTCGGCGCCCTTGCCGGGTACTACCTGTCCAACCTCCTAGGTGTGGAGGAGACGCCGGGGATCGACTGGATCAGGTGGGTCATCTCGATCGTGCTGGCGATCGTCTTCATCGCGATCTATCTCGGCATCCGCGGCAGGAGCCGCTCCGTACGCTGACCTGGGCAGGGCCGGCCGCCGTCGTGCGGCCGGCCCTTTGCCGTGCCTATCAGCCGTCCAGGGCGTCGAGCGTAACGCCGGTGTGATCGGCCAGGTGGTGCACCATCGCGTCCTGGAAGTGGTGGTCGTTCACCGTCGGGTGCGGTGCGCGGGTGCGCTGGTGGTACCAGTAGCCCCCGCTGGTCAGCGCCGCCGGGTCGCTGCTGGTGGCCAGCCACTCCTGCGTCCGGTGGCCGAGCCGCAGATCGTCCGGGGCGGATGACCCGCCCATCCGGGTGGGCACCCAGCCCGGATCCACCGCGTTGCTGAGGACCTCAGGGAACCGGCGTCCGATAGCGGCCGACAGTGCGGTCACCAGCAGCTTGCTCGTGGAGTACGACGCCGTCGCGGTGCGTCCCGTCCAGTCCAGGCCGCTCAGCCGGGGGTCGCCGCCGCGGTGCATGCCGCTGCTGAGGTAGATCAGGCGGCGTGGACCCGGGATCAGCGCCGTCAGCAGGTACGGGGCCACCACGTTGACCGCCAGGACCGCGGGCCCGTGCCAGACCCCGGCGTTGTGGATGACGGCGTCGATGCTGCCGAGCCGGTTCGCGCTGTCGGCGATCCTTCGCACCTGGGCGGGGTCGGCGAGGTCGCCCAGCAGGCAGTGCGCGCCCCGGTCGAGCAGGTGCTGGACCGCGGGCACCCGCTCCTCCGAGCGGGCGTGCACGACCACCTCATGCCCCTCGCTGAGCAGCGTCTCAGCGGTCGCGAGGCCGAGCCCGTCGGTCGACCCGGTGATGAGGATGCGCATCATGGTGTCTTCCTCCTGACAGCGCATCGGACGGCGGTGGTCAGCAGGGAGGGCGGTGCTCGGCGAGGAAGGCGTCGACGGCGGAGTGCGCGTCGTGCTTGATGCCGCGGTAGTCCAGCTCGTCGAGCAGGAGGTCGTCGCCGTAGAGGCTGTTCAGCCGGTCCTCGTAGTCGGTGAACCGGTGGCGGATCCACGCCCGCGCCGCCAGGGCCGCGCGGTCCTCGAGCGGCAGCTTCCGGGTCCGGCCCACCCGACCGCTGCCGACGATCGCCGCATGGCCGGCGGCCCCGTCCGCGATCTGGTGGGCGAGGTCCACGTGCGCGGCGTCGAAGCCGAGGTAGACCAGGATCGCGGCGGCGAGCTCGGTGCGGTAGCGGTCCTCGGACCGGGCGCGTTGGCGCGCGCCCCGCTCGCGCTGCCGCTCCCGCCGCTCGGCGGTCGCTGCCGCGGCCGCCTGCGCCTCGGCGATAGCCGCCGCCGGCGCCCACAGGCCTTCGAGTCGGCGGTGCGGGCGGTTGCGTCCGCGTGGGCGCCAGGCCAGCCAGTACCGGCCCGCCGCCTTGACAGTGCGCGTGACGAACGCGTCCCCGGAGGGCAGGAAGGTCCAGTCGTCCGGGATCTTGATCTCGCCGTGCTCAGGGTTCCACGGCCCCTCGCGCGTGTCGTACACGTCGAGGTGCAGATCGGTCAGCGGCTCCTCCGCCATGAACCGATTATGGCCGCCGGCACGCGTCCCCTCTTCTCCGTGACATGTCATCCACGGTTCTTCTCCGTGACATGTCAACTCCTCCGTGACAAGTCATCCACGGTCCGGTCTGCAACAGGGCCGCGCCGTCAGCGACCGCCGCCGCCACCCCCGCCTCCGCCGGAGAACCCACCACCTCCTCCGCGGGACCCGGAGGAGCCGGAGGACCCTGGTGTGGAGCTCAGCGTCGAGCTCGAGGCAGTGGCGAACGAGCCCAGTGACTGGGCGAAGGACGAGCCGCTGGTTCCGTCGCGGAGGTGCGATCCCACGTACCAGGAAGGCGGGGCGGCCTGGCCCTGTCCCGCCAGCTGCGCGAAGACCTCGCCCCAGCGCTCTGCCTCGCCGAAGACCATCGCGTACGGCAAGTACCGCGAGAAGACGTCGATGCCCTCCTCGAAGCGGACCTGCTCCGCCTCGGCCGTGGCGACGTAGCGCCGGAACCCCCGCGCCTGGTCGTACAGGGCGCGGCCGGGCGCGCTGGGTCCGTTGGCCGCCTTGGCCGTGACCCGCACCATCACCGCGTAGGCGAGCGCGAGACCGGCGCCGAGAAACAGCAGCGCCCACAACGAGCCGGGGAGCTGCGGGGAGTTCTCGGACACGATGACCATGACGGCGACGAGCGCGAGGAACGCGACGAGCGCCCGGGGCAGACGCACGGCGCTGGTGCTCCCGGCAGAATGGGCAGGACCAGCACGGGCACGACAAGGACGACGGCGCACAGCAGCGCCGTCACCACGGCCATGACCGGCCCCGACAACGATACGGACACATAGCGACTGATCACGAGCCGCACACCGTAGTTCACCGCGGTGGTCGGGCCCGCCGCCGCACGGCCAGGGGTGCCCAGGGTAGGTCCGTTAAAGGTGGGCCCCGCGGGGATCGAACCCGCAACCCGCGGATTAAAAGTCCGCTGCTCTGCCAATTGAGCTAGAGGCCCGGGGGTTCCACTCTTTAATCCACGAAACGTTCCACGGAACCCTCCACGGAAGTATGCCAGTCGCGCGGGGGCCGTCCGGCTGGTCGCGCGGCCAGCCGGCGTCCGAGCTTCTCGTGCCCACCTAGCGGTTCTTGAGCGCGGACGCCTTGCGGTCGGTGACGCGCTCACGGAAGTTCGCGAGGTACTGCAGCGGGACGCCGAGGTGCACCTCGCCACGGTCGACCTGCTTCAGCTCGCCACCCTGCAGTTCGGCGGTGGTGGCATGGGCACTGGTGCATCGGTGGTCATCGACGACGTAGCCCCAGCCCATGCCGTCGCTCTCGACGCGCATGAGCTGGAAGTTCAAGTCCTCCCACGTGGCGGCGACGTGCACGTGGATCCACCAGTCCACGTCAGTGGCCGCGACGATACGGGTGAACTCGGTGTCGCCGCGGGGGTCCACACCCCGGTGCCACTGAGGACCCGGACTGTCCTCCTGCCGGGCGACCAGCCTCACGAGACCCCTCGCCCCGGTCGCCTGATAGGCCGTGCCCTGCCAGTGTGCGTACTCACCGGGGTGGCGCACCTCGGGCGTGATGTTCATCCGTCCCCCTTCTCGCCGGGCAGCTACTCGAGCCCTGCCGGAACATTACCGGCGCGCACTACCCGGACCCACCGTTGCCACCTGGCGGGAGATCAGGTGGTGACTCGAGCACATTCTGGGCGCCAGCGCTCGGCGTTCCGGCTCGCCCTCGCGTCGTTCCGTTCGACTGTCCTCGCAGAGGGGCACATTTCAGTGTTTCCGCAAGCCGGAGTCAAAGAGTGGAACCCCCAGAGGCCCTGAAGTGGGTCCGAGGCCTGCCGTGGTGGTGCGGTGCTACACGGCGGTAGCGAACATGGCGATGAATGAAGATCGCGAACGTGCTGAGCAGCGGTCCCCGCACGAGCGGGGCGCGGTCCTTTTCGCGGAGACCAGCGCGGCGCGGCTGCGACAAGGTCCGGAGACTGCCCCGCTACACGCCCGTCGAGCCGTCGATGGCCTCGCGGATGAGGTCGAGATGACCGTTGTGACGCGCCGTCTCCTGGATCATGTGGGCGAGGGCGAACCACAAGTTGAACGCTTGGTCCGGCGGTTGCTTGGCGGGCTCGTCGAGGCCGCGAGCCGCCGCGAACACCTGACGGGAGGTGGCGCACTCATCGACGTACAGCGCGATGCTGCTCGCCAGCGTGTCGTCGTCACCGAGCTCGAACCCGTCCCGGACAAGGTCACCGTCGGGCCACGGCGGCGCGACGCGCAGTGCGGCGAAGTCGGTGCTGAACCACCACGCTCAACGGCGGCCAAGTGCCGGACCAGACTCATGGGTGTCATGGTCGAGGTCGGCACTGGTCGGCTGCGCGCCTGCCTATCAGACAGGCCAGTGAGCTTCCTGACCACGGTGGCTCGCTGCTGGTCGAGCACGGACGTAAGGGTGTTGGTTACCGGATCGTTCTTGGGTGAGGGCCCGGCGCCGGCGATCCTGGTGAGACTACTCACTGTAGGTGTCATCGTCGGACTTCCCAAAGGTCACCGTCCGTGCCGCCGTCGCGACCGCCTCAATGATCTCGGTCACCAACGGAGCGTCATCGTTGTGGACCATGGCGGACTCGAGGAGTCGCTCCAACGTGACGACGCCAGCCCGGCCTCGCCGCGACTCATCACCGTGGCCAAGCTGGCAGCTGCCCTGACGCAAGAGACCATCTGCCCGGTGCGCGCCGGGGGTCCGTGCGAGACAATCGCGGGGCGCGCCCCCACGGCACGCGCCCGGCGGCGGCCACCACCGCCGCGCACACGGACCCCGACCCGGGGCGAGAGGAGCAGTGATGGCTGAGCGACGATTCCGGCGACCGGCGATGCTCGACCCGGCCGAGGCCGAGCTCATCCAGGGCGACGAGGACCCGGCGACCCGGTCGGAGATCGCCCACACCACCGCCGGCGCGCTGGTGCACGGCGGCCGTGAGGGCGCCGACGACCCCGACCTCGTCCAGCGGTTGGTCCAGCTCGTCGACACAGAGGGTCTCGACGAGATCGCCGCCCTGTGGTCGCGCAGCCCCCACACCACCCTGCCCGGCACCCTGTGGCGGCTGTACCTGCTGCGTGAATGGGTCCGCCGCGACCCGGACACCGTGGCGAGCCGCTACCGGCTCGGTCTCCAGCGCGCCGAGGTCTCCGGCGCCGTCGCCGGGGTTGCCGATCCACCCGGACCGCAGGAGGTCAGGGACCTGGTGGACAAGGTGCTCTCCGGGCTGTTCGACGGCGACCTCGCCGTGGCCCTGGAGCGCGCGGCGGCCTTTCTCCGCGTGCTGGCCACCGGCTCCGCGCTGCACGCGGACTGGATCCAGGAGGACGACGACGACCTCGCCTTCCGGGTCACCCGCCGCGCCGGCGCGCTGCTGACGACCGCCGAGGAGCTCGAGGAGGCGGCCGAGCTCTACCGCGCCGAGAAGCTCGACTGAAATCGGCTCGCCCGACCGACGGCAGCTCGGTCGCTCGACTGCTCATGGCTCAGGGGACGAGGACGACTTTCCCGAGGTTGCGCCGCGCCTCCAGGTAGGCGTGCGCCGCGGCGGCCTGCTCCAGCGGGAAGGCCCGGTCGACGTGGGGGCGGACCCACGCTTCCCCGACGCCGGCGAGCAGCCGCTCCGCCCAGCCAAGGGTCTTCTCCGTCTCCTGCCACATCCGCCCGAGGTGGACGCCGAACACGCCGACGTTGCGGTTCATCAGCGCGATGGGGTGCAGCAGCGGCCCGCCCAGGGCCGCCCGGACGAGCCGCACCGGGCCCGGCAGGCCGGGCCGCGCCGTCGCCGAGGAGACGCCGTACACGCCGAGCCGCCCGGTCGGCCGCAGCGCTCGGTAGCTCTCCCGCCACAGTCGGCCGCCTCGCGGGTCCGTGATCAGCTCGGCGCCGTGGCCGTCCGTGAGCGTCCGCACCCGCCTCACCCAGTCCTCGGCGCGCGGGTCGATCAGCTCCGCGGCGCCGCGCTCACGCAGGAACGGGTGCTTCCACGCGCTCGCCGTGCCCACCACCCGCGCGCCCACGTGCGCCGCGATGTCCAGCTGCGCGAGGCCCGCCGCGCCGCCGGCGTTGTGGACAACGACGGTGTCCGCCGCCGTCAGCGACCCCATGACGACCAGCAGCGCCCAGGCGGTCAGGTAGCTCACCGGCAGGGCGGCGCCCTGCTCCGGCGTCAGCCCCGCAGGGAGCGGCAGCGCCTGCGCCGACGGCACCACGAGCACGTCCGTGTAGGCGCCGAAGCGGGTGAGGGCGACGACGTCGGAACCGATCCGCGACGCCTCCACCCCAGGGCCGACGGCGTCGACTGTTCCGGACGCCTCGTAGCCGGGGACGAACGGCGGCCGTGGCGCGCCCGGGTAGAGACCCTGCCGGGCCAGCACGTCGGCGAAGTTCACCCCGACGGCGGCGACGCGGACACGCAGCTCGCCCGGGCCGGGCTCGGGATCCGGTGCCTGACGGCCGGCCAGGCGCGTCGGCCCGCCGTGCCCGGTGATGACCTGCTCGCGCACGCTGTCTCCCTTCGCGTGCCCATTGTCGCGGTCTGCCGCCGCGGCCAGTAGGGGTGGCGCCGACCCGATCCCCTTCCGGTCCCCGCCGATGTAGGTGATACTGCCGGTACCGGCAACGACGACGGGGGAGGGTCTGATGGCGGCACCGACACAGGTCAAGCACGAGGGCACACAGAACGCCGAGGGCGCCCAGCGCGCCCACGTCACCGAGAAGGAGGCCCGCCAGGTCGCGGAGGCGGCCCGGCAGACGGAGTGGGAGCTGCCCTCCTTCGCCAAGGAGCTCTACCTGGGCCGGTTCCGGCCCGACCTCATCGCCCCCCACCCTCGCCCCGCGCCCGACGTCGAGGCGAGGGGCCAGGCGTACCTCGAGCAGCTCGAGCGGTTCCTCCGGGACCACGTGGACGGCCGGCAGATCGAGCGCGACGCCCGCATCCCCGACGACGTCGTCCGCGGCCTCGCCCAGATCGGCACCTTCGGGATCAAGATCCCCGACGAGTACGGCGGGCTCGGTCTCGGCCAGGTCCACTACAACCGCGCCCTCATGCTGCTTGGCACCGCCAACGCCAGCCTCGGCGCCCTCGTCTCGGCACACCAGTCGATCGGGGTGCCCGAACCCGTCAAGCAGTTCGGCAACGCGGACCAGAAGCGCGCGTTCCTGCCCCGCTGCGCCGCCGGGGCGATCTCCGCCTTCCTCCTTACCGAGCCCGACGTCGGCTCCGACCCCGCCCGGCTGCACACCACCGCCACCCCCACCGACGGCGGCTACTACCTGCTCGATGGCGTCAAGCTCTGGTCCACCAACGGCGTCGTCGCCGAGCTGCTCGTCGTCATGGCGCGGGTACCGGCCTCCGAGGGGCACCGCGGCGGCATCACCGCGTTCGTCGTCGAGGCCGACACCCCGGGCATCACCGTCGAGCGCCGCAACGCCTTCATGGGGCTGCGCGGGCTGGAGAACGGCGTCACCCGGTTCGACCAGGTCCGCGTCCCGGCGGCCAATGTGCTCGGCCGTGAGGGCATAGGGCTGAAGATCGCGCTGACCACGCTCAACACCGGTCGCCTGTCCATCCCGGCGCTGTGCGTCGGCACGAGCAAGTGGTGCCTGAAGATCGGGCGGGAGTGGGCCCACGAGCGCGTCCAGTGGGGCCGGTCGGTAGGCCGCCACGCCGCCGTCGCGCACAAGATCGCCTTCATGGCCACCGCCGCCTACGCCCAGGAGGCCGTCGTCGAGCTCGCGAGCCACCTCGCCGACGCCGGCCGCACCGACATCCGCATCGAGGCGGCGCTGGCCAAGATGTTCACGTCCGAGCTGGCCTGGCAGGTGGCCGACGAGCTCGTCCAGGTCCGCGGCGGCCGGGGATACGAGACGGCCGACTCCCTCGAGGCCCGCGGCGAGCGGGCGGTCCCGGTCGAGCAGGTGCTGCGGGACCTGCGCATCAACCGGATCTTCGAGGGCTCGACGGAGATCATGCACCTGCTCATCGCCCGGGAGGCGGTCGACGCCCACCTCGCCGTCGCCGGGGACATCATCGACCCCGAGGTCGACCTCGCCGGGAAGGCCCGGGCGGCGGCCAAGGCCGGGGCGTTCTACGCGACGTGGCTGCCGCCGCTCCTCACCGGACCTGGACAGCTACCGACCGCCTATCCCGAGTACGGCCCGCTCGCCACGCACATGCGCTTCGTCGAGCGCTCCTCCCGGCGCCTGGCCCGCTCCACCTTCTACGGCATGGCCCGCTGGCAGGGCCGGCTCGAGCACCAGCAGGGCTTCCTCGGGCGGGTGGTCGACATCGGCGCCGAGCTCTTCGCGACCTCCGCCGTGTGTGTGCGGGCGCAGATGCAGCTCCAGGACGACCCGCGGGTGGGGGCGGCGGCCGTGAAGCTCGCCGGGGCCTGGGCCCGCCAGTCCAGGCTGCGGGTGGAGCGCCTCTTCGACGAGCTGTGGACCAACACCGACGCCGCGGACGAGCAGCTCGCGGCGGAGGTGCTCGACGGCGAGTACACGTGGGCCGAGGTCGGCGTGATCGACGCCTCCGAGGGCACGGGGCCGTGGATCGCCGACGCCTCCCCAGGCCCGGCGCAGGTCCCGGACGTCTCGCGCCGGATGATGCCGCCGGGCGCCTGAGCCGCCAGGCGGGGGTGACACCCCAGCGGGGGAGACCCCAGCGGTGGGTGTCACCCGTGCGGTACAGAATGGCCTCGGGCCCGCGCGGGCCCAGGGAGGCAGGGACGAACGCGTGATCACCCAGGAGGACCGGCTCAACGGGGACGTCGCCGCCCCCGACGTCCTGGACCTCGCCGACGAGGTTGCCCGGGCCGATGGTGTCGAGGCCCTGTCGGAGCAGACCGTCCTCGAGCTGCGCACCCCGGTGCGTCCGGTCCGCCACTTCCTCGCGCACGACGACGGCGGCGGCCTGGTCGGGTACGCCCAGCTCGACCCGGGCGAGGGGGACGAGGCCAGCGCCGAGCTCGCCGTCGTACCTTTCGCCCGACGGCGCGGGGTGGGCCGGGCCCTGCTCGACGCCGTCCGCGCCGCCGCCCCCGGGGTCTCGGTGTGGGCGCACGGCAACCTCACCGGCGCGCAGGCGCTCGCGGCGTCCGCAGGGATGTCCGTGGTCCGCGAGCTGCTGCAGATGTCCGCCCCGCTCGGTCCGGTCGACGCCACCGTGCCCCGCCACCCCGGCGTCGTGGTGCAGACGTTCGACCCGGACCGGGACGAGCACGACTGGGTCACGCTCAACGCCCGGGCCTTCGCCACGCACCCCGAGCAGGGCCGCATGACCGTCGCCGACCTGCGCGCCCGCGAGGCCGAGGCCTGGTTCGACCCGACCCTGCTGTGGCTGGTGCGCCCGGTCACCGCCCCGGACGGCGCGCCGCTCGCGTCCATGTGGGTGAAGGTCGTGCCGGGCGAGAGGTCCGGGGAGATCTACGCCCTCGGCGTCGACCCGGAGGCGCAGGGGCAGGGGCTCGGCGGGATGCTCACCCGGCGGGCCCTGGCCGAGCTGCACCGGCGCGGCCTGTCCCGGGCCACGCTCTACGTGGAAGGGGACAACGCCGCCGCGCTGCGCACCTACCAGCGGGAGGGATTCCACTGCGTCGCCATCGACGTCCAGTACCGGTGAGGCGGCAACGGAGCGCTCGCGAGACGGGGGCAGCCCCGTCACCCGTCAGTCACGTTCGGGTGCAACGATGGATCCCATGAGCAGCTCCGAGCGCACCGCAGCCGACGCCACGGAGGTCGGGGACCGCCCGGCGGACGAGCCCCTCGCACGTACCGACGTCGACGTGGCCGACGTCGACCCGGCCGACGCCGACCCGGCCGGCGCCGAGGCGGACCTGGCCGTCCTGGAGGAGGACGCCGAGGACGAGCACGTCGCACGGGAGAAGGTGATGACGGCCCACCTGCTCGGCGGGGTGGCCACGTCGTCGGCGAACCTCGCACGCCAGGTGGCCGCCGCCGAGGACGAGACGCGGCCCGGCGAGGAGTCCGAGCTCCCCGAGGGCCGGTTCGCCGACCGCGAGCTGAGCTGGCTGGCGTTCAACGAGCGGGTGCTCGAGCAGGCCGAGGACCAGGACCTGCCGATCCTCGAACGGGCGTGGTTCCTGGCGATCTTCGCCTCGAACCTCGACGAGTTCTACATGGTCCGCGTCGCCGGCCTCAAACGACGCATCGCCACCGGGATGGCCGTCACCGCGGCGTCCGGGCTCTCCCCGCGCCAGGTGCTCGAGGGCCTCAGCACCAAGGCCAAGGAGCTCACCGCCCGCCACGCCCGCGTCTTCGCCGAGGACGTCCAGCCCAAGCTCGCCGACGTCGGCATCGAGCTGCTGCACTGGGAGGATCTGGGCGAGAGCGAGCAGGACCGCCTCCACAAGTTCTTCCGCAGGCAGATCTTCCCCGTCCTGACCCCGCTCGCCGTGGACCCCGCCCACCCCTTCCCCTACATCTCGGGTCTCTCGCTCAACCTCGCTGTCGTGGTGCGCAACCCCACCACCGGCAAGAAGCACTTCGCCCGCGTCAAGGTCCCGCCGCTGCTGCCCCGGTTCATCGCCGTCGACGCCGCCGGTCGCCCCTACCGCCCCGAGGACGTCCCCGCCGACGCCACCGGGCGCACCGCGTTCGTGCCCCTCGAGGAGATCATCGCCTACCACCTGGACACGCTCTTCCCCGGGATGGAGATCGTTGAGCACCACACCTTCCGGGTGACCCGCAACGAGGACGTCGAGGTCGAGGAGGACGACGCCGAGAACCTCCTCAAGGCCCTGGAGAAGGAGCTCGTGCGGCGCCGGTTCGGGCCCGCGGTGCGACTGGAGGTGGCCCAGGGCATCAGCGACCACGTCCTCAACCTGCTCATGCGCGAGCTGGAGGTGGGCGAGCAGGACGTGTTCCACCTGCCGGCCCCGCTGGACCTGACCGGCCTCAACCTCGTCCACGAGCTCGACCGGCCGAACCTGAAGTACCCCAAGTTCGTGCCGGTCACCGCGCACGGCCTCGCGGAGGTCGAGTCGGCCAACCCCACGGACTTCTTCGCTGCCATCCGGTCTCAGGACATCCTCCTGCACCACCCGTACGACTCCTTCTCCACCTCAGTGCAGCAGTTCATCGCCCAGGCCGCGGCCGACCCGCGGGTGCTGGCGATCAAGCAGACCCTGTACCGCACCTCTGGCGACTCGCCGATCGTGGACGCGCTCATCGACGCCGCCCAGGCGGGCAAGCAGGTGCTCGCGATCGTGGAGATCAAGGCCCGCTTCGACGAGCAGGCGAACATCTCCTGGGCCCGCAAGCTCGAGCAGGCGGGCGTGCACGTCGTGTACGGCATCGTCGGGCTCAAGACCCACGCCAAGCTCTGCCTGGTGGTGCGGCAGGAGCAGGACGGGCTGCGGCGGTACTGCCACGTCGGCACCGGCAACTACCACCCCAAGACCGCGCGTGGCTACGAGGACCTCGGTCTGCTCACCTGTGACCGCGATGTGGGCCAGGACCTGACCCGGCTCTTCAACCAGCTCTCCGGCTGGGCGCCCCGCACCCGGTTCCACCGGCTTCTCGTGGCCCCCCGCTCGATCCGTCCGGGCCTCGTCGAGCGTGTCGAGCGGGAGATCGAGCACCACCGCGCCGGTCGGCCGGCCTGGGTGCGGTTCAAGGCCAACTCCATCGTCGACGAGGCCGTGATCGACTCCCTCTACCGCGCCAGCCAGGCCGGGGTGCCGGTCGACGTCGTCGTCCGCGGCATCTGCGCCATCCGGGCCGGGGTGCCGGGGCTGAGCGAGAACATCCGGGTGCGCTCCATCCTGGGACGCTTCCTCGAGCACGCCCGCGTGTTCGCCTTCGCCAACGGCGGGGACCCCGAGGTCTGGATCGGCTCGGCCGACCTCATGCACCGCAACCTCGACCGTCGCGTCGAGGCGCTCATCCGGATCGTCGACCCGGCGCAGGTCGACTACCTCGTCGAGCTGCTGAAGCAGTCCGTGGCGGACACCACGTCGACCTGGCACCTGGAGACCGACGGCTGGCACCGGCGCCACGTCGGCCCGGACGGTCGGCGGCTCGACGACCTGCAGGAGATGCTCATGGCCCGTGCCCGACGGCGTGTGGCGGCTACCCGGTGACGTCGCAGACCACCAGCGCACAGTCCACGATCCAGGCCGCCGGCGCGGTGGTCTGGCGTGTGCGCGGCCGCAAGCTCGAGGTGCTTCTCGTCCACCGGCCCAAGTACGACGACTGGTCCTGGCCGAAGGGCAAGCTCGAGGAGGGCGAGAGCATCGCCGCGTGCGCCGTGCGTGAGGTGGCCGAGGAGACCGGTCTGCACGTGGCGCTCGGCCAGCCCCTGCCGACGGTGCGGTACCGGGACCTGAACGGGCGGGCGAAGACCGCCCGCTACTGGGCGGCCCAAGAGCTCGGGGACGCTGCGCAGAGCGTCAACGGCCGCGACCCGGTCAGCCGGGCGGGTGCCGCGGAGATAGACGGTGCCCGCTGGGTGGACATCGCCACGGCACGGGACCTGCTCACCTACGTCCACGACCGCGACCCCCTCGGCGTCCTCGTCGACCAGTGGCAGGACGAACGGCTACGCACGTGGACGATGGTGGTGGTCCGGCACGCGCGGGCCAAGAAGCGGTCGGCGTGGGACAAGGGAGAGGCAACCCGGCCGCTGACCCCGGCCGGCGAGTCGCAGGCCCGGAACCTCGTGCCGCTCCTCGCCGCCTTTGGCGTCGAGGACGTCATCACCTCGCCGTGGGAACGGTGCGCGGCGACCGTGCGGCCCTACCTCGAGGCGACCGGCGTCGGCGCCGAGCTCCGTCCCGAGCTCACCGAGGACGCGCACGCGCAGAGCAAGCGCCCGGTGCGCGAGCTCGTCGACCACGAGATGACCCACCGTGACGTTCCCGTCGCCGTGTGCACGCACCGACCCGTGCTGCCCACCGTGGTGGAGGAGGTCGCACGACGCACGCCGCACCGCATCATGCAGCAGGTGCCGGAGTCCGACCCCTGGCTCAAGACGGGGGAGATGCTGGTGGTCCACCTCTCCCAGCGACCGCGCCGACGGGCGCTGGTCGTCGCCCTGGAGAAGCACCGCGCCGTGTGACCCTCCCGCCCCGGCCCCCTTGCCCGCGAGATGTCATCTTCTCCGTCAGATGTCATCGTCCCCGGGCGATGAGTGTCGGGAGGTCTTGTGCAACTGTGACGCACCCGACGTAGCAAGTTCACCATCCGTTCACCTCGCGCCCGCCGGAAGGTCACCACCGGTCTCTAACGTCGCATCGTGGTCGGCAACCCCCACACGCGCCGGCCCCACCGACACAGAGGATGGAATTGACCGTGAAGCTTGCAGGTAGCCGCCGCGTGGCGGGAATGGCCGTGCTTAGCGCGCTGGCACTCACGCTCGCCGCGTGCAGCAGTGACGCCGACGGCAACGAGGCGGAGAGCCCGGCCGGCGACGAGACCGCAGCCGAGGGCGAGGCCCTCTCCGGCACGCTCCCCGGTGCGGGCGCCTCCTCCCAGGAGAAGGCCATGAACGGCTGGCTGGCCGGTTTCCAGGAGGCCAACCCCGACGTCCAGGTCTCCTACGACCCGACCGGCTCCGGCACCGGCCGCGAGATGTTCCTCAACGGCGCCGTGCTCTTCGGTGGCACCGACTCCATGTTCAAGGAGGAGGAGCTCACTGCGGGCGCGGAGCGCTGCTTCGGTGGCGAGGTCGTCGAGCTGCCGCTCTACATCTCCCCGATCGCCGTGGCGTACAACCTGCCCGGTGTCGACGCCGCGAACCTCAACCTCTCGCCCGAGGTGCTCGCCCAGATCTTCAACGGCGACGTCACCAAGTGGAACGACCCGGCCATCGCCGAGACGAACGAGGGCGTCGAGCTGCCCGACCTGGACATCGTGCCGGTCAACCGCTCCGACGACTCGGGGACCACCGAGAACTTCACCGAGTACCTCGCCGAGGCTGCGGGCGGCGCCTGGCCGCACGAGGCCAGCGAGACCTGGCCGATCTCGGGCACCCAGTCTGGCGCCCAGACGTCCGGCGTCGTCTCCACGCTCCAGGCGGCCGAGGGCACCATCGCCTACCTCGACGCCTCGCAGGTGCCGGACGGCTTCGGCACCGTCGCCGTCGGTGTCGGTGAGGAGTTCGTGCCGTTCTCGCCGGAGGCTGCCGCCGCCGTCGTGGACGCCTCCCCGGCCACCGAGGACGCCACCGACCTGCGCCTGACCATCGACCTGGCCCGCGACACCCAGGAGTCGGGCGCCTACCCGATCGTCCTGGTCTCCTACACCTTCGCGTGCTCGGTGTACGAGAGCGAGCAGGACGTGAACAACGTCAAGGCGCTGCTCACCTACATCGCCTCCGAGGAGGGCCAGGAGCGCGCCGCCGACCCGAGCGTCGCCGGCTCCGCCCCGATCTCCGACGGCCTGCGCGGGGACGTCACCGCCGCGATCGAGCAGATCTCGGCCGCCTGAATCTGATCCCTCCTGATCAGTGAGTGGCGGGCCGGTCCTCCGGGGCCGGCCCGCCCACACAGGCCCCCCGCCTGGCACGCGCACCTTTCTCGGCCCGCCGGCGCGGGGCTCAGGGCCCTGGCACAGCAGGTACCGGCATCCCGTATCTTCGCCTCGATGGCTACGAACCTTTCCGGCGTGACGCCGGCCAGGCGGGTACCGCCCCGACCGGGTGCCGCACGAGTTCCGGAGCTCAGCTCCTGTGAGAGACCCGACAGGGGTCGTTCACCGTCTGTTCACCTTCCGCCCCCCGTACGGACACCGTCGCTGCTTAGCCTCGACCTCGCCCGGGCGCACCGCCCGCAGGCGGCCGGAGGGGATGGGATGAGGGCACAGAGCCGACGCCGTGCCGGCGTCGCCGCAGCACTCGCCGGTGGCCTCCTCCTCACCGCGTGCGGTGGGAACGGCGGCACGCTCCCGGGGGCGGGCGCCTCCTCGCAGGAGATCGCGATGACTGCGTGGGTGGCGGGCTTCCAGGATGCCCATCCCGACGTGATCACCTCCTACGACCCGGTGGGTTCGGGCACCGGACGGGAGATGTTCCTCAACAGCGCCGTGCTGTTCGCCGGTTCTGACGCGCCCATGGACGACGAGGAGCGGGCCGACGGCGTCGAACGGTGCCTGGGAGGTGAGGTGATCGAGCTGCCGCTGTACATCTCCCCGATCGCCGTGGCGTACAACTTGCCCGATCTCGACGCCGAGCACCTGAACCTCACGCCCGAGGTGTTGGCGCAGATCTTCAACGGCGACCTCACCAGGTGGGACGACCCGGCCATCGCCGAGACGAACGAGGGCGTCGAGCTGCCCGACCTGGACATCGTGCCCGTCAACCGCTCCGACGACTCGGGCACCACCGAGAACTTCACCGAGTACCTCGCCGCTGCCGCGGGCGGCGCCTGGCCGCACGAGGCCAGCGAGACCTGGCCGATCTCGGGCACCCAGTCCGGCGCCCAGACCTCCGGCGTCATCACCACCATGGAGGCCGCGCCCGGCACCATCGGCTACGCCGATGCCGCCCAGGTGCCCGACTCGCTCAGCACCGTGGCGGTCGGGGTGGGGGAGGAGTTCGTGCCGTTCTCGCCGGAGGCCGCCGCCGCCGTCGTGGACGCCTCCCCGGCCACCGAGGACGCCACCGACCTGCGCCTGACGATCGAGCTGGCACGCGACACCCAGACGGCCGGGACCTACCCCATCGTCCTGGTCTCTTACACGCTCGCGTGCTCCCGGTACGAAGCCGAGCAGGATGTGAACAACGTCAAGGCCCTGTTGAGCTACATCGCCTCCGAGCCGGGGCAGCAGCGCGCCGCCGACCCCCGCGTCGCCGGCTCCGCGCCCATCTCGACAGACCTGCGCGAGCGGGTCGAGGCCGCGATCGAGCAGATCTCCGTCGCGTGACAACACCCGCACCGAACAGCGAACCCGGAGGATCCGTGGCAACCGCCAGCGCCCCCGACGCCCCACGAGGCGCGTCCGAACTACGGCTGAGCCGACCGCCCGGACGTGTAGGCAACCCGATCTTCGCCGGCATCTCCACCGGTGCGGGCATCGTCATCCTCATCATCCTCGCCTCGGTGGCCGGCTTCCTGCTCTTCCGCTCCTGGCCGGCGATCACCGCCTCCCAGGCGCAGTACGACGACGTCGGCTTCATGACGGGGAAGGGGCTGTGGGAGTACCTCGCGCCGCTGATCTTCGGCACGCTCCTCTCCTCCGTCCTCGCGCTGGTCATCGCGGTGCCGCTGAGCGTCGCGATCGCGCTGTTCATCTCGCACTACGCGCCGCGGAAGGCCGCCCAGGGCCTGGGGTACCTGGTGGACCTTCTCGCCGCCATCCCCTCCGTGGTCTACGGCATGTGGGGCATGGCCTGGCTCGTCCCGACCATGAACCCGGCTTTCCAGTGGGTCAGCAGCACGCTCGGGTTCTTCCCCCCGCTCGCCGGCTTCCAGGCGCCGGCGAAGAACCTCATGTCGGCCTCCATCGTGCTCGCGGTGATGATCCTGCCCATCATCACCGCGACCATCCGCGAGGTGTTCCTCCAGACCCCGCGCCTGCACGAGGAGGCCTCCCTGGCGCTGGGAGCCACGCGCTGGGAGATGATCCGGATGTCGGTGTTTCCTTTCGGCCGGTCCGGCATCATCAGCGCGTCGATGCTGGGCCTGGGCCGTGCGCTCGGGGAGACCATGGCCGTGCTGATGATTCTCTCGCCCGGCTTCCTGGTGAACTTCAACATCCTCAAGCCCGGCCAGCATCAGACGATCGCCGCGAACATCGCCAACCAGTTCCCCGAGGCTTCCGGCCTGGGTGCTGACGTCCTCATCGCCACGGGGCTCGCACTGTTCGCCATCACCTTCGGCGTCAACCTGCTCGCCCGGTGGATCATCTCGCGCCGCGCCGAGTTCTCTGGAGCGAACTGATGACCACCACCACCACCACCACCGTCACCGATCTGAGCACGGGTGCGGGCAAGCTCCCCGGCTGGACGCCCTGGGCGGTCCTTGCGGGCTCCGTGGGCCTCGTCTACGCCCTGATGCTCGCCTTCGGCCGGCCGACCGTCGCCTCCGTCCTCTTCCTTGGCGGGGTTCTCTACATCGTCGCGAACTGGGTGGTCGCCCGCTCCGTCGAGGGGGAGCGGCCCGCCAAGGACCGCCTCGCGACGTCGCTGGTCACGGCCGCGTTCCTGCTCGCCATGGTGCCGCTGGTCTCCTTGGTGTGGATCGTCCTCAAGAACGGTCTCACGCTGTTCAGCTGGGACTTCCTGACAACGGACATGACCGGCATCTTCGGTGACATGACCGAGGGCGGCGTCCTCCACGCGATCATCGGCACCCTTTGGGTCACCGGCATCGCCTCGGTCATCTCGATCCCGCTCGGCATCTTCACCGCGATCTACCTGGTCGAGTACGGCCGCGGCCGCCTCGCCCGGGCCATCACCGTCCTGGTCGACGTCATGACCGGCATCCCCTCGATCGTCGCCGGTCTCTTCGCGTTCGCCCTGTTTACCATTCTCGTCGGCCCGGCCTACCGCTCGGCCCTCATGGGTGCTGTCTCCCTGGCCGTGCTCATGACCCCCGTCGTGGTCCGCTCGGTCGAGGAGATGCTCCGCCTCGTCCCCAACGAGCTGCGCGAGGCCGCATACGCCCTCGGCGTGCCCAAGTGGCTGACCGTCGTCAAGGTCGTGCTCCGCACGGCGGTCGCCGGCATCACCACCGGCGTGATGATCGCCATCGCCCGGGTGATCGGGGAGACCGCGCCGCTGCTCATGACTGTGGGCATCATCGCGAACATCAACAACAACCCTTTCGAGGGACGCATGGCGACGCTGCCCGTCTTCGCCTACCGGCAGTTCGCGCAGGGCGGCGTCGGCATCGAGCGGTCCTGGGCGGCGGCGCTGACCCTGGTGGCCATCGTGATGCTGCTCAACCTCGCCGCCCGGCTCGTGAGCCGGTTCTTCTCGCCGAAGGGTGCCCACTGATGGCTGCCGCGCCTCTCCACCGTCCCGCCCCCTGCCCCCTGCCCGGCCGCGCGACCGCCGGGACCGCCCGCCCCGGAAGGACCTGCCTTGTCTAAGCGCATCGACGTCAAGAACCTCAACGTCTACTACGGGGACTTCCTCGCGGTGGAGGACGTCAACATGACGATCGACCCCCGGGCGATCACGGCCCTCATCGGCCCCTCCGGCTGCGGCAAGTCCACCTTCCTGCGCACGCTCAACCGCATGCACGAGGTGATCCCCGGTGCCCGCGTCGAGGGCGAGGCGATCGTGGACGGCCAGAACCTCTACGGCCCCGACGTCGACCCGGTGATGGTCCGCCGGCACGTGGGCATGGTGTTCCAGCGCCCCAACCCCTTCCCGACGATGTCCATCGCGGACAACGTCCTCGCGGGCGTGCGGCTGAACAACCGCAAGATGAAGAAGTCCGAGGCCGAGGGGCTCGTCGAGGACTCCCTGCGCGGCGCCAACCTCTGGAACGAGGTCAAGGACCGTCTCGACCGTCCGGGGTCGTCCCTCTCCGGCGGCCAGCAGCAGCGCCTGTGCATCGCCCGCGCCATCGCAGTCAAGCCCGACGTGCTTCTCATGGACGAGCCGTGCTCCGCGCTGGACCCGATCTCCACGCTGGCGATCGAGGACCTCATGTCCGAGCTGAAGAACGACTACACGATCGTCATCGTCACCCACAACATGCAGCAGGCCGCGCGCGTGTCGGACAAGACCGGGTTCTTCAACATCGCCGGCACCGGCAAGCCCGGGCACCTCATCGAGTACGACGAGACCGAGAAGATGTTCTCCTCACCGTCGGTGAAGGACACAGAGGACTACATCTCCGGCCGCTTCGGGTGACGGCTCAGCGCTTCGTACCCGCCAGCGTGCCGATGACGGGATCGTCGGAGAGCAGGATGCACAGCGCCGTGCGGTCCTCGGCCCGCTCCCAGCTCTCCTGCGTCGGGGTCAGCGCCGAGTAGTACAGCTCGGACTCGTCGTACGGGCGCCCGACGAACTGCTCGAACTCGGGGCGGCAGAGCTCCAGCGCCCGGGTCTGCAGCGCCTTCTCGCCCGGGAAGTCTCGGTCGTCGAGCGTCAGCTCGGTGAAGACCTCCGCGTCATGCGGGTCGGCACAGTCGATCACCGTCACGTCCGACACCGCCGTGTCGCTGTCCAACGCCGCGGCCTTGAGGCAGTCGCCCTCTTTCAGGGCCATGACGTCGCCCCCGCCGCAGCCGGAGACCGCGACCAGGGCGAGCAGGCCGAGGAGTGGTGCGACGAGACGGGCGCTGGCGTGCATGCACGGTCCTCCTTGCCGGCCGGTGGGACGCGACACTACTGGAGCCGCCCCGGGACCGGACACCGGGGCCGTCAGCCGCTGATGAGGTCGACGCCCACGTAGAGGCCGGCGGCCATCAGCGCCGCCGCGGGGATGGTGAACAGCCACGCGAGCGCGATGTTGCCCGCAACGCCCCACCGGACGGCGGAGAGCCGGCGGGTGGCGCCGACGCCCATGATGGCCGACGTGATGATGTGCGTGGTCGAGACCGGTGCGTGGAGCAGGAACGCGGTGGTGTACAGCACCGCCGCCGAGACCGACTCGGCCACGAACCCGCGAGCCGGGTCCAGCTCGATGACCCGGCGGCCCAGGGTGCGCATGATGCGCCACCCCCCGGCGTAGGTGCCTAGGGAGATCGCGGCCGCCGCGGCGAGCTTGACCCACAGCGGGATGGAGGTGCCCTCGTGCAGCCCGCCGGCGACGAGCGCGATCACGATGACGCCCATGGTCTTCTGGGCGTCCTGGAGCCCATGACCCAGCGCCATCGCGGCCGCCGAGATCGTCTGCGTGAGCCGGAAGCCGCGCATGGTGGGCGAGTAGGGACGGCGTCGGAACGTCCAGAGCACCACCAGCATGACCATGTACGCCAGAGCGAACCCGATGAGCGGGGAGAGAACCATCGGCAGCACGACGGAGGTGGCGATGACGTCCCAGTGCACGGTGGTCGCCGAGGCCATGCCCGCCCCGGCGAGCCCACCGATGAGCGCGTGGGTGGAGGACGACGGCAGGCCGAACCACCAGGTGATCAGGTTCCAGGCGATCGCCCCGACCAGCCCGGCAAGCACGACGAGCAGGCCCGAGGTCCCGTCGGGCGGGGTGATGATGCCTGAGCCGATCGTCTCCGCGACCCCCGTGCCGAGCAGGGCGCCGAGCAGGTTCATCGCGGCGGCCATGACCAGCGCGACCCGCGGGGTGAGGGCACGGGTGGAGACGGAGGTCGCGATCGCGTTGGCGGCGTCGTGGAAGCCGTTGGTGAAGTCGAAGGCCAGGGCCACGGTCACCACCACCACGACCAGGACCAGGACGAGGTCCACGTCGCTCAGGACTCCTTCAGCACGATCGTCTGGACGTGGTTGGCGAGCCGCTCGAACGAGTCCGCCGCCTCCTCGAGCGCGTCGACGACACCCTTGACCTTGATGACGGTGATCGCGTCCTCGGCGTTGTTCATGAGGTCGGCGAGCACGCGTCGGTAGACCCGGTCCGCCTGGTTCTCGAGCCGGTTGATGTCGATCCAGTAGGCCTCGAGGCCGTCGAAGGAGCGCAGACGGGGCATCGCGTCGTAGGTGAGCTCCGCGCACTGCCGAAGGACGGCGACCTGCTCGCTGACGCCGGACGGCAGGGTCCCCAGCTGGTACAGGACCACGAGCTCACCGGCCTCGTCCATGGCATCCATGCAGTCGTCCAGGGCGGAGGCGAGGTGGTACATGTCGTCGCGGTCGAACGGGGTGACGAAGGTCTGCGCGAGCGCGGTGTACACCTGGTGGGCCGCCTCGTCGGCGGCGTGCTCGGCGTCCTTGAGGCGCGCGGCCAGCTTCGCCCGGGTGGGCAGGTCCGCACCGAGGATCCTGGCGAGGAGGTCGGCCCCCGTGCGCAGGTGCGCGGCGGACTCCGTGTACAGGTCGAAGAAGTGAACCCCACGCGGGGCTGGGCGGAAGCGGAAGCGCACCGAGCTGCTCCAGTGAGGGCGAGGTGACCACAGGGCGGACTGCAGCCACCAGGCTAGGGCAGAGACGGCGGTCGACCAGGCCGTGCGGCACCCCTGTGGTGACCCTCACGGACGGGGCGCGTCACGGCGACATGGTGCACGGCTCGCGAGCCGGCCGACGCGCGACGACGGCGCACGCAGCCCGTGATGAACGCCGGGTGCAGCCCGTCATGAACGCCGCGTGCAGCCAGGGAGCGGGCACCAAGCCGCCGGTACGAGCGCAGAGGCGGGGGCGGGGCTGGGAGAGGAACGAGGACGCCGGGCCGGAGAGCGCCAGTCGGCGCGAAGGCCGCTCGTGGCGGCTTATGTTGGAGCCCGGGGCTTTCGCGACCCGGCGTCGGGCTCCACTGTACGGCAGGGTCGAGGCGGTCGCGCAAGGGCACTTCGCTCGTCGCGGACAAGCCTGGCCCGGGGTCGAAGGTCCTACTCCACGACGGCGGCCGGTTCACTGGGCGCCGGCGCGCCCGGTTCGCCCGCGGACGCGACGGCGTCGCGCCCGCGCGGGTCCAGGCGGTAGCCGACGTTGCGCACCGTGCCGATCATCTGGTCGTGCTCCGCACCGAGCTTGGCGCGCAGCCGCCGGATGTGGACGTCGACGGTCCTGGTGCCGCCGTAGTAGTCGTAGCCCCAGACCTCCTGCAGCAGCTGGGCGCGGCTGAGGACGCGGCCGGGGTGCTGGGCCAGATGCCTGAGAAGCTCGAACTCCTTGTAGGTCAGGTCGAGCGTGCGGCCGCGGACCTTCGCGGTGTAGGCGGAGGCGTCGATGACGAGCTCGCCGGACTCCAGCCGCTCGGGACCCTCGTCGGCCGCGGTGGCCCGGGTGCGCTCGATCATCAACCGCAGCCGGGCCTCCACCTCGGCGGGCCCGGCCGTCTCGACGACGACCTCCGCCGCGCCCCACGTGGTGGAGACGGCGGTGAACCCGCCCTCGGCGAGCACGAGGAGCACGGGCTGGGCGTCCAGGGTGCCGCTGATCAGGCGGCACAGCGTGCGGGCGGCGACGAGGTCCCTGCGGGCGTCCAGCACGATCGCCGCGGCGTCCGCGTGCTCGAGCACGGCCGACGGCGTGGGCGGGGCGGGCGTCACCTCGTGCCCGAGGAGCGTGAGGGCGGGCAGCACGTCGGCGGCGTCACCGGGTCCCGCGGTGAGCAGCAGGAGTGCGGTCACCTTCCCTCCTCCGAATCGGTGGGCTCACTTTAGGGCCCGCAGGGCCGCGGCGGGCTGCGGCGGGCTCGCCGGGCTCCGCCGGTCCGCGGGCGGCATCTGCAACAATCGGGCTCGTGCCTGCCTCCCCCGACCCCGCGCCATCGGGCGCGGCGTCCCGCAGCACGGCGGCCGGCCGGTGATGGGCGCCTCCACCCGCGCTGCCGTCACGGCCCTCGGTGCGGCGGTCCTGGCGTTGGCGGGCTTCGCGGCGCGGGACGTCCTCACGGGCCTCGTCCTCCTGCTGTGCCTGGTCTTCGCCCTCGGCTGGCCGCGCCTGATCGACCTGCCCACCTACCGCGGGGCGTCCCTGGTCATCGCCGGCACCGCGATCGCCGCGCTCGCGGCCGTGCGGTTCGGCACGGTGGCGGGCCTCGCCATCGTCGCGGGCCTGGCAGTCGTGGCCGCGTTCGTCCACCAGATGCTGCGCCGGGACGGCCGGCCACGTCTTGTCGAGTCCGTCGCCGGCGTCGTCACCGGCTGCGCCGTCGTCGTCTCGGCGGCCGGCTGGGTGGCCGTGGGGGAGGGGCTGACCGCCGAGTCGCTCGTCGTGGCCGGGGCGGCGAGCATCGCGGCGGCTGCAGCCGCCACCGCCGTCCCCGCCCGCACCGAGCTCGTCGCCGTGCTGGCGACGGTGGTGGCCGGTGCCGCGGGGCTGCTCGCCGGCCTGCTGCTCGAGCTCGTGGGCCCGGTGCCGGGCCTGCTCGTGGGGCTCGCCGTCGGGATCCTCACCGCCGCGCTGCACGTCCTGTTCGGTCTCTTCCCCGCCTCCAGCCGTGTGCGGCCCGCGCTCTCGGCGGCCATGCTGCCCCTGCTCGTGCCCGGCATGGCGGTGCACCTCGTCGCCGGTCTGCTGTCGGCCTGAGAGGCGGCCGCGCGGGCCCCGGCCGAGCGCCGCGGGCTAGCCTGGGACCATGGCCTTCACCATCCCCGACGACCTGGCGCCCGAGTGCTACCCGCTGGCGTGGCTCCTGGGCCGGTGGCGTGGCTTCGGCATGCTCGGCTACCCCGGCGTGGACGAGCAGGCGTTCGTCCAGGAGATCGTCTTCGACCACGACGGCGGCCCGTACCTGCGTGCGGTCACGACCATCTGGCTGGCCGACACCACCCGGTCCGGCGAGATCTCCCAGGAGATGACCGGCACCCAGGGCGCCGCGGCGCTCACTCCCGGGCAGCTGTGGTCCACGGAGACGTCCTACTGGCGGCCGGTCGTCGAGCCCACGTCGCCCGCCGTCGGCAACGGCGCCGGCGCGAGCGGTGCCACGCCCGGGCAGGAGGGTGCCGGGAACGCCGCGGGCCGGGTCACGACTGCGCCGGAGCTCACCGGCGCGGGGGCCCCGGCCCCGGACGCCACCGAACTGGAGGTGCTGGTGGCCGACCCGTCGGGCCACCTGAGCGTCTACGTCGGCGCCGTCCGCGGCCCCCGCGTAGACCTGAGCACCGACGCCGTCGTCCGCACCGTGACGGCCGCCGAGATGTCCGGCGCGACCCGCATGTACGGGCTCGTGCAGCACGACCTGCTCTGGGCGATGGACCTCGCCGCCTTCGGGCGCGAGCTGCAGTCCTACGCCTCGGGGCGACTGAGCCGCAAGGAGTGAGATGAGCACCGTCGACGAGCACGTCACCATTTACCGCAGCCCCCTGCTGACCCGCCCCGGAGCCGTGGAGGCGTCCGGCCCCGACGCCGGCGTGGCGCTGCACTACGGCGACCCCGTCCACGAGCAGCGGGCGCTGGCCCGCGGCGACGGCGTGGCCGACCTCTCACACCTTGGCGTCGTCACCGTCTCGGGCCCGGACCGGACCAGCTGGCTCAACACCCTCAGCTCCCAGCTCCTGCTCGGCCTGGAGGCCGGCGTGAGCACCGAGCTGTTGCTGCTCGACGTCAACGGCCACATCGAGCACGCCCCGGCGGTGCAGGACGACGGCGAGCGCACCTGGCTCATCACCGAGGCCGCCGACGCCGCCCCCCTGGCGCAGTACCTCGACAAGATGCGCTTCATGCTCCGGGTCGAGGTCGAGCGGCACGACGACGTCGCCGTGCTGGGCACCGCCGCGGGCGGGTGGCTCGAGCTCGCCACCGACCCCGCGCACCTGCTCACCTGGCAGGACCCCTGGCCCCGTACGGCCCCGGGCTCGACCGCCTACGGCCCCCAGGACGCCGACCATCCCGGCATCGACATCCACCGCGCGCTGAGTCTCGTGCGCCGTGCCGCGCTCAACGAGGTCGTCACCGGCTTCCTCACGCCCGCGCGCGACGGCGACGACGTCACCCGGCCCGCGCCGCCGCGCCGGCTCGCCGGCACGTGGGCGTGGGAGGCGCTGCGGGTGGAGGCCTGGCGGCCCCGCCTCGCGACGGAGGTCGACGAGCGCACCATCCCGCACGAGCTGGACTGGCTGCGCACGGGGGTGCACCTGGACAAGGGTTGCTACCGCGGCCAGGAGACCGTCGCGCGGGTGGTCAACCTCGGCCGCCCGCCCCGCCGCCTGGTCATGCTCCACCTCGACGGCTCCGACCACCTGCTGCCCGACGCCGGGGCCGAGGTGCGCCACGGGGACAAGGTGGTCGGCCGCCTCACCTCGGTGGTGCGCCACGAGGAGCTCGGGCCGGTCGGTCTGGCCGTCGTCAAGCGGTCCGTGGCCGCCGACGCCGACCTCGACGTCGGCGGCGTGGCCGCCGCGCAGGAGATCGTCGTCGGGCTCGACGGCGTGACGGACGCCCGGCCCGCCGAGCGTCCGGGCGCGGGTCTGCGCCGCCGCGACCTGCGCAGATGACCGTAGGCGGTACACCCGAGGGGCGGGCGGAGGGTGACCGGGCCGCCACGGGCGCGGCCGGGGCCGACCGGGCCATCGGCGGACCGGGACAGCGTCCGCTAAGCCGGCCCGCCCGCGCAGCGCGGCTCATCGCCGCCGGCCTCGGCCAGTCGATGGACCTGCGCCGGTGGAGGGTCCTGCTCACCGTCCGCTCCCGGCTTGGCATGCGGCGGGTGCGCGACGCCTTCGTGCCCATCCTCACCGCCGCCCTGACCGCCGGCCTGGCCTACTTCGTCTCCGGTGAGCTCCTCGGCCACGACGTACCGATGTTCGCGCCGGTCGCGGCGTGGATCGCCCTCGGCCACACCGCCGACCGCCAGCTGCGCCGCGTGGCCGAGCTCGGCGCGGGCGCCACGGTGGGGGTGTGGCTGGGCGAGATCTTCGCCCAGCTGTTCGGGACCGGGGCGGTCCAGATCGGCTGCGTGCTGGTGCTGTCCGCGGTGCTCACGAAGTTCCTCGACCGCGGCGTCCTGCTCACCACCCAGGCGGGCACACAGAGCATCGTCATCGTCGCCCTGCCGACGTCGATGATCGCCGACGGTGCGCTGGGGCGCTGGTCCGACGCCCTCGTCGGCGCGGCGCTCGCCCTGCTCGTGACCGCCGTCCTGCCCGTCAACGTCATCCGCCGGCCCCGCCGGCTCGCCCGCACCGCGCTGGGGGAGACCGCCGCAGTCCTGGCCACCCTGGCGCGGGGCCTGCGCACCGGCGACGCCCAGCTCGCCGCCGATGCCCTCGCCCAGGGGCGCGGGTCACAGCCCACCCTGGACGCGTGGGCGGCGGCCGTGCGCAGCGCTCGCGAGCTCGTGCGGGTCAACCCGGCCCTCCGCAGCGACCGGGCGACCATCGCGGAGCTGTCCCGGGCGTGCACCCTCGCCGACCGGGCGATGCGGAACACCCGGGTGGTCTCGCGCCGCTCGGTGGTCGCCATCGAGGAGGACGGACCCTCGCCCGAGATCGCCGCGCACGTCGACACGCTCGCCGACGCCATACGATCCCTGGCCGCGGCGCTCGGCCGCGGTGACCCGCCCGATCACGCCCGAGGCCAGCTGGCGGCGGTGGCCGGCGAGCTCGCCCCGGACCGCTACGCCGAGCAGGGCTGGCGTCAGCAGACCCTGGTGTCGCTGCTGCGCTCCCTGGCGGTCGACGCGCTGCAGATCTCCGGGATGTCGCAGAGCCAGGCCAACGGCCAGCTGGCCGAGGACTAACCCGGGCGCGAGGCGTCAACTCCTCCGCGAGGCGTCAACTCCTCCGCGAGATGTCAAATGCTCCGCGACATGTCACGACGCCCGCCGAACCTCGGCCGGCGCTGAGCGCACCACTCAGCCCAGCACCACGTCCTCGCCGTCGACCCGGACCGGTACCGCCGGCAGCGGCTCCTCGGCCGGACCCTGCAGCACCTCACCGCTGGCGGCCGCGTAGCGTGAGCCGTGGCACGGGCAGGCCAGCTCCTGGCCCTCCACCGCCACCAGGCAACCCTGGTGCGTGCAGACCGCGCTGAACGCGAGAACCTTGCCGGTCTCCGGCTGGGCCACCACGACCGACTCGCCACCGGGGGTCTCCACGACCACGCCGGAGCCCACCGGGACCTCGGAGAGCGCCACCAGCCGCTCCCCCGACTGCCCCGAACCGGCCGGGGTCGGCGCCGCCGGCTCCGCGCCCGAGCCGCAGGCCACCAGGAGCGGCGTGAGGACGAGACCGGCGCCACCGGCGACGAGCACCCGCCGCCGGGACACGCACGCACCGGCGTGCTCGCAGACGTGGGCAGAGCTCATGGGTTCATGCTGACGCAGAAGCCGGTCTTCGCGCGCGGGTTCCGGGGACGTGCTTGTCGCGGTGCGCGCCGAGCCCGCGCCAGCACGTGCCGCAGGCGCCGTCGCCACCGCGCCCGACGCATGTGCCGGCGCCGCCCGCGGCTCCGCCAATCGCCTCACCGCAGCCGTTAGGCTCGGCCCCGTGCTGCTCGCAAATGCCCAGGTGCTGCTTTTCCTCGTGCTCGCCCTCGTGCTGTTCGGCATCGAGGCATGGGCGCTGATCGACTGCGCCCGTCGGCCCGCGGGCGCGTTCCTCGCCGCGGGCAAGCGGACGAAGAACTTCTGGCTGGTGCTCACCGCAGCCGCCGCCGTCGTCGGATTCATCGCCGTCCCGCCGCCCCTGGGGCTCGGCCTGCTCGGCGGCGGGTTCCTGCAGTTCTTCGCCGTCATCCCGGCCGGGGTGTACCTCGCCGACGTGCGGCCCGCCGTCTCCAACTACGGCGGCGGACGGCGTCCGCCGCGCTCCGGCGGCGGCGGGTGGTGAGCACCCCCGCCAGCGCACCGGCCCCGCGGGCGACCGCATGAGGGCGGTCCTGCAGCGCGCCACCCGCGCGGCGGTACGGGTGGACGGCGAGGTGGTCGGCGAGCTCACCCGCCCCGGGCTCGTGGCCCTGGTCGGCGTGACGCACGAGGACGGTCCGGACCAGGTCGCCCGCCTGGCCCGCAAGATCGCCGAGCTCCGCATTCTGCGTGAGGAGCGCTCGGTGCTCGACGCCGCCGCTCCCGTGCTCGTCATCTCCCAGTTCACGCTGTACGCCGACGTGCGCAAGGGACGGCGGCCCACCTGGAACAAGGCCGCGCCCGGATCGGTGGCCGAGCCGCTCGTCGACGCCGTCGTCGACGCCTTGCGCGGGCAGGGGGTCGAGGTCGCCACGGGCCGCTTCGGCGCCGACATGGCCGTCGAGCTCGTCAACGACGGTCCGGTGACGGTGCTCCTCGAAGTCTGACGGCGGTGCCTGACCCCGGACCGAGCGGCCAGCGGCGCACAGCCGGGCGGCCGATGCCGCACAGCCGGGCGGACTGTGCACTGCCTTCCCGCCGTGTCCCCGCCGCGGGAGAGAATCGCGGCATGAAGATCGAGGCCCTTCTGGGCGACATCACCACTCAGCAGGTCGGCGCCGTCGTCAATGCGGCCAACTCCTCGCTCCTCGGGGGCGGCGGCGTCGACGGCGCCATCCACCGAGCCGCCGGGCCGGAGCTTCTCGAGGAGTGCCTGCAGCTGCGCCGCACCGAGCTGCCGGACGGCCTGCCGGTCGGGGAGGCGGTGCCCACCGCCGGCTATCGGCTGCCTGCCCGGTGGATCATCCACACCGTCGGACCGAACGCCCACCGCGGTCAGACGGACCCGGGCCTGCTGGCCGCCTGCTTCACGAGCTCCTTGCAGGTCGCCGCGGACCTGCGCGTGCCCACCGTGGCCTTCCCCGCAATCAGCGCCGGCGCATACGGCTGGCCGGCCGACACCGTCGCCCGCATCGCCGTCGACGCGGTGCGCACCTTCGCCGCCCGGCAGGAGGTCCGCGACGGCCAGCAGGTGTGCGGCCCGACCGTCACCGACGTCGGGGAGGCCACCCTCACCGAGGTGCGGTTCGTACTGTTCGACGAGGAGGTCCTCGCGGCGTTCGCCGCCGCGCTCGGCTGACGGTTGCCGCGGAGTCCGGCAGGTGACCCAGCCCCGTCACGCCTGTGGCGAACACGGGCAGTCCTGGCCGCCCCCCGCCGTTAGATTGGGTGGACGCTGCCCAGACCGGTCGCCGCCGGGTGCTGGCCGAGGCAGCAGCCGGGAGGAGTGTGCACATGTTTGAACGATTTACAGACCGTGCCCGTCGTGTGGTCGTCCTCGCCCAGGAAGAGGCGCGGATGCTTAACCACAACTACATCGGCACCGAGCACATCCTCCTCGGTCTCATTCACGAGGGTGAGGGAGTCGCCGCCAAGGCGCTCGAGGCGCTCGACATCTCGCTCGAGGCCGTGCGTGCACAGGTCACCGAGATCATCGGCGAGGGCCAGCAGTCCCCGTCGGGCCACATCCCCTTCACGCCGCGCGCCAAGAAGGTGCTCGAGCTCTCGCTGCGCGAGGCGCTGCAGCTCGGACACAACTACATCGGCACCGAGCACATCCTGCTCGGCCTCATCCGCGAGGGCGAGGGCGTCGCCGCACAGGTGCTGACCAAGCTCGGCGCCGACCTCAACCGGGTGCGCCAGCAGGTCATCCAGCTCCTCTCCGGCTACCAGGGCAAGGAGCCCGTCGCCGCCGGCGGCCCCACCGAGGGCCAGCCCTCCGGCTCCGCCGTCCTCGACCAGTTCGGCCGCAACCTCACCCAGGCCGCCCGTGAGGGCAAGCTGGACCCGGTCATCGGCCGCACCAAGGAGATCGAGCGGGTCATGCAGGTGCTCTCCCGGCGCACCAAGAACAACCCCGTCCTCATCGGTGAGCCCGGCGTCGGCAAGACCGCCGTCGTCGAGGGCCTTGCCCAGGACATCGTGCGCGGCGACGTGCCCGAGACCCTCAAGGACAAGCAGCTCTACACGCTCGACCTCGGCTCTCTCGTGGCCGGGTCGCGCTACCGCGGTGACTTCGAGGAGCGCCTGAAGAAGGTGCTCAAGGAGATCCGCACCCGCGGCGACATCATCCTGTTCATCGACGAGATCCACACGCTCGTCGGCGCCGGTGCGGCCGAGGGGGCCATCGACGCCGCCAGCATCCTCAAGCCGATGCTCGCGCGCGGTGAGCTGCAGACCATCGGTGCGACCACGCTGGACGAGTACCGCAAGCACATCGAGAAGGACGCCGCCCTGGAGCGGCGCTTCCAGCCGATCCAGGTGGCCGAGCCCACGCTCGCCCACACGATCGAGATCCTCAAGGGCCTGCGCGACCGGTACGAGGCGCACCACCGCGTCTCGATCACCGACGAGGCGCTTGTCGCGGCCGCCACCCTGGCCGACCGCTACATCTCCGACCGCTTCCTGCCGGACAAGGCCATCGACCTCATCGACGAGGCGGGTGCGCGCTTGCGGATCCGCCGCATGACCGCCCCGCCGGAGCTTCGCGAGCTCGACGAGCAGATCTCCGAGGTCCGCCGTGACAAGGAATCGGCGATCGACGACCAGGACTTCGAGAAGGCCGCGCGCCTGCGCGACGACGAGAAGACCCTGGGCGAGCGGCGAGCCAAGCGGGAGCAGGCCTGGAAGAACGGCGACCTCGACGCCGTCGCCGAGGTCGATGAGGAGCTCATCGCCGAGGTGCTGGCCATGAGCACGGGCATCCCGGTGTTCAAGCTCACCGAGGAGGAGTCCTCCAAGCTCCTGCACATGGAGGACGAGCTCCACAAGCGGATCATCGGCCAGGACGCCGCCATCAAGGCGATGTCCCAGGCGATCCGGCGCACCCGCGCGGGCCTGAAGGACCCCAAGCGCCCGGGCGGCTCGTTCATCTTCGCCGGACCCACCGGCGTCGGAAAGACCGAGCTGGCCAAGGCGCTCGCCGAGTTCCTCTTCGGCGACGAGGACGCCCTCATCCAGCTGGACATGTCGGAGTACTCCGAGAAGCACACGGTCTCGCGGCTCTTCGGCTCCCCGCCCGGGTACGTCGGGTACGAGGAGGGTGGCCAGCTCACCGAGAAGGTCCGCCGTCGCCCGTTCTCCGTGGTGCTCTTCGACGAGGTGGAGAAGGCCCACGCGGACATCTTCAACTCGCTGCTGCAGATCCTTGAGGACGGCCGCCTCACCGACTCCCAGGGCCGGGTGGTGGACTTCAAGAACACCGTCATCATCATGACCACGAACCTGGGCACCCGGGACATCGCCAAGGGTCTGCTCACCGGTTTCCAGGCCGGTGGCGAGCTGTCCAACAGCTACGACCGGATGAAGACGAAGGTCAACGAGGAGCTCAAGCAGCACTTCCGGCCCGAGTTCCTCAACCGGGTGGACGACGTCATCGTCTTCCCGCAGCTGTCCGAGGACGAGATCGTCCAGATCGTCGACCTGATGATCGCCCGCCTGGACTCCCGTCTGCGGGACCAGGACATGACGATCGAGCTCACCCCGTCTGCCAAGGAGCTGCTGGCCGAGCGCGGGTACGACCCGGTCCTCGGGGCCCGGCCGTTGCGCCGCGCGATTCAGCGGGAGATCGAGGACGTGCTGTCCGAGAAGATCCTGTTCGGTGAGCTTCGGCGCGGCCAGAAGATCATGGTCGACGCCCAGGGCGAGGGCTTGCTCGGCGAGTTCCTCTTCACCGGGGTGGCCACCGGGGATATCGAGAAGCCCGAGCCGGTGGCCGTGGGCCACGGGACGACGGTCGAGCAGCGCGAGATGCCGACGGCGCCCGAGGGCGGCGGCGCCGGCGGCGGCGGACAGCTCCAGCCCGGGGCCTGACCGCACCGCGCTCCACCGGCGAGGGCCCGGCGACCGTTCGGTCGCCGGGCCCTTCGGCGTACGTGGCCGGGTGTGTCACGGCCAGTCACCGTGGTGCCGGCCGGCCTTCGGAGGTGGACGACGGCGTTCCCTCCTGGCCTGTGGAGGAACCGAGTGGCAGGTCACCAGTCCCCGCCATAGTGGTAGCCATGACACCCAGGGGGCACCATGGACAGCATGACCACGCTGCCGCGGAGCCGGCCGCTCGTTCGCGCAGACACCGTGCTCCAGCCGGACGTCCTCGTCGCGCGGCGCTCGGACCTGAGCGAGCGAGACCTGCCCGCGCCGCCGGTGCTGGCCGTCGAGGTGCTCTCCCCGAGCACGCGGCTGATCGACCTTCACCTCAAGCGGGCGCGCTACGAGGCCGCGGGGACACCGTCGTACTGGGTGGTCGACCCGGACGAGCCCGCCCTCACGGCCTGGGAGCTGATCGAGGGCCGGTACGTGCGGGTTGCGCACGTGGCGGGGGAGGAGACGTTTACCGCGACGGCACCGTTCGCCGTCGACGTCCGGCCAGCCGACCTGATCAGCCGAGATGCGCGGGACCCCGTGACCTGAGACGGTCGTCACGATTCTGCCTGGCCCGTGACACTTCCCGGCGCGAAGCGGCGATCATTCGGGAGGAGTTAGCCGACCAGCCGTTTTTCGGACACATCCGGTTCCCGCGGACCGGCAACGGTATTGACCGTGACCACCCCGGCCATCCCCGGACTCGAGGCGACCGCGTCGCCTGACGAGCCGATCACCCGGCGCCGGCCGAGGAGCTGGCAGCAGACCGGCCTCGCCGCCCTCCTCATCGGGCCGAACCTGATCCTGCTGATCCTGTTCACCTACCGGCCGCTGCTCGACAACATCCGGCTCTCGTTCTACGACTGGAACATCTCCTCGCCGACCGCCAGCTTCATCGGCTTCGGCAACTACGTCGAGTGGTTCAACAACCCCGTGAGCTGGGATATCGTCCGCACCACGGTGATCTTCACCGTCTTCGCGGTCGTCGGCTCGATGGCCCTGGGCCTGGCCCTCGCCCTGCTCCTGGACCAGAAGCTCCACGGGCGCAACATCGTGCGCTCGATGGTCTTCGCCCCGTACGTCATCGCGGGGGCCGCCGTCGGTGTCGCGTTCCAGTTTGTCTTCGACCCCGGCTTCGGCCTGGTCCAGGACCTGCTGGGGCGCCTCGGCGTGGAGGCACCGAACTTCTACCAGCGCCCGGGCTGGGCGCTGTTCATGATCACCTCGACCTACGTGTGGAAGAACCTCGGCTACACCTTCGTCATCTACCTCGCGGCCCTGCAGGCCCGGCGCCGGGACCTCGACGAGGCCGCCGAGATCGACGGCACCACCGCATGGCGGAAGTTCTGGCGCGTGACGCTGCCGCAGCTGCGCCCCACCACGTTCTTCCTCTCGGTGACCGTGCTGCTCAACTCGTTCCAGGTCTTCGACATCATCGAGGTCATGACGGGCGGCGGGCCCTTCGGCACGTCCACGACCACCCTCGTCTACCAGGTCTACCAGGAGACCTTCGTCAACAACCGGGCGGGCTACGGGGCCGCCGTCGCCACGGTCATGTTCCTCGTCGTCCTCCTGATCACCGTGCTCCAGGTGCGACTCCAGGACAAGCAGGACTGAGAGAGCCATGACCATGACCACCAACAGCCGGGCCGTCGCGGTGCCGGTCCCGGGCACCCGGGTCGACGACGAGCCGGTCCTCACGCCGGCGCAGCGCCGCCGGCGCCGGCGTGACGCGCCCGCCGGCTCCCACCGCCGCGGCCGGAAGGTCCTCGGCTATGCCGGGATCACCGTCACGTTCCTCGCCGTCGCGCTCCCGCTGTACTTCATCGTCATCACCTCGCTGAAGACCCACCCGGACATCTACGCCAACCCGATCACGTGGTGGCCCACCGTGTTCGCCCCCGAGAACTACGGCTACGTGATGCGCGAGGTCCGCTTCGACCGGTACCTGCGCAACTCCGTCATCATCACCGCGGTGCTCACGGTCGTGCAGGTGGTGCTGGGCGTCCTGTGCGCGTACGCCTTCGCGTTCCTCCGCTTCCCCGGCAGGAACCTGCTCTTCCTGCTGGTCCTCGCGAGCCTCATGGTGCCCAACCAGATCACGATCATCTCCAACTACGCGCTGGTCGCCGGGTGGGGATGGCGCAACACCTTCCAGGGCATCATCGTCCCGCTCGCTGGCGTGGCCTTCGGGGCCTTCCTCATGCGCAACCACTTCCTGTCCCTGCCCAAGGAGATCCTCGAGGCGGCCGAGATCGACGGGACGGGCTTCCTGCGGACCTTGTTCCGGGTGGTCCTGCCGCTGTCCTGGCCCACCCTGGTCGCCTTCATCCTGATCACCGTCGTGACCGAGTGGAACCAGTACCTGTGGCCCTTCCTCATCTCAGACACCGACGCGGTCGCGCCGCTGCCCATCGGCCTGACCCAGCTGCAGGACAACGAGGGCCTGACCAACTGGGGCCCGGTGATGGCCGGCACGGTCCTGACCACCCTGCCGATGCTCATCGTGTTCCTGCTCCTGCAGAAACACATGATCAAGGGCCTGACCGCCGGAGCAGTCAAGGGCTGATGCCGGCGCCATCCACGCTGCCCGCGCGCGCCGGCAGCTGCCCGGCCGGCCCACGCCGGCACACAGACCGCGGGACATCCCGCCCGTCGTCCGCCAGCAGGTCCCGGTGGCCGACCCCCGCATGCGACCGCATGCATCCCACGACATGGAGGATTGACATGGCTCTTTCACGACGCACGCTGCTCGGTGTCGCAGCCGCCGGTGCGCTGACCCTCGCCGTCGCCGGCTGTGCGGGCACCGGCACCTCGGGCGCCACCGCAGCGACCGGTGGCGGTGGCGAGGAGGGTGACGGCACGATCCAGTTCTGGTCGAACCACCCCGGCGGCTCCAAGGACGTCGAGCAGGCCATCATCGACCTGTGGAACGAGGAGAACCCGGACACCCCGGCGACCCTGATCGACGCCGGCGCCAACTACGAGGAGCTCGGCCAGAAGTTCAACGCCGCCCTCGCGGGCGGGGGCCTGCCGGACGTCATCGTGGCCTCGGACGTCACCTGGTTCAACTTCGCCTTCACCGGCGCGACCGCCCCGCTCGACGACCTGTGGACCGAGGCCGGGGTGGACCCCGACTCCTTCGTCGACACCCTCCGTGAGGACTACGCCTACGACGGCGACCACTACGGCATGCCGTACTCGCGCTCGACGACCCTGATGTACTTCAACACCGATGTTCTCGAGGCCGCGGGCCTGCCGACGGACCGCGGGCCCCAGACCTGGCAGGAGTTCGCCGAGTGGGCGCCCAAGCTGGTGGCGGCGAACGACGGCAAGCCTGCGCTCGTCGTCCCGGACGGCACCTCCTACCTCGACTGGTACTTCCAGGGCATGGTCTGGACCTTCGGGGGCGCCTACTCCGAGGACTGGACCCCCACCTTCACCGACCCCGCCACCATCGAGGCGGCCAGCTTCCTGCAGGAGCAGGTCGCGGCCGGCCACATCCAGATCACCAAGGACGCCAACAACACCTTCGGCATCGGCGACGCCGCGGGCCTGCTGCAGTCCACCGGGTCCCTCGGCGGCCTGACCGAGGCCGCGACGTTCCCCTTCATCACGACCTACCTGCCTGGCCCGACCCCGGGGGCCGCGACCGGCGGCGCCGGCCTCGCCGTGCCCGCGGGCATCAGCGACGAGCGCAAGGTCAACGCGGTGAAGTTCATCGACTTCCTCACCAACACCGAGAACACCATCACGTTCACCCAGGCCACCGGTTACATGCCGGTCCGCAAGGACGCCCTCGAGCACCCTGAGGAGCAGGCCTACCTCGAGGCCAACCCCAACGCGATGACCGCGATCAACCAGCTCAACGAGAACACCGCGCCGCAGGACTTCGCGCGCGTGTTCGTGAACGGTGGCGGCGCGCGCATCGGCGCGGCCCTCGACCGCATCACCATCGGCCAGGAGGACGTGGCCACCGTCATGCAGGACCTCCAGGACGAGACCCAGGCGGTCATCGACCGCGAGATCACCCCCAACCTGTGACGCCACGCGGGTACGCCCGCGGGCATCGCTGAAGGACTGAGAGGAACACCATGGCCACGATCGAGTACCGGCAGGCGTCGCGGATCTACGACCCGACCCGGCCGGCGGCCGTCAACCGCATCAGCCTGTCCATCGACGACGGCGAGTTCCTGGTGCTGGTCGGCCCCTCGGGCAGTGGTAAGTCCACCGCTATGCGGATGCTGGCCGGCTTGGAGCCGATCGATGAGGGCGCCGTCCTCATCGACGGCAAGGACGTGTCCGAGACGCGCGCCCGGGACCGTGACGTGGCCATGGTGTTCCAGTCCTACGCCCTCTACCCCAACATGACCGCACGGCAGAACATGGCGTTCGCCCTCGAGAACGCCCGCCTGCCGAAGGACGTGATCGCGGCGAAGGTCCGGCGCGCCGCCGACATGCTCGAGCTCGGCCCGCTGCTGGACAAGAAGCCCTCCGCGATGTCCGGTGGGCAGCGCCAGCGCGTCGCCATGGGGCGCTCCATCGTGCGCGACCCGAAGGTCTTCTGCCTGGACGAGCCGCTGTCGAACCTGGACGCGAAGCTCCGCGTCTCGACCCGTGCCCAGATCGGCGCCCTGCAGCGCGAGCTCGGCGTGACCACCGTCTACGTCACCCATGACCAGACCGAGGCCATGACGATGGGCGACCGTGTCGCGGTCCTCAAGGACGGCGTCCTGCAGCAGGCCGACACACCGACCCACCTCTACGAGCATCCCGGCAACACTTTCGTGGCGGGCTTCATCGGCTCGCCCGCGATGACGCTGATCGACGGCGTCACGGTCCGCGCCGGCCGGGCCCTGCTGGGCCGGGAGCTCGACATCGACCTGGGGCTCACACGTGAGCTGGCCGGGAAGGTGACCGACTCCGTCGTCGTCGGCGTCCGCCCCGAGGGCTGGCAGGTCATCGGCGCCGGCGAGGAGGATCCCATCGGGGAGGCTGCCGTGCCGGTCCGCGTGGCCCTCGTGGAGCGGCTCGGCGCGGAGGCCTTCGCCTACTGCGACGCGCTGGTGACGCCGGGCGCGCGCGTGAGCGTCCGCGGCGGACGCGTCGCCATCCGGCTCGAGAAGGGCGCCGAGCAGATCCACGCGGGCCAGACTCTGCACGTGCGTCCCGCCCGGGGTGCCTGCTCGTTCTTCGATCCCATCACCGAGGTCAACCTCGAGTACCTGTGACGGGCGGAAGCGGGTCGCGGCACGCCGAGCGCAGACGGTGCGGCCGCCTCACAGCGCCGTGCGGTAGCGCTCCACGAAGGTCCGCAGCAGGCGGTGGGAGTCGCTGACGTCGGCCCGGGAGATCCGCACGATCACCTGGTCGGCCTCCTCCGCGGGGAAGTAGCCGGAGTTGCGGTAGACGTCGATGCGGGTGACCATCGCCGCGCGGTCCAGCTCGGGGTGGAACTGCGTGACGTACTGGTTGGTGCCCAGCCGGAACATCTGCACCGGGCACGCCGCCGAGGTGGCCAGCAGGACGGCGCCCGGCGGCAGCACCGTGCAGGCCTCCTTGTGCCCGACGTACGCGGCGAAAGATGGCGGCAGGCCGCTCAGCAGGGGGTCCTCCCGGCCGGCGTCGGTCAGACCGATCTCCACGGCCGCCGTCTGCTCCGCGTAGGTGCTGTCGATGACGGCGCCGGTGAGCCGGCCCAGGGCGCCGACGCCGTAGCACAGCCCGAGGAACGGGAAGTCGCGCTCGTGGATCTCCGTGAGCACCTGGCTCAGCTCGGCCTCCACGCGGAGCTGCTCGTCGCTCTTGTGCGCTGCCGGGATCGACGCGGTGTACGGGCTGCCGCCGAGCAGCACGCCCGAGTACGCCTCCAGGTCAAGTGGCGCGAAGGGCCCGGACTCCATCCGGATGCGCACCAGTTCCTCCGGGCGCAGCCCGGTGTGGGCGAGGAAGCTGGCGTACTCGTCGTCCGCCGCCACGTCCTCGCTGCGTGAGGCGAGCAGTGCGAAGGGCTTGGTCGGCATGGCACCAGTCAACCCGGTCGCGGCGGCCACGTCAGGCGGTCGCCGAAGTGTGGAACCGCCGTCGGGCTCTGTCCACGTGGTGGGACTGACAGATGGCATGTCGCCGGGAAGATGACATGTCGCCGGAGGGGGTGGCTCGCCGTGCGAGTGGGCGGTCGCGGACTTACCGTTGACGCGATCCCGGACCGGGACGACGAAGAAGGGAGCGCACCATGGGGCTGGACGACAAGATCAGCAACGCTGCCGAGGAAGCCAAGGGCAAGGCGAAGGAGGCGGCCGGCAAGGCCACCGACAACGAGCGCCTCGAGGCCGAGGGTCACACCGACCAGGCCAAGGCCAACCTCAAGCAGGCCGGTGAGGACGTCAAGGACGCCTTCAAGTAGCCGCACCGGTGCGCAGCGGGCCCCGCGGGAGTGATCCCGCGGGGCCCGCGTGCGTCAGGTGGTCGGGCTGGTCAACGCCTCCCCGTTCGGGCTCAACCCGATGATTTTCAGCGAGAACCGTCCCGCGTGCACCGGGTGGCCGCGCGGCTCACCGTGGGCACGGTCTGTGCCAGGCGGGCGACGAAGCGCGCGCCATGTCCTTACCGATGGCGTTGGTGCCCGGTGGGGGAGGGGTGCGTCGGGCCATGGGGACACCACTCGCGGCCGCCGCGTGCCCATCGGTCGCCGGCGGGTGCCCATCGACCGACCGTCTCCGGACCGAGCGAGGGTGGCCGGCCACCCTCGCTCGGTCCGACGACCCTCGGCCGGTCGGTCCGGATCCGGGACAGCGGCCCCGCCCGTCGCGCCCTGTCGCCGGGCCAACGCGGTCTGTTGTATGCACAAACGGCGCGCACACGCAGCGCCAGTCATCGGTTTAGTGAGCTTGTATACAAACATGCGGAATCTCGGTACGGTCGCCGTGTGCGAGCGAGTGAACGGGTCTACACCGAGCTACGCGAGGAGATCGTCTCCTGGCGCCTCGAGCCCGGCACGGAGCTGGCCGAGGTCGAGCAGGCCGAGCGCCTGGGCGTTTCCCGGACCCCGCTGCGCGAGGCGCTGGGCCGGCTGGCCGCCGAGGGCCTGGCGGTGCCGGGCCGCGGCCGCACGCTGGTGGTCTCCGGCCTGGCGGTGACCGATCTGCGCCAGCTGTTCGAGCTGCGCGAGGCGCTGGAGACCCAGGCCGCCAGGCTGGCCGCGCGGCGCGGGGACCCCCGCGTCTTCGCCGCCCTCGCCCAGCGGTTCGGCGCCGCCTCCGCCCTGCTGGAGCCCGCCGACCCGGACCGTGTGGCCTACTACCGGCTGGTCGAGGACCTCGATGCCGCACTGGACGAGGCCATGGCCAGCCCGTACCTGCTGCGCGCCCTGGGCAGTCTTCGCGCGCACGTCGCACGGGCCCGCCGCCTCGCCCACGACAACCCGGACCGGCTGGCCCGGGCCGCGGCCGAGCACCGCCTCATCGCCGAGGCCATCGCCGACGGCGACGCCACGCTCGCCGCCCAGGCCACCGCCGTCCACCTGCACGCCAGCCTGGCCAACATCCTCGCCAGCCTGGAGACCGTACCCGCAGGCCGCGACGCCTCCGCCGACCAGACCACCCCCGCCGACCAGACCACCCCCGCCGGCGACGAGCTCGGCGCCGAACCCGTTGGAGCAGAATGACCGCCCAGATGGTGACCCACCAGGTCCGCATGCACCCCAGCGCGGACAACCTCCCCCGCACGGAGCAGCTCGCGTGGAAGATCGCCGAGGTGGCGGCCGACCCCGTCGCGGTCCCCGACGACGTCACCGCGATGATCATCAACCGCGTCATCGACAACGCCGCAGTCGCCACCGCGTCCCTTACCCGCGCCCCCGCCATCGCGGCCCGGGCGCAGGCCCTCGCCCACCCCTACACCCCCGGCGCCACCGTCTTCGGCGCCCCGCGAGCGCAGCGGGTCAGCCCCGAGTGGGCCGCGTGGGCCAACGGCGTCGCGGTGCGCGAGCTGGACTATCACGACACCTTCCTCGCCGCGGAGTACTCCCACCCCGGCGACAACATCCCCCCGATCCTCGCCGTCGCCCAGCACCTCGCCATCCGCCGTGGCCTGACCGGGGCGCAGCTGGTGCGCAGCATCGCCACCGGGTACGAGATCCAGGTGGACCTGGTCCGGGCCATCAGCCTGCACAAGCACAAGATCGACCACGTCGCCCACCTCGGCCCCTCCGCGGCCGCCGGCATCGGCACGCTCCTGGGCCTGGACCCCGAGATCATCTTCCAGGCCGTCGGCCAGGCCCTGCACACCACGACGGCCACCCGCCAGTCCCGCAAGGGCGAGATCTCCACCTGGAAGGCGCACGCCCCCGCCTTCGCCGGCAAGGTCGCCGTCGAGGCGGTGGACCGGGCCATGCGCGGCCAGACCTCACCCACCCCGATCTACGAGGGCGAGGACGGCGTCATCGCCTGGCTGCTCGACGGCCCGGACGCCGCCTACGAGGTGCCGCTGCCCGCCCCGGGGGCGCCGAAGCTGGCGATCCTGGACACCTACACCAAGGAGCACTCCGCGGAGTACCAGTCCCAGGCGCTCATCGACCTGGCCCGCAAGCTCCGCCGCGAGCGTCCCGAGCTCGCCGACCCGGCGAACATCGCCGCGATCGTCATCCACACCAGCCACCACACCCACTACGTCATCGGCTCCGGTGCGAACGACCCGCAGAAGTACGACCCCACCGCCTCGCGGGAGACCCTCGACCACTCCATCCCGTACATCTTCGCCGTCGCCCTGCAGGACGGCGCCTGGCACCACGTCGACTCCTACGCCCCCGAGCGGGCCGCCCGCCCCGACACCGTGGCGCTGTGGCACAAGATCACCACGGCCGAGGACCCGGAGTGGACCCGCCGCTACCACGCCGAGGACCCGGCGGAGAAGGCCTTCGGCGGCCGGGTGGAGATCACCCTGACGGACGGTCGCACCGTGGCCGAGGAGATCGCCGTCGCCGACGCCCACCCGCTCGGCGCCCGCCCCTTCGGCCGCGCGCAGTACGTGGAGAAGTTCCGCACCCTGGCCGCCGGGGTCCTGGACGACGGCGAGATCGAGCGGTTCCTCGACGTCGCCCAGCGTCTGCCACAACTGGGTGCCGAGGAGCTCGCCGAGCTCACCGTCACCGCGCCGGCCGCGCTGCTGGCGCCGCTGACCACGCCCGAAGGGATCTTCTGATGCTGCACGCCCGCACCACCGCCGCGGCCAAGCGCGCCGCGTTGCGCGAGCGCCTCGCGAGCGGGCAGCTGCTGCGCTTCCCCGGCGCGTTCAACCCGCTGTCCGCCAAGCTCATCCAGGACAAGGGCTTCGAGGGCGTCTACGTCTCCGGGGCGGTGCTCTCCGCCGACCTCGCCCTGCCCGACATCGGTCTCACCACGTTGACCGAGGTGGCCGGGCGCAGCCAGCAGATCGCCCGGGTCACCGACCTGCCGGCCCTCGTCGACGCCGACACCGGGTTCGGCGAGCCGATGAACGTGGCCCGCACCGTGCAGGCGCTGGAGGACGCCGGAGTCGCCGGGCTGCACATCGAGGACCAGGTCAACCCCAAGCGCTGTGGGCACCTGGACGGCAAGCAGGTGGTCGACCAGGGCACGGCCCTCAAGCGCATCCGCGCCGCGGTCGACGCCCGCCGCGACCCGGACCTGCTGATCATGGCCCGCACCGACATCCGCGGCGTCGACGGGCTCGCCGCCGCCGTCGACCGCGCCAAGGCCCTCGTCGACGCCGGCGCCGACGCGATCTTCCCCGAGGCGATGCGCGACCTGGCCGAGTTCGAGGCGGTGCGCACCGCCGTCGACGTCCCCGTCCTGGCCAACATGACCGAGTTCGGCAAGTCTGAGCTCTTCACCACTCGCCAGCTCGCCGACGTCGGCGTCAACATCGTCATCTACCCCGTCTCGCTGCTGCGCCTGGCTATGGGGGCGGCCGAGCGGGGGCTGGACAGTCTCATCGACGCGGGCACGCTCGCGCCGGTGGTGGACCAGATGCAGCACCGGGCCCGGCTGTACGAGCTGCTCGACTACGAGTCCTACAACCACTTCGACACGGCGATCTTCACCTACGTGCCCGAGCCCGCCGCTCGGCCCTGACCCGCACGGCCCCCGCACCCGGGGGCCGCGCAGCCCTCCCGAGTTCTGCCCCACCGAGTCCTGAGCCACCGACGCAGTCCTGACCCACCGACGCAAGGGAGCGATCATGAGCCAGACCCAGACCGAGCCGGAGATCCGCAAGGGGCTCGTCGGCGTCGTCGCCGACACCACGGCGATCTCCAAGGTCAACCCGGAGACCAACTCGCTGCTCTACCGCGGCTACCCGGTGCAGGAGCTGGCGGCGCGGTGCACCTTCGAGGAGGTCGCCTACCTCCTCTGGCACGGTGAGCTGCCCACGTCGGCCGAGCTCGCCGCGCTCGAGGACGCCGGTCGCGGGCGGCGGGCCCTGGCTCCCGAGGTGCGCGCCGCCGTCGACCTGGTGCCCACCACCGCCCACCCCATGGACGTGCTGCGCACCGCCGTCTCCGTCATCGGGGCCACGGACCCGGCCGCGGACGACGCCTTCCGCGAGGCCAACCTGGCCAAGTCCGTGCGGCTGCTCGCCCAGATCCCCGCCGTCGTCGCCTACGACCAGCGCCGCCGCCGCGGCCAGGACCTCGTCGAGGCGCGCCCCGACCTGGGCTATGTGGAGAACTTCCTCCACATGACGTTCGGGGAGGTCCCCGACCCGGTGGTCGTCGACGCGTTCCGCGTCTCCCTCATCCTCTACGCCGAGCACTCCTTCAACGCCTCGACCTTCACCGCCCGAGTCATCACCTCGACCCTGTCCGACCTGTACTCCGCCGTCGTCGGCGCGATCGGGGCGCTGAAGGGCCCGCTGCACGGCGGGGCGAACGAGGCTGTCATGCACGTCTTCGACGAGATCGGCACCGCCGAGGACGCCGAGGCCTGGCTGGATACCGCGCTGGCCGAGAAGCGCAAGATCATGGGCTTCGGACACCGCGTCTACAAGCGCGGCGACTCCCGGGTGCCCACCATGAAGGCCGCCCTGGACACCCTCGTCGCCCACTACGACCGACCCGACCTCGCCGCGCTCTACGACAACCTCGAACGCGCCATGGTGGCGCGCAAGAACATCCAGCCGAACCTCGACTACCCCTCCGGTCCCGCCTACCACCTCATGGGCTTCGACACCGCGACGTTCACCCCGCTGTTCGTCGCCGCGCGCATCACCGGCTGGACCGCGCACATCATGGAGCAGCTCGCGGCCAACGCGCTCATCCGACCGCTCAGCGCCTACTCCGGGCCGGCCGAGCGGCACCTGCCGCAGCGCTGAACGCCCCGCGGTCCCGCAGCGCTGAGCGCCCGCGGTCCCGCGGGGCTGAGCGCCCGGCTCCCAAGGGGACGAAGGTCACCACTGTGACGGGGCCCACTCCTTACCCTGGCCTCAGTGACGCAGGCCACTGTCTACTGTGAAGGACGGACGCCACGGGGGTGCGCCGAAGCTCGGAAGGAGCTGTTGATGGCGAAGTACGTGTACCGGTTCAGTGAGGGCGGCAAGGACCAGAAGGACCTGCTGGGCGGCAAGGGCGCCAACCTCGCGGAGATGGCCAAGATCGGGTTGCCGGTGCCACCGGGCTTCACGATCACGACCGAGGCCTGCCGGGCGTACATGCGCGACGGGAAGGTGCCCGCCGAGCTGCGGGTCGAGGTCACCATGGCGCTGCGCGAGATCGAGGACCAGCTCGGCCGCGGTCTCGGCGACTTCCACGAGCCGCTGCTCGTCTCCGTGCGCTCCGGGGCGAAGTTCTCCATGCCGGGCATGATGGAGACGGTCCTGAACGTCGGGCTCAACGACGCCTCGGTGAAGGGCCTGGCCGAGTACTCAGGGGACGCGCGCTTCGCGTGGGACTCCTACCGGCGCCTGATCCAGATGTTCGGCAAGACCGTGCTCGACATCGACGGCGACCTGTTCGCCCACGCCCTGGACGAGAAGAAGCGCACCGCCGGCGCCGCCACCGACGTCGACCTGACCGCCGAGGACCTCCAGGATCTCGTCACCCAGTTCAAGGCCATCGTCAAGGACAAGAGCGGGCACGAGTTTCCCCAGCACCCCCGCGAGCAGCTCGACATGGCCATCGAGGCGGTCTTCGGGTCCTGGAACACCGAGCGGGCCCGGCTCTACCGGCGCCGCGAGCGCATCCCCAACGACCTGGGCACCGCCGTCAACGTCGTCACCATGGTCTTCGGCAACCTCGGGAAGACCTCCGGCACCGGGGTGGCGTTCACCCGGGACCCGTCGACCGGCCACTCCGGGGTGTACGGGGACTACCTGGCCAACGCCCAGGGCGAGGACGTCGTCGCCGGCATCCGCAACACCCTGTCCCTGGCGGACCTGGAGAAGCTCGACGCGAAGTCCTACGGCGACCTCATGCAGGCGATGCGCCGGCTCGAGACGCACTACCGGGACCTGTGCGACATCGAGTTCACCATCGAGCGCGGCAAGCTGTGGATGCTGCAGACCCGGGTGGGCAAGCGCACCGCCGGGGCCGCGTTCCGTATCGCCACCCAGCTGGTCGACGAGAACCTCATCACCATGGACGAGGCCATCGCGCGCACCACCGGGGCGCAGCTGTCCCAGCTGCTCTTCCCCCAGTTCGACGGCGGCGCCGCGCGTCACCTGCTCACCAAGGCGATGGCCGCCTCGCCGGGCGCCGCGGTCGGCGAGATCGTGCTGGACAACGCCCAGGCCCTGGAACGCACTGCCGAGGGCGCCAAGGTGATCCTCGTGCGCCGGGAGACCAACCCCGACGACCTGCAGGGCATGATCGTCGCCGACGGTGTCCTGACGGCCCGCGGCGGCAAGACCTCCCACGCCGCCGTCGTCGCCCGCGGCATGGGCAAGTGCGCCGTGGTCGGCGCGGAGGAGCTCGACGTCGACCGCGCCGCCGGCGAGGTGCGCGTCAACGGCACCGTGCTGCGCGCCGGTGACATCATCGCCATCGACGGCTCCACCGGGGAGGTCTTCCTCGGTGAGGTGCCGGTGGTCGACTCCCCGGTCATGCGGTACATCTCCGACGGCCTCGAGGCCGGGCTGGCCGCCTCGCCCGACGACGAGACCCGTGAGCTGGTCACCGCCGTCGACCGGGTCCTCGCCCACGCCGACGACGTGCGGCGGATGCGGGTGCGCGCCAACGCCGACAACGCCGACGACGCCCGCCGGGCCCGTCAGCGCGGCGCCGAGGGCATCGGTCTGTGCCGCACCGAGCACCAGTTCCTCGGCGAGCGGCGTGAGTACATCGAGCACGTGGTCCTGGCCGACACCGACGCGGACCGTGCGAAGGCCCTGACCGAGCTGCTACCCATGCAGCGGCAGGACTTCGTCGAGCTCCTCGAGGCGATGGACGGCCTGCCCACCACCATCCGGCTCATCGACCCGCCCCTGCACGAGTTCCTGCCCGACCTGACCGACCTGTCCGTCAAGGTGGCCCTTGCCGAGGCGGCGGGGAAGGCGGACGAGCGGGACGTGAAGCTGCTGGCCGCGGTGCGCCGCATGCACGAGCAGAACCCCATGCTCGGCCTGCGCGGCGTGCGGCTCGGGCTGAAGGTGCCCGGCCTGTTCGCCCTGCAGATCCGGGCGATCGCGGAGGCCACCGTGCAGCTGCGCCAGGCCGGCAAGGACCCGCGCCCGGAGATCATGGTGCCCCTCATCGGCTCGGTCCGGGAGCTGCAGATCGTCCGCGAGGAGGCAGAGGGCGTCCTCGCCGAGGTCGGCCGGGCGGCCGGCACGGCGCTGGACCTGCCGATCGGGTGCATGATCGAGCTGCCCCGCGCGGCGCTGACCGCGCACCGCATCGCCGAGGAGGCCGACTTCTTCTCCTTCGGTACCAACGACCTGACCCAGACCACGTGGGGCTTCTCCCGCGACGACGTCGAGGGCGCCTTCTTCGCCGACTACCTCGAGAACGGGGTGCTGACCATCTCCCCGTTCGAGACCCTCGACGGCGACGGCGTCGGCGCGCTGGTGCGGGCCGGGGTCGAGGGCGGCCGGTCCGCCAAGCCTGACCTGCACATGGGGGTGTGCGGCGAGCACGGCGGGGACCCGGAGTCGATCCACTTCTTCCACGACGCCGGGCTGGACTACGTCTCCTGCTCCCCGTTCCGGGTGCCGATCGCCCGGCTGGAGGCCGGCCGGGCCGCCGTCCACGCGGAGGACGCCACCGCCTGACCCGCGACGGCGGCACGGCGCCCGGGTCTGCCTCGCCCACCGCCCGCCGCGGCGTGACCTACGCCGCGGCGAGCGATGGGCGATGAGGGACGTTCGTCCGGTTCGGACGAGGTGAGGCATACCTAATCTCGAAGGCGTGAAGCTCTCCGACTGCCGGCGTGGTGCGTCGGTCCGGGTGCTCGGCGTCGACGTCGCCGAGCACGCTCGGCTGCGCATCGAGGAGATGGGCCTTCGCCCGGGAGCGGTCGTGCGGGTCACGCACCTGGCCGCATTCGGCGGCGTCGTCGTCGCCGCCGGTGGGGCGCGGGTGGGCCTCGACGCCGCCACCGCCCGCCGCGTACGCACCGAGCCGGCGCCGGAGCGGAACCGATGAGCTGCCAAGGGCCGGCGGCGCCGCGCCTGGTCGGCGCCACCATGACGGCCACTGTCCTGCTGCTCGGCAATCCCAACGTGGGCAAGTCGACCCTGTTCAACGCCCTCACCGGCGCTCGCCAGGAGGTGCGCAACGCCCCCGGCACCACCGTGGAGGTGCACGAGGGCCAGTGGGCCGGGCCCGGTGTGCGCCTGCTCGACGTGCCCGGCACCTACTCCCTGCTCGCCCGGTCCCCGGACGAGCAGGTGGCCGTCGACGTCCTCGCCGGTGCGGGCGCAGACGCGGCCGATCTCGTCGTCGTTCTCCTCGACGCCGCCGCGCTGCCCCGCTCGCTGTACCTGCTCGGGCAGGTGGCCCAGGCCGGCCGCCCTGTCGTGGCAGCGCTGACGATGTGCGACGTCGCCGCCGTGGCCGGCGCCAGGGTGGACCCGGCGCAGCTGCAGAACGTGCTGGGGGTGCCGGTCGTGGCCACCGACCCGCGCCGGCGCGACGGCCTGGCCGCGCTGGCGGCCGCCGTCACCGCCGCGCTGCGCGCCCCCGCGCACGTGCGCGGCCTCGAGCCGGACCCGGCAGCACCCGGTTTCGCCCCGTGCGGGTGCCCCACCGAGACGGCGTGCACGCATCCCTGTGCGGGCCCCGGGCCGGCCGAGCCGCTCACGCACCTGCCGCTCGACACGCAGCTCGCCAGGTCCCAGCGACTCTTCGACTGGGTGCAGGGCGTCCTGGACCGGGCCGGTCCGGCCCAGCCGGAGCCGCGCCCCACCGTCTCGGACCGCATCGACCGGGTGCTCCTGCACCCCGTGGCGGGCGTGCCCATCCTGCTCGTGGTCGCGTGGACGCTCTTCCAGCTCGCCACCGCGGTGGCCGCGCCGCTGATGGACTGGGCGGAGCGCCTCGTCTCCGGTCCGTTGACGGCCGCGACCGGCGGGCTGCTCGACGCCGTCGGCGCCGGTGGGGGTTGGCTCGAGGGGCTGGTGGTCGGCGGCGTGCTGGCCGGTGTGGGCACCGTGCTGTCCTTCGTCCCGCTGATGAGCCTGATGTTCCTGGCCATCGCCCTGCTGGAGGACTCCGGCTACCTCGCACGAGCCGCCTTCGTCGCCGACCGGGCCATGCGCCACCTGGGCCTGGACGGGCGCGCGGTCCTGCCGCTCGTGGTCGGCTTCGGCTGCAACCTGCCAGCCCTCGCGGCCACCCGGACCCTTCCCGACGCCCGCCAGCGTCTCATCACCACCCTGCTGGTGCCCTACACCTCCTGCGCCGCCCGGCTGACCGTGTACATCCTGCTCGCCGCCGCATTCTTCCCCGACTACGCCGGCACGGTCATCTTCGCGATGTACCTGCTCTCGGTCCTCCTCATCGCCGTCGCCGGCCGGCTCCTCAGCCGCTTCATCGGCGCCGGCGGCGCCGAGCACCCGCTCGTGCTCGTCCTGCCGGCCTACCAGCGCCCCCGCCTCGGCGCCCTCCTGACCGACACCTGGAGGCGGCTGCGCAGCTTCGTCACCAAGGCCGGCAAGGTCATCGTCGCCGCGCTGACCGTCGTGTGGGTGCTGCTGGCGGTGCCGGTCACCGGCGGGCACCCGATCGGCGAGGTGCCCGTGACCGACAGCCTTTACGGCGCCACCGCCGAGGCCATCACCCCCGTCTTCGCACCGGCCGGGTTCGACGACTGGCGCGCGACCGCCGCCCTCATGACCGGGTTCGTAGCCAAGGAAGTCGTGGTGGGCTCCTTCGCGCAGACCTTCGCCGTCACCGAGCCGGACGACCCCGCCGACGCCGGCCCCCTCACCACCCGGCTGCGCGCGGCGCTGGAGACCTCCTCCGACGGGCACGGGGAGGCCGCGGCGCTGGCCTTCATGGTGTTCGTCCTCGCCTACACCCCGTGCCTGGCCACCCTCGCCGAGCAGCGCCGCCTCATCGGCCGGCGCCGCACCGCAGCCGCGATTGCCGTCCAGCTCACGCTGGCCTGGTGCGCCGCCGTCGCCACCTTCCAGATCGGACAGCTGCTGTGGTGAGCGTCCCGGCCCGCACCCGTCGCGGTGACATCCCGGGCGCTCGCGGAGACGTCCTCACCGCCCTGCGCGACGGCGCCAGCCCCGCCGCCGCGGCCGCCCGCATCGGGCGCGACCCGGCGCTGGTGGACGTGATGGTCGACCACTACCGCCGGTTGGGCCTGGTGGCGGATCCGGGCTGCTCCGGGCCCTGTGTCGGGGCTCAGACCGAGACCCTGCCGCCCGGCTGCCGCGGGTGCCCACTGGCCGGTTAGCCCGCCCCGGCGGCCCCCCCGGGCGGGTAGGGACGTTGGTCCCGCCACCCGAAATCGGACGAACCTAGTCTCCGGTTTCATGAGGCTCCCAGTGCCGTGGGTGCGGCGAGGTGCGTGTGGTCGGCATGGCGGGCGGGGTGGCGATGGCGCCCTCGCTCCGGGCGCTCGGGCTGCGCCCGGGAGTGCGGCTACGGGTGACGGGGCGCGAGGCGTTCGGCGGCGTCGCCGTCGCGCTGGCCGGCGCTCGGGTGGTCCTCGACGCCGCCACCGCCCGCCGGGTGGGCGTCACCCCGGTGCTGCCGCGCCACCGCTGCGCGCCGCGCCACGGTTGAGCGCGCCGCGCCGTCCAGCCGCCGGTCCGTCTCCGACCGGGCCGCGACCCCGTGCCAGACTGGCGCGCGTGAGCACGGTCACCGAGAACGACGTCGTCGCCGCCCTGCGCGGCGTGGTGGACGGCGAGGTGGACGACTCGGTCCGCCGACGCGCGGAGTATTCCACGGACGCGTCGAACTACCGGGTGCCGCCGGCGGTGGTGGTCGCCCCGCGGGATACGGATGACACTCTGGCCGCGCTGGACGTGGCGCGCCGTCTGGGTGTGCCGGTCACGGCCCGCGGGGCGGGGACCTCGGTGGCCGGCAACTCGATCGGGCCGGGCCTGGTGCTGGACTTCTCCCGGCACATGAACGAGATCGTGGCCCTGGACCCCGAGGCGCGCACCGCGGTCGTCCAGCCAGGTGTGGTCATGTCGAGCCTGCAGGCGGTGGCCGCCCCGCACGGGCTGCGGTTCGGGCCGGACCCGTCCACCCAGAACCGGGCGACGCTGGGCGGGATGATCGGCAACAACGCCTGCGGCCCGCACGCGGTGGCCTACGGCCGCACGGCGGACAACGTCCTGGCCCTGGACGTCGTGGACGGGTTGGGCCGGCGGTTCACCGCGGGCGCGGGCACCGGCGCGCTGGACGCGGTGCCGGGCCTGGACCGGCTCGTGCGCGCCGACATGGCGACCATCCGCACCGCGCTGGGCCGGTTCGGCCGGCAGGTCTCCGGCTACTCCCTGGAGCACCTGCTGCCCGAGCACGGGCAGGATCTGGCCAAGATGTTGGTGGGCACCGAGGGCACGCTGGTGACCATTTTGCAGGCGACGGTGGGCCTGGTGCCGATGCCCACCGCCCCGGTGGTGGTGGCGCTGGGCTATCCGGACATGCCCTCCGCGGCGGACGCCGTACCGGCACTGCTCATGCACCGGCCGCTGGCCGTCGAAGGCCTGGACGCCCACCTGGTCGACGTGGTGCGCCGGCACCAGGGCGCCGGCGCGGTGCCCGAGCTGCCAGCAGGCGGCGGGTGGTTGCTGGTCGAGGTCGGCGCCGACCCGGGCGAGACGGACGCCGACGTGCTGGCCCGCGCCCGGGCGCTCGCGGCCGACGGTGGCACGAAGGCGGTGCGGGTGGTGCCGGCGGGGGAGCAGGCCGCGGCGCTGTGGCGGATCCGCGCCGACGGTGCGGGCCTGGGCGGGCGGACCCCGTCGGGGGCGCCCGCGTGGCCGGGCTGGGAGGACGCGGCGGTGCCGCCGGAGCGGCTCGGGGACTACCTGCGCGACTTCACCGCGCTGATGGCCGATCGCGGGGTGGACGGGCTGCTCTACGGGCACTTCGGCGACGGGTGCGTGCACGTGCGCCTGGACCTGCCGCTGGAGACCCCGGCCGGGATCGGGCCGTCGCGGGAGTTCCTCGAGGCCTCGGCGGACCTGGTCGCGTCTTATGGCGGGTCGCTGTCGGGCGAGCACGGCGATGGGCGGGCCCGTTCGGAGCTGCTCGCCCGCATGTACGAGCCCGAGGTGCTCGAGCTGTTCGGGCGGGTCAAGGCGCTGTTCGACCCGGAGAACCACCTCAACCCCGGGGTGCTGGTGGACCCGGCGCCGCTGGACGCGGACCTGCGCCGTCCGCATGCCCGGCCCACCCCGGCCCGCACGGGCTTCGCGTTCGCCGAGGACGGCGGCGACTTCGCCACCGCCGTGCACCGGTGCACCGGGGTGGGCAAGTGCCGGGCGGACAACTCGGGCGCGGGCGGGTTCATGTGCCCGTCCTATCAGGCCACCAAGGACGAGAAGGACGTCACCCGCGGCCGGGCCCGGGTGCTGCAGGAGCTGACCAACGGTGCCCTGGTGACCGACTGGGGCTCGGACGCGGTGCGGGAGTCCCTGGACCTGTGCCTGTCGTGCAAGGCATGCTCGGCGGACTGCCCGGCCGGGGTGGACATGGCCCGGTACAAGTCCGAGGTGCTGCACCGCACCTACGCCGGCAAGGTCCGCCCCCTCAACCACTACCTGCTGGGTCAGCTGCCGCGCTGGACCCGGCTGGTCACCGCCGTCCCCGTCCTGGCCAAGCTGACCAACACGGTGCTCAAGGCCCGTCCGCTGGCGCAGGTGGTGCTGCGCGCCGGCGGGATGGACCCGCGCCGGGACATGGTCACCTTCGCCGAGGAGCGGTTCTCGACCTGGTGGAAGACACAGGACGACGGCGCCGCCGGCTCCAACACCGGCACCGCCACCGGCTCCAACACCGGCACCGGCACCGGCACCGGCACCGGCACCGCCACCGGGGCCGACCGGCCCCGGTTCGCAGTGCTGTGGGCCGACACCTTCTCCGAGACCCTCGACACCGCCGGCGCCCGGGCCGCCGTCACGCTGCTCGAGGACGCCGGGTACACCGTGGTCGTGCCCGACGAGCCCGCCTGCTGCGGCCTGACCTGGATCTCCACCGGCCAGCTCGACGGCGCGAAGAAGCGGCTGACCCACCTGCTCGGGGTGCTCGCGCCGTATGCCGCGAACGGGATCCCGGTGGTCGGCGTCGAGCCGTCCTGCACGGCGGTGCTCCGCTCGGACATGGTCGACCTCCTGCCCGACGACCCCCGCGCGCCGATGCTCGCTGCTGGCACGTACACCCTGGCCGAGCTGCTCACCGCCCCGGCCCCGCTCGGCCCCGGCCCCCACTGGCAGCCCACCTCGCTGGAGGGTGTCGAGGTGGTCGCCCAGCCGCACTGCCACCACCACTCCGTCATGGGCTGGGACGCCGACGCCGCGCTGCTCACCCGGGCCGGGGCGTCCATCAACCGCCTGGCCGGTTGCTGCGGCCTCGCCGGGAACTTCGGCATGGAGAAGGGGCACTACGACACCTCGGTCGCCGTCGCCGAGAACGCCCTGCTCCCGGCGCTGCGCGAGGCCGGCCCGCAGACCGTGTACCTGGCCGACGGGTTCTCCTGCCGCACCCAGGCCGAGCAGCTCGCCGGCAGGCACGGCGTCCACCTCGCCCAGCTCCTCACCGGGGACCGGTAGGACGGGGCGGGGAACCGACCACGTCCGCCCACGAGGCGGCCCGCCGGTGCGCATGCCCACACAGTTCGGGACTGCCCACGGTCGGAAATGCGTGAGAAGATGAGGGCCGCAATTCTCCGCAACCCGTGACACAGTCAGGTTCCTTGTCGCATGCCGTTCTTCGAGTTCGACGCGGGGCGGCTGGTGCCCGCCCAGTTCGGGCGACCCGTGGCCGAGAGCATCGACCCTGAGCTGCTCCAGGCCGTCCGTGACCAGGTCCTCGACCTCGTCCAGCAGCCCCTGTTCCCGGTCACCTGGCACGGTGACCCAGCGAGGGCCGGCGAGGCGGCCGTGCCGCGGCTGACCGCGATGGATCCCTCTGGCCAGGTGGTGACGGTGGAGGTGGTCGACCGGCTCGACCCCGTCGCCCTCGTCGCCGCGCTGGGGCTGTGCGCACGCAACTCCGAGCTCGGCTGGACCGAGCTCGGTGAGCTCTACCCGCGCGGGGTCGGCACGTTCCGCCGGGACTGGAACGTCTTCCGCGAGTCGATGCCGCCGCGGCCCGCGCCGGGCCCGCGGTTGATCATCGTTGCGGGCTCCGTGGCTGACGAGGTGCGACCCGCCCTGGACTCCCTCGTGGGCTCGGGGGTCTCCGTCTTCGAGATCGCCGTCCGCCAGCTGAGCAGCGGGCGCCGGTTCCTCGAGGTGACCGAGGTGCGGCCGCGCCGGCTCGGCCAGGTTCCGGCGGTCCTCACCGGCAGCTCCCGGGCGACCCCCATCGAGCTGTCCGTCTCGCCCGCACCCACCACGGACGTGGCCGCCCCGCCGACCGAGCCGGTCCCGATCATTCCCGTGCCGCAGGCCCCAGCAGCACCGACCTCGCCCGAGGGTGACGTCTGGGCGCCGGTGGGCCGGCCCGCGGCGGCGCAGCCGGTGAATCCGGTGCACTCGGTGGCAGTGAACGGCGCGGCTCCAGCCGAACCCACCACCGCGACCCCTGCCGCGTCAGCCGGCCCTGCCGCGCCTCCTGCCGTGCCTGACCCGGCTCCTGCCGTGCCCGCCGCCGCGCCGGCGGAGCACGGTGGTGCCGAGGCCGAGCAGGAGGCCGCGCCGGCCGCGCCCTACCGCAGCGCCGCCGGCGACGGCGTGGTCAGCGACGACGCCGCCGACCTGGCGCTCATCGCCGAGACCCTGGGCGGGGACACCGCACTCACCTGGGTCCAGCTGCGGCGCGGTGTCCGGCACGAGGCCACCCTGACCTCCGACGGGCTGGTCCGTCTGGCCGGCGGCGCCGCCTTCGACGACCCCGACCTCGCGGCGGCGGCCGCCTCCGGCCGTGACGACGTCGACGGCTGGCGCGTGTGGCGCTTCGGTGACGAAGGCCCGAGCCTGGCCGAGGCGCTCACCGAGCTCGAGTCGGCCGCCGCTCGCGCCGCCGGCGGCAGGCGCAGGCGGCACGGCGCCTGACAGGCCGACGCCGGCTCCTGCAGGCCTGCACGTTCGGGTCCGCTCATCCGGGCCCACTCCAGCAGGGGACTACCGTGCGGCGGGCTCCGGCACACGCACCACGTACGCCCGGGACCAGCGCCGCAGCTCCGCGTACATCCGCCGCCGCACCTGGCGCGCGGACAGCGTGATGTCGTGGATGGCGCCGTCGAACCGGGCCACCGTGACGAGCGGGCCGAGCTGAAGCGCGCGCCGACGGATCTGCTCGACGTCGAGCACCGTGTCCGCCTCGCGCATCTGCGGTGACCACCGCGCGCTGACCACGGTGCGTCCCGAGGACATGACCAGCACCGGGCAGCTGATCTCCAGCCCGTCGGCCACCTGGGCGTGCCCGGCCAGGACCGCGGACAGCCAGCCGGGCCGCAGGGGGGCGCTGGGGGAGAGCCGCCACGCCGGTTCGGGCATCCAGCCGGTGACGAACGGGTCGTCCTCCTCGCCCTCGGGCGCCGGGCCGTCGGCGTCGGTCCAGCCCAGCAGGGTGCGCTGGTAGAACCCCAGATCCGTCGTCGGGATGATCGCCTTGGGATGCAGCCTGGCCAGCCCGCCGACGATCGGTTGGGACAGGGCACGTAGCATCGCCGACCCCTGCAGCTCCAGCCACGGGGAGTTCAGCACGAGCGCGCGCAGCGCGCCGGGGTGCCGGTGGGCCCACACCGCTGCGGTGAGCCCGCCGGTGGAGTGGCCCATCAAGACGACGTCGGTGCCCACCCCGTGGGTGGCGCGCACGACGTCGAGCGCGGCGTGCAGGTCCTCGTCGTAGGTGGAGAGCTTCTCCACGTACCCACGGGTCTGGTGCTCGCGCAGAGACCGGCCGTACTTGCGCAGGTCGAGTGCGTAGAACGCGCCACCGAGGGCGGACCACTCGCGGGCGAGCTCACGCTGGTGGAAGTAGTCGTTCCAGCCGTGCAGGTAGAGCACCGCGAAGGTGGGGGACGACGGTGTCCCCGGCAGCGCCTCCGGATCGTCGGCCGGCACGTGTCGCACCAGCGTCGCGACCACCTCGCCCTCGTCGTCGTCGAGCAGGGGCAGCGTGCGCGCCTGGAAGCCCTGGCCCAGCACGTCCTCGGCCCAGCGGTCGGCCGGCGGCGCCGGCGGGAACGGGACGGCGTCCTCGGGCACCGTCTCGTCCGGGCGGTGGGACGAGACGTCGACGTCGGAGCTCTTGCGGGCCATGGGGTCATCATGCCGCGCGACACCGACATGCGCGGGGACGACGCCGGAGAGGCCCGGTGTGCGGCGTCAGCGTGCGACCCGCACCGGGGCCACGTTGCGCAGGAAGCGTCCAATGAGCGCGGTGACCTGGTCGTGCTCGACCAGGAAGCCGTCGTGGCCGTGGTCAGAGCGGATGTACGCCACGGGGCCGGACCGGGGCACGGCCGCCGCGATGCGCTCGGACTCGGCCGGGAAGAACAGCCGGTCGGAGTCGACGGCGACCACCAGGGTCTCGGCCTGGATCTGCGCCAGTGCCGCCTCCACCCCGCCGCGGTCGCGGCCGAGGTCGTGGGTGACCATCGACTGCGTGAGCGTGACGTAGCTGCCCGCGTCGAAGCGCAGGGCGAGCTTGCCGGCGTGGTGGTCGAGGTAGGACTGCACGGCGTAGCGCCCGCCGCTCAGCGGTTCCTCCGCGTGCTGGGGCAGGCGGCCGAAGCGGCCGTCGAGCTCGGCCGGGCTGCGGTAGGTCGTGTGGGCGATCTGCCGGGCCAGGCCCAGGCCGGCGTGCGGGCCTCGGCCGGGGGCGGCGTCGTAGTAGTCCCCGCCCCGCCACCCGGCGTCGAGCCGGATCGCGGAAAGCTGGGTGTGCGCCCAGGCCACCTGCTCGGCGCTGGACTGTGCCGCGGAGGCGACGACGGCGATCGCGGCCACCCGCTCGGGAGCCATGACGGCCCACTCCAGCACCCGGTGCCCGCCCATCGAGGCGCCGACCACGAGCGCCCACCGGCCCACGCCGAGGCGGTCGGCCAGCTCGATCTCGGCCGCCACCTGGTCCCGCACGGTCAGCAGCGGGAAGCGGGAGCCCCACGGCGTGCCATCGGGCGCAGGGGAGGAGGGTCCGGTCGAGCCCTGGCATCCGCCGAGCACATTGGGTGCGACCACGAAGTACTTGTTGGTGTCGATGGCCCGGCCGGGGCCGACCACCTGACCCCACCAGCCGTCGTCGTCCCCGGGGCCGTGGGCGGTGACGTGGGCGTCGCCGGTGAGCGCGTGCAGCACGAGCACGGCGTTGTCGCCTGCCGCGTTCAGCTCGCCCCAGGTCTCGTAGGCCAGACGCACCTGCGGGAGCCGGCCGCCGGCCTCGAGCGGCAGCGGACCGAGATCGACGAACCGACGGTGACCGGGGTCGTCGCCCGCCCGCCAGGCACCCGAGGCGGGGATGGCCGCGGGGTCGACCTCCCGGCGCGCGTGGCGCCGAGAGGGCGGGGCGCCCACCGAGGGGGCGGCCGGTCGGGCCGTCCCCTCGGTGGTACAGCGCTCGTCGGTCATGCTCAGGCCCCGGCGGTGGCGGGCTGGGTGGCCGAGTCCGCCGTGAAGGCCGCCGCCGCGTCCAGGCCGAGCTCGAGGTCGGCGAGGATGTCGGCGATGTTCTCGATGCCGACGGCCAGGCGGACCAGGCCGGGGTTGACGCCCGCCGCCTCAAGCTCGGCCGGGTTGAGCTGGGAGTGCGTGGTGGACGCCGGGTGGATCACCAGGGAGCGGACGTCGCCGATGTTGGCCACGTTGGAGTGCAGCTTCAGGGCGTCGACGAACGCCAGGCCGGCGGCGTAGCCGCCCTCGAGCTCGAAGGCGAGGACGGCGCCCGCGCCCTTGGGGGCGTACTTCTGTGCCCGCTCGTACCAGGGGGAGGAGGGCAGTGAGGCGTAGGCGACCCGGGTGACCTGCTCCTGGGCCTGGAGGAACTCGGCCACCTTGCGAGCGTTGTCGACGTGCCGCTCCACCCGCAGGGACAGCGTCTCGATGCCCTGGCCGATGAGGAAGGCGTTGAACGGGGAGACCGCGGGGCCGAGGTCGCGAAGCAGCTGCACGCGGGCCTTGAGGATGAACGCCGGGGCGCCCAGGTCCTTGTAGACCAGGCCGTTGTAGGTGGGGTCGGGCGTGTTGTAGTTGGGGAAGCGCTCGGGGTCGGCCGACCAGTCGAAGGTTCCGCCGTCCACCAGGACGCCCGCGATCGAGGTGCCGTGCCCGCCGAGGTACTTCGTGGCCGAGTGGATGATGATGTCGGCGCCGTGCTCGAGCGGCTTGATCAGGTAGGGCGTCGCGATGGTGTTGTCCACCACGAGCGGCACGCCGACCTCGTGGGCGACGGCGGCGACGGCCTCGATGTCGAGGATCGCGGACTTGGGGTTGGCGATCGTCTCGCCGAAGAACAGCTTGGTCCGCGGGGTCGCGGCGGCGCGCCACGACTCGGGGTCGTCCGGGTTCTCCACCCACCGGGTGGTGATGCCGTACTTCGCCAGCGTGTGCTGCAGGAGGTTGACCGTGCCGCCGTACAGGTTGGGGCTCGCGACGATCTCGTCGCCCCCCTCGGCGATGTTGAGGATGGCCAGGGTCGTCGCCGACTGGCCGGAGGCCAGGAGCAGCCCGCCCACACCCCCCTCGAGCGCGGCGATGCGGCTCTCGACGACATCCACCGTGGGGTTGCCGATGCGGGTATAGATCGGGCCGGTCTCGGCCAGGGCGAAGCGACCCGCGGCCTGCGCGGCGTCCTCGAAGACGAAGGAGGTGGTCTGGTAGATCGGCAGCGCCCGGGCGCCGGTGGCGGCGTCGGGGGTCTGACCGGCGTGAACCTGGAGGGTCTCGAAGCTCCAGGCGTCCTGCGGGTTGGTGGTCTCGTTGCTCATGAGAGGGCTCCTTGGAAGGGGAGCGGGCCAACGAGTCCGGCGGTGCCGTGTCCCGTCAACCCGCGTGGGGGCTGGCAGCGACATGCACGTTCGAGGTGCTCACGCCCTCACCGGCGGCCGTCGTGGCCGTCATTGCCGGTTCAGGGCATGCCGAACGTGCGCTTCAGCGGCACATTCGACGGCGGGACATGCCGGTGACTCTAGGCCGGGTCTTCACCAGGTGGCGAGAGGCGTCTCACAACCTGAGAACCGTGTCGTGTCCCGTTCCTCATCACGAGACACCCGGAGCCGATGAGACAGGTGTGACAGATGTGAATAGAGGGGCAGGTGTTTTAATTGAGGCGGAGTTCCGTTACTGTCGCTGAGACGGTTGCACCCCCCACGTCAACCGGACACGCCGGTCGACGGTTGACCGGCTCAAGCTTTCACGGAGGAATGGTGACGGTCTCCCCCCGCCGTGCCAGGCGCGTCGCGGCGTCGGTCGCTGCCCTGACCTTGTGCGGCACCCTGTTTGCGGGCCCGTCGGCGGCCGCCCCGGGCGACCGGACCACGGGCGCCTCCATCGCCACCCTCGAGATCGAGCTCGCCCGCGTCGCGGCGCAGGCCGAGGTGGTCACCCGGCAGGCGTCTGTGGCGAACGAGGAGTACCTGCGTTCGGAGGAACAGCTGGCCGCGGCCGAGGCCGCCGCGCAGGAGGCGCGAGACCGCGCCGCCGCCGCGGCGAGGGAGCTCGAGGCAGCCAGGTCCGCGCTCGGCCAGGTGGCACTGGCGTACTACCGGGACGGCTCCACAGGACTGGCCCAGATCAGCCCCTATGTCTCCGCCCGGAGCTTCGACGAGGCGATGACCCGCTCGACCACGCTGAACCGGCTCGGTGCGCGCGCCGACACCGAGGTCCAGAGCTTCAAGGCCGTCGAGCAGGTCGCCGCCACCCTCCAGCGGCGCGCCGACCAGGCGGTCGAGGTCCGGGAGCAGGCCACCGCGGCGGTGGCGCAGGCACGGGACGAGGCCGAGGCGAGCGTCTCCGTCGTGCAGACCGAGGTCAGCCTGGCGACCGAGCGTCGCGACCAGCTCATCACCGAGCTCGCCGCGCAGCGGGACACCACGGTGGAGGAGGAACGGGCCAGGCAGGACCGCCTGGACGCCGAGCGCCGCAACCGCGAGGACACCGTCGCCCGCGCGGCCGCGTTCCGGGCCGAGGCGGCGCCCACCCCGGCGTCCCCGGCTCCTGCCCCGGCTCCTGCCCCGGCTCCGGCCCCCGCGCCGGCCGCCCCCGCCCCCAGCCGGGCCGAGACGACGCCGGCCGCGCCCACGTCGTCGGCCCCCACACCCGCCCCGGTTCCTGCGCCCGCTCCGGCTCCTGCCCCGGCCCCCACACCCGCACCCAAGCCGGTGCCCGCGCCGGCCCCGGCCCCGGCCCACGTGCCGCCGGTGAAGACCGGCGCCGCGCAGGCCGCGATCGCCTGGGCGCGCGACCAGATCGGCAAGCCTTACGCCCTCGGTGCGACAGGCCCCGACGCGTTCGACTGCTCGGGCCTGACCATGCGGGCCTTCCAGCACGCGGGTATCTCGCTCTCGCGCACCAGCCGCTCGCAGTACACCAACGGCACGCAGATCCCGCTGAGCCAGGTCCAGGCCGGCGACCTCGTGTTCTGGTCCAGCAACGGCACCGCCTCGGGGATCTACCACGTCGCGATCTACAGCGGCGGCGGGATGCGCGTCCACGCACCCAACCCGAGCGCACCCGTGCAGGAGGTGCCGATGTACTACGCCAACATCATGCCGAGCGCTGTGCGGCTCTGATCGGTCGAAGCGCCCCGGCCCCGAGCCGGCGGCCGCACGCATCACGCCCCCGGAAGCCGCGAGGCTTCCGGGGGCGTGGCGCGTGACGCAGGGCCTTCAGCTGCGGGCGTCGCCCGGGCCCGTGGGGTCGGCGTGGGCCTTGCCGCCCTCTCGGGTGATGGCCTCGTCGGCGCCGTGGCCCTTGCCGTGGTTGTCGTAGTAGCCGGCGTCCTTGGCGCGCTGGTAGGACCGGCGGATCTCCGCCTCGGCCTCCTCGCGGCCCACCCAGTGCGCGCCCTCGACCGACTTGCCCGGCTCAAGGTCCTTGTACACCTCGAAGAAGTGCTGGATCTCCAGCCGGTGGAACTCCGAGACGTCGTCGATGTCGGTACGCCACGACGCGCGCTGGTCGGCGGCCGGCACGCACAGGACCTTGTCGTCACCGCCGGCCTCGTCGCGCATGCGGAACATGCCCAGGGCCCGGGCCCGGATGAGGCAGCCCGGGAAGGTCGGCTCCTCGAGGAGGACGAGGGCGTCCAGCGGGTCGCCGTCCTCGCCCAGGGTCATCTCGATGAAGCCGTAGTCGTCGGGGTAGCGCGTGGAGGTGAACAGCATGCGGTCGAGCCGGATCCGGCCCGTCTCGTGATCCACCTCGTACTTGTTGCGGTTCCCCTTGGGGATCTCGATCGTGACGTCGAACTCCACGGTTACCCTTCCTCCGCCCCTTCGCGCCGGTGCGAGCGCGAGGCACTGTGACGTGCACCCGATCGATCGGTGGCCGGGTGCTCCTGGGCATAGTGTGTCGCACGTCCGGGTGTTCGTGCTGTCGCGACCCCATTCACGAGACTGAGAAGCGGGGCTGCAGTGGCACGACGACGCGCGGTCGGCGTCGTCGCCGCCGTCTTGTTGCTGGGTGGGTACGGGGTCGCCGACGCCGCCGACGTCCTTCCGGGCGTGCTGACCACAAGCCCCGCCCCGGCCGCGCCCATGCCCTACCCGGACGTCCAGCTGCCCGGCGACCTCGTCGCCCCGGTGGTGGCCGGGCCGGACGCCGACGCCCCAGTCCCCACCACCGCGGCGCTGCGGGCCCTGGCCGAGGACGTCGCCGCCGACCACCGCATGGCCGGCTCCTTCTCCATGGTGGTGGCCGACGTCCTCACCGGTGAGACCCTCCTCGACCGGGACGGCGGCGCCGCCCGGCTCCCCGCCTCCTCCCTCAAGGTCCTCACCGCCGCTGCCGCCCTGGACGCCTTGGGGCCCGAGCGCACCCTGAAGACCGTCGTGGTGCCCGACGGCGCGGGCCGGGTGGTCCTGGTCGGCGCCGGGGACGTCCTGCTCGCCGAGGGGGAAGGCAACCCGGCCACCGTCGAGGGCCGCGCCGGCCTCGCGGACCTCGCCGCCCAGACGGCGGCCGCCCTCGCGGACCAGGGCGTCAGCGCCGTCGAGGTCGGGCTCGACGACACGCTGTTCACCGGCCCGCAGTACGCGGCCGACGTCTCGGGCATCGACCTGACCTTCGTCATGCCCGTCCAGCCGGTCGCCGTCCTCGCCGGCCGGGCCGGCAGCGGGTTCGTGGCCGACCCGGCCCTCGAGGCCGCCCAGGCGTTCGCCGCGGCGCTGACGTCGAGGGGTGTGGAGGTCACCGGGGTGCGCCGGACGCCCGCCCCGGCCGACGCCGAGCCGCTCGCGTCGGTCAGCTCCGCGCCGGTCGGCGAGGTCGTGCGCCAGATGCTCAAGGTCTCCGACAACTCGCTGGCGGAGGTGCTGGCCCGGCTCGTCGCCGTCGAGCGTGGCGCCCCGGCGGACTTCGCCGGTGCTACCGCGAGCGTCCTGGCTCAGCTCGGTGCGCTGGGGGTGGACGTCTCCGGCGTACACCTCACCGACGCCTCGGGGCTGAGCGCGCAGAACCGGGTGCCGCCGTCCGTCATCGTCGAGGTGCTGCTGACCGCGATGGACCCCGAGACGACGTCGCTGCACGGGCTGGTCCCCGCGCTGCCAGTCGGCGGGCTGGACGGCACCTTGGCAGGCCGGCTCACGGACGACGGTGCGGGTCGCGTGCGCGCCAAGACCGGCACCCTCATCCAGGCGATCAGCCTCTCCGGCACCGTGGTCACCGAGGACGGCCGGCTCCTGGCATTCGCCGTGCTCACTGACGGCATCCCGGCAGGGGCGGCACTGCAGGGCCGGCTCGCCACCGACGCTTGGGCCGAGCAGCTCGCCGCGTGCGGCTGCAGCTGAGCAGGCGTGTGCACCTGCAGAGCGGGTGTGCACCTGCAGAGCGGGTGCGCACCTGCTGAGCGGGCGCGCCGGCCCCGACTCGCCGCGCGGCTCCCGCTGAGGGAGCGTGCGGCCGGGACCGAGCGGATACGTTAGGCGCATGAGCAGCGCCGTCGACTGGCAGGTGGCCGTGCGCCGCGCCGGAGGTCTCGCCAGGCCCGGACCGCGCGGCTCGCGCGCCGAGCTGCGCGCCCTCATCCAAGTGCTTCACAGCGCCGCGGCGGAGGCACCGGGGCACGTCGCCCAGATCACCGGACTGCACGACGCCGCGGCCCGGGTCGCCGGCATCCCCATCTACGTGGTGGACCGGCCCCGGTGGGCCGAGGCCAACGTGGAGATGTTCGCCCACCTCACGGACGGGCTGCTGCCCACCTCGAAGCTGCCCGGCTCAGCCCGCCTGGCCGGCGAGGAGATGGGCGTGATGCTGGCGCTGCTCGCGGGGAAGGTGCTGGGTCAGTTCGACCCCTTCACGCCGCTCGGTGCGGGCGTTGGTGCCGGTGACAGCGCCGACCCCGACTGGACCAGTGCCGACTCCGAGCGGACCGGCGCCGACTCCGAGTGGAACGGGAGCGTCGGCCGGCTGCTGCTGGTCGCCCCCAACGTCCTCAAGGTCGAGCGGGAGCTGGACCTCGACGCGATGGACTTCCGCATGTGGGTCTGCCTCCACGAGCAGACGCACGCGGTCCAGTTCGCGGCGGCGCCCTGGCTGGCGGACCACCTCGCCACGCGGATGCGTGCGCTTGTCGAGGGGATCTCGGACACCGAGGACGGCGCGGACCGGCTCACCAGGGCGGTGGGGGCGGTCGTCGATACTCTGCGCTCGGTGCTGTCCGGCACGGCTGACGCGCCCTCCTACGACGTCGGCGGCCCGCTCGTCGAGGCGTTCCTGACCGCGGACGAGCGGTCGGCGATGGCCGAGGTGGTCGCCGTGATGAGCCTGCTCGAGGGTCACGCGGACGTGGTGATGGACGCCGTCGGCCCGGCCCGCCTGCCCTCTGTGCGCCGTATCCGCGCCTCTTTCGAGAAGCGCCGCGACGGGACCTCGCTGCCCGACGTCGCGCTGCGCCGGCTTCTCGGCATGGACGCGAAGGTCGCCCAGTACCGCAACGGGGCGGCGTTCGTGCACGGGGTCGTCAACCGGGTGGGGCACCGCGGACTCAACGCCGTGTGGGACGCCCCGGACCATCTGCCCTCCGCCGCCGAGGTCGCCGACCCCGAGGCCTGGGTGCGTCGCGTCCACGGCTGACGCGCGCCTGATGTCTGCCCCCCACCCCGCCGTCGCCGCGGCCCGCTCAGCGGTGCGCGCCGCCCTCGCGGACCTGCCGCCCGGCGCCCGGGTGCTCGTGGCGTGCTCTGGCGGGGCCGACTCGCTCGCGCTCGCGGCTGCCACCGCGTTCGTCGCGGCGCGGGCAGGCTGGCTGGCCGGGGCGGTCATCGTGGACCACCGGCTGCAGGAGAGCTCTGCGGCAGACGCCGCGCAGGCGGCCGAGCAGTGCGCCGACCTCGGCCTCGACCCCGTAGACGTGCGCGGCGTCGACGTCCCGGGCGGACGGAGCGGCCGCGGCGCCGGCGGCCCGGAGGCCGCCGCCCGCACCGCCCGCTACGACGCCCTGGCTGCGGCGGCCCGCGACGCGGGCGCTGCAGCGGTAGTTCTCGGGCACACCCTGGACGACCAGGCCGAGACGGTCCTCCTCGGCCTGGCGCGCGGCTCAGGTGCGCGCTCCCTCGCCGGCATGGCGCCGGTGAACGGGTTGTGGCGGCGCCCGCTGCTCGGGCTGCGCCGGGCCCAGACGGAGCAGGTGTGCCGAGTGCTGGGGCTGGAGTTCGTGACCGATCCGAGCAACAGGGCTGAGGGGCCCTGGCGTGCCGCGGACGGTACCGCCCTGCGCCGCGCGGCCGTCCGGGACCGGGTGCTCCCGGCGTTGACCGATGCCCTGGGCCCCGGTGTCGTGCCCGCGCTGGGGCGCACGGCCGCCCAGCTGCGGCGGGACGGTGAGCTGCTCGACACGCTCGCCGCCGATCTTCTCGCGGCGGCGCGGGCGGCCGCGGAGCGCGAACCTGATGCCGAGCGTGACCCTGAGGCAGCGCGTGACCCTGAGGCAGCGCGAGACCCGGAGGCGGAGCGCGGCCCAGAGGCGCGCCTCGGTGAGGAGCCCGCCGAGGCGGGACCGGCTGCGCCCGGCGGAGCGAGCGGCGCGACCGTCGTGCTCGAGGTGGCCGTCCTGGCCGCGGCGCACCCCGCGCTGCGCACCCGGGCCCTGCGCGGCGCGGCCCTGCAGGCCGGCGCCACCCCGGGCGCGCTGACCGCCGCGCACCTCGAGGCGCTCGACGCCGTCGTCGCCGGCTACCACGGGCAGGGTCCGGTGCAGCTTCCGGGCGGGGTGGTCGCGCACCGCCGGTGTGGCAGGCTGTCTCTGGACCCCCGCTGAGCCGTGGCTTCGCGGTGCCGGTCCCCGGGCCGAGCACACGCACGCACACGAAGGAGCGCAGGTGGACGCGCACGACATGGGCAAGGACCTCGAGAAGGTCCTCCTAACACAGGAGCAGATCGAGGACCGGCTCACCGAGATGGCCGCGCAGGTCGACGCCGACTACGCCGGCAAGGACCTGCTGCTCGTCGGGGTGCTGCGTGGGGCCGTCATGGTCATGGCCGACCTCTCCCGCCGCCTCCACCTCCCCGTCCAGATGGACTGGATGGCGGTCTCCTCCTACGGCTCCGGCACCAAGTCCTCCGGCGTGGTCCGCATCCTCAAGGACCTCGACACCGACCTGCACGGGCGCGACGTGCTCATCGTCGAGGACATCATCGACTCCGGGCTGACGCTGTCCTGGCTGCTGTCGAACCTGCGCTCCCGTGGGCCGGCGTCGGTGGAGATCGCCGCGCTGCTGCGCAAGCCCGAGGCGGCGAAGGTGCCGGTCGACGTGCGCTACGTCGGCTTCGACATCCCCACCGAGTTCGTCGTCGGCTACGGCCTCGACTACGCCGAGCGGTACCGCAACCTGCCCTTCGTGGGCACCCTCGCGCCGCACGTCTACGGCGGCTGAGCCAGCCGTCAACAGCGACCGACCGGCCGCCCGCGCGTCCACCGGCGCCCGGCGCGAACAGCGTGACCGGAACACCGGGCGTGGCGCGGCCGTTGTTGACAGTGCAAGCCCTGCGCGAACACGGCGCACGCGCCGAACCGTCGGCGAGGTTTGTCAGATACCTTCGGGGAAACCGTGCGATCAGGAGGGACCGGGCGAGCAGCCCTTGAGTCGATGAAACCGAAGACATTGCTGCGAGGCCCACTCGTCTGGATCCTCATCATGATCCTGCTCATCTCCGTGGGCTATTCGCTGCTGGGGCAGGGCGGCACCCAGCGCATCGACACCTCGCAGGGGCTTGAGCTCCTCGCCGGCAAGACGGTGGAGCAGGTCGAGATCACCGAGGGCACCCAGCGGGTGCGCATGACGCTCTCCGAGCCCTTCAAGGCGCCCGACGGCGAGGGCGGGACGGTCGACAAGGGCACCTCCGTCGAGTTCTTCTACGTCACTCCCCAGGGCGACGACGTCGTGCAGGCGGTCGAGAGCGCGGCACCGGAGAAGGGCTACAACTCCGTCGTCCCGCAGCAGTCCTGGCTGAGCTCGCTGCTGCTGTTCGTGCTGCCGATGGTCATCATCTTCGGCGTCTTCTGGTGGCTGCTGTCCCGCTCCGGCGGCGCGGCCGGCGGCATGATGAAATTCGGCAAGTCCAAGGCGAAGATGGTCAGCAAGGAGACCCCGCAGGTCACCTTCGACGACGTCGCCGGCGAGAACGAGGCCGTGGAGGAGCTCGAGGAGATCAAGGAGTTCCTCGCCGAGCCGGACAAGTTCCAGGCCGTGGGTGCCAAGATCCCCAAGGGCGTGCTGCTCTACGGCCCGCCCGGCACCGGCAAGACCCTGCTGGCCCGCGCCGTCGCCGGCGAGGCCGGCGTACCGTTCTTCTCCATCTCCGGCTCCGAGTTCGTCGAGATGTTCGTCGGTGTCGGTGCCTCGCGCGTGCGCGACCTGTTCGAGCAGGCCAAGGCCAACGCCCCGGCCATCATTTTCGTCGACGAGATCGACGCCGTCGGCCGCCACCGCGGCGCCGGCATGGGCGGCGGGCACGACGAGCGCGAGCAGACCCTCAACCAGCTCCTGGTCGAGATGGACGGCTTCGACGTCAAGACCAACGTCATCCTCATCGCCGCCACCAACCGCCCCGACGTGCTCGACCCCGCGCTGCTGCGCCCGGGCCGCTTCGACCGTCAGGTCTCCGTCGAGGCCCCCGACCTGCACGGGCGCCACGCCATCCTGCAGGTGCACGCCAAGGGCAAGCCCATGGCGCCGGGGGTGGACCTGCGCATGGTCGCCAAGCGCACGCCCGGGTTCACCGGTGCCGACCTGGCCAACGTGCTCAACGAGGCCGCGCTGCTCACCGCCCGCTCCAACGCCCAGCTCATCGACGACCGCGCGCTGGACGAGGCCATCGACCGGGTGATCGCCGGCCCGCAGAAGCGCACCCGGGTGATGAACGAGAAGGAGCTGAAGGTCACCGCCTACCACGAGGGCGGCCACGCCCTGGCGGCGACGGCCCTGCGCTACACCGACCCCGTCACGAAGGTGACGATCCTGCCCCGCGGGCGCGCGCTGGGCTACACGATGGTCATGCCCACGGAGGACCGGTACTCCACCTCCCGCAACGAGCTGCTCGACCAGCTCGCGTACGCGATGGGTGGCCGGGTGGCGGAGGAGATCGTCTTCCACGACCCCACCACCGGCGCCTCCAACGACATCGAGAAGGCCAGCGCGATCGCCCGCAAGATGGTCGTCGAGTACGGCATGAGCGAGCGGGTGGGAGCCATCAAGCTCGGTCAGACCCAGGGCGAGCCCTTCCTCGGCCGCGACTTCGGCCACCAGCGGGACTACTCCGAGGACGTCGCCCGGATCGTGGACGAGGAGGTGCGACGGCTCATCGAGGACGCGCACGACGAGGCCTGGGAGATCCTCACCCAGTACCGCCACGTCCTGGACGACCTCGTGCTGGAGCTGCTGGAGAAGGAGACGCTCAACGAGGCCGAGCTGGCCCGGATCTTCGCCCCCGTGGTCAAGCGCGAGGCGCGCGAGGTGTGGCTGTCCTCCGAGGAGCGCCAGGTCTCCGACATCCCGCCGGTGCTCACGGCCGCCGAGCGGTCGCGCGACGAGCACATGCTGCCCCAGGACCAGTCGGCCGCCGCGGGGGAGACCCCGCTCGACGGCGTCGGCCAGGTCCCCGGGGGTGGCCGGGTCGGCGGTCCTGTCGAGGGAATCTGAGTGGCCACCACGGGCGCCATCGCCGGCTCGGCAGCCACACCCGGTGACGCCGCGGCGAGCGACTCCGCGCCCCTGGCCGACGGCGGCCAGGCGGGCGGGCCCTTCGACCTCGACGGCGTCCGCCGCGCCGTGCGTGACCTGCTCGTCGCCGTCGGGGAGGACCCCGACCGGGACGGGCTCGTGGGCACCCCGGACCGCGTCGCCCGCGCCTACGCGGAGATGTTCGCCGGGCTCTCCGAGGACCCGGCCGACCACCTCGAGGCCGTGTTCGACATCGGGCACGAGGAGATGGTCATCGTGCGCGACATCCCCCTGTACTCCATGTGCGAGCACCACCTCCTGCCCTTCCACGGCGTCGCGCACGTCGGCTACATCCCCGCCGCGGACGGCCGGGTCACCGGGCTGAGCAAGCTGGCGCGCCTGGTCGAGGGATACGCCCGGCGCCCCCAGGTGCAGGAGCGGCTCACCTCCCAGGTGGCCGACGCCCTCGTGAGCCGGCTGGCGCCCCGGGGCGTCCTGGTGGTGGTGGAGGCCGAGCACCTGTGCATGTCCATGCGGGGCGTGCGCAAGCCGGGCGCGCGGACCCTCACCTCGGCCGTCCGCGGCCGGATGCGCAACACCGCCACCCGTGCCGAGGCCATGAGCCTGTTGCTCGGCCACCGCGGCTGACCACGCACGGCCGGGCTCGGCGGCTAACCTGAGCCGGTGAGCTCACCCGGAAGGCCCGCCATGCCCAGCCCGCTGCCGCAGGCCCTGCAGGTCGACCGCACGCTGGTCATGGGCATCGTCAACGTCACCCCGGACTCCTTCTCCGACGGCGGGCAGTGGTACGAGACCGACGTCGCCATCGCCCACGGCCGCCACCTGCTCACCCAGGGCGCGGACATCGTCGACGTCGGCGGGGAGTCCACCCGGCCCGGCGCCGCACCGGTCAGCGCCGCCGAGGAGCTCGCCCGGGTGCTGCCCGTGGTCGAGGCCCTCGCCCGGGAGGGTGCGGTGGTGAGCGTCGACACGACCAACTCCGCCACGGCCGAGGCGGTCGTGGACGCGGGCGCCGCCATCGTCAACGACGTCTCCGGCGGCCTGGCGGATCCGGCGATGGCACCGACGATGGCCCGCACCGGCGCGGTCTACGTGCTCGGTCACTGGCGCGGCAGCCCGGAGACGATGACCTCCCTCGCCGTGTACGACGACGTCGTCACCGAGGTGGGCACCGAGCTCACCGACCGGGTCTCCACGTTCCTCGAGGCGGGCGTGCGCCGCGAGCAGATCGTGCTCGACCCCGGCCTCGGCTTCGCGAAGGACGCCGAGCACAACTGGCGCCTGCTCTCCCACCTCGACGACCTCGCCGCCCTCGGCTACCCGCTGGTGGTCGGGGCCTCCCGCAAGCGGTTCCTCGCCGGCGTCGTCGCGCCCACGGTCGCGGACGAGCCGCTGGCCCGCGACCAGGCCACCGCCGCCGTCAGCGCCCTGAGCGCGGAGGCGGGCGCCTGGGCGGTGCGGGTCCACGAGGTGGCCGGCACCATCGACGCCGTCCGGGTGGCCGCGGCGTGGCGGTCCCACCGATGAGCGTGCCGGTGACGGGGCCGGACGGCGGCCTGCTCGACCAGATCCGGCTGCGCGGGCTGCGGGCCACGGGCCACCACGGCGTCCTCGCCCACGAGCGGGCGCAGGGGCAGGTCTTCGGTGCCGACGTCGTCATGCACCTCGACACCCGCGCCGCCGCCCGCGCCGACGACCTGGCCGCCACGGTGAGCTATGCGGAGGTGGCCGACGACGTCGTCGCGGTCCTCGCCGGCGACCCCGTGGACCTGGTGGAGACCCTCGCCGAGCGGATCGCCGCGGCCGTGCTGGGCTACCCGGCCGTGCAGGTGGTGGACGTGACCGTGCACAAGCCGCACGCCCCGCTGAGCGTGGAGTTCGACGACGTCGAGCTGCACATCCGACGAAGCCGGACGGCGCCCGCCGACCTGACGGGGGAGCGCCCGTGACCGAGCCCGGCCACCGCGACCTGCTCACCCGACCGCCCGGGACCCACGTGCCGTTCGTGCTCGCCCTCGGCGCCAACCTCGGCGAGCCGCTGACCACGCTCCGCCGCGCCGTCGCCGACCTGCGGACCGCACCGGGCGTGGGCTCCCTGCGGGTCTCCCCGCTGGCCCGGACGGCGCCCGTGCTGGCGCCCGGGCAGGCTCCGCAGCCCGACTACCTCAACGCCGTCGTGCTCGGCACCACGACGCTGGCGCCGCTGGCGCTGCTCGAGCTCGGCCGGCGGCTCGAGACCGCGTACCACCGCCGCCGCGCCGAGCGGTGGGGCGCGCGCACCCTGGACGTCGACGTCATCACGGTCGGCGACCTCGTGGTGGACGACCCGGAGCTGACCCTGCCGCATCCGCGCGCCCACCTGCGCGCGTTCGTGCTCGCGCCGTGGGCCCGGACCGACCCCGGCGCGGTGCTCCCCGGCCCGGACGGCGGGCCCGTCGCCGAGCTCGCCGCCCGGGCCGCCGACTGGGACTCCCTCCACTGGCTCGGCACCGACTGGCTCACCGGCGAGGTCCAGGGCACCGCCCCGGCCCGCCCCGCCGGGGGCCGCCCATGATGGGCCGCACCTCCTGGCAGCTCCTCCTCGCCCTGGCCGCCGGCGCGGGCCTGATCACCTACCTCGTGCTCTCCGGGCTCGACGGGCGCGGCCTGCTGCCCGTGCCGGTGCCCGCCCTGAGCGGGCTGGGCCCCGCCACGCTCGCCGCCGTGCTGCTCGCGCTGGGCCGCAACGTGCGCCGCATGATCAAGCGGCAGCCCACGTCGATGACACCGATCGGGGCGGCCCGCGTGGTGATGCTGGCCAAGGCCAGCGCGCTGGTCGGCGCCGCCCTGGTGGGCTACTTCGGCGCCCAGCTCCTCCTCACGCTGGACAACCTCGCCGCGCCGCTGCCCCGGGAGCAGGCGTGGGCGGCCGGGTTCGCGCTGGTGGCGTGCCTGGTGCTGGTCGGCGTCGCCCTGCTCGTGGAGTGGTGGTGCCGGGTGCCGCCGGAGGACGACGACCGCAAGACCGCCCGGCCGAGCGGCGCGCCCACCCCGGCGTAGCGTTCCGGACGGCCTCCGCCGGACGGAGGAGGCCATGACGGGGCCTTCCGACTGCGGGAGGATGGGGGGCGAGGCGCGGTCTGTCAGGATCGTACTGACCCCCGCCCCCGCGCGGGAGCCGACGACGTCGAGGAGAGCGAACCGATGACCACCATCCCAGCCGGGACGACCGCCGCCGGGACGGGCAGCACAGCGAGCCCCTTCGAGCCCCGGGACGTGGTGTTCAACCCCGTCTCGAACGGCCTGATCAAGGCGCGCCTCATCGTCACCGGCGTCTGGCTGGCACTGCCCCTGGTGGCCGGCGTCGTGCTGGGGGTGATCTTCGGCGGATGGGTGTGGGCGGCGCCAATCGTGGTCCTCGCGCTGGCGGCGTGGCTGTTCTGGCTCATCCCGCGGCAGGTCCGTGCCATGGGGTACGCCGAGTCCGCCGACGACCTGCTCATCCGCAAGGGCATCCTGTACCGGTCGCTGACCGTCGTGCCGTACGGGCGCATGCAGTTCGTGGACGTCAAGGCCGGCCCGCTGGACCGGGCCTGCGGCGTCGCGGAGGTGCAGCTGCACACCGCCTCCGCCCAGACCGACGCCAAGATCGAGGGCCTGCCCCCGGCGGAAGCGGCTCGCCTGCGTGACCGGCTGACCGCCCGCGGCGAGGCCCGGCTGGCGGGGCTGTGACCACGTCCGCCGGGCCGCTCTGGCGCCGCGTCCACAAGATCACACCGGTGCTCAACGCCTGGAAGGCCGTCGTGGCCGTCCTGGCCTTCCTCGCCTGGCAGGCCACCGACCAGATCGGCAACATGCCCTCGGAGGTGTGGGACACGGTCACGGCCTACCGCACACGCGCGTTCCTCGTCATCGTCGGGGTCCTCGTGGTCGTCGCGGCGGTCGCGACGGTGTACTCCATGCTCGCCTGGCGGCGGATGCGGTTCAGCGTCACGAGCGAGTCCATCGACCTGCACACCGGCATCCTCTTCCGGCAGGAGCGGCACGCGCGGCTGAACCGCGTCCAGGCCGTCGACGTCGTCCAGCCGCTCCTCGGCCGCCTCTTCGGGCTGGCCCAGGTACGGGTGGAGACCGCCGGCGGCGGCGACTCCAACGTCGTCATCGGCTTCCTCCGCGAGCCGGAGGCCCAGGAGCTGCGCAACGAGATCATGGCCCGCGCGGCCGGGATCGACGTCGCCCCCGCCGTCGTCCCGGCTTTCGGGCAGGCCGCCGACGGCGTCACGCCGGCGCCCGGCACCGCGCCGGCCGGACCGGGTCTCGCCGGCCCCGTCGGTGACGCGCCGGGAACACTCGGTGGCACCGAGGCAACGCCGACCGTGCCCGCCGCGGTCCGTCCGGTGGTTCCCGCCGCGCCCGAGCAGGAGATCCTGCAGGTGGCCCCCGGCACGCTGGTCGGCTCGCTGCTGCGCTCCGGCTCGATGATCTGCTTCGTCCTGGTGATGGCCGGGCTCGCGACCGCGGCCATCGTGACCAAGAACTTCGGCCCGGTCGCCGGGGCGCTGCCCGCCGTCCTCGGTTGGGGCGGGTACTTGTGGAGCCGGTTCACCGGCGAGTTCGGGTTCCGCGCCGCCGTCTCACCCGACGGTATCCGGCTGCGGCACGGGCTGCTCGAGACCCGCACGCAGACCCTGCCGCCCGGCCGGGTCCAGGCCGTGGTGCTGAAGCAGGGTGTGCTGTGGCGCCGTCGCGGCTGGTGGCGGGTCGAGGTGAACGTGGCCGGGTACGGCGAGCACACCCCCGGTGTCGGGCAAGCCGTGGAGACCGTCCTCCTGCCCGTCGGCGACCGTGGTGAGGCGCTCTCGGCGCTGTGGCTGGTGCTGCCGGACCTCGGGGTCGACGACCCCCAGGCGCTGCTCGACGCCGCCCTGGAGGGCACCGGTGAGCAGGCCGGCTTCCTGACCACTCCGGCACGGGCCCGCCGCCTCGACCCGCTGGTGTGGCGGCGCAACGGTCTGCGGATCACCCGGACGGCCCTGTTCGTCCGGAGCGGGCGGTTCGCCCGCCAGCTCGACGTGGTCCCGCACGAGCGCACCCAGTCCCTCGCGCTGACCCAGGGCCCCCTGGAGCGGCACTTCGGCCTGGCGGACCTGCACGCCCACTCCGTGTCCGGGCCGGTCACGCCCGTCGCCCGGCACCTCGACGCGCACCTGGCGTCCGGCCTGCTCATGGAGCAGGCGGAGCGGGCCCGCACGGCCCGGTCCCTCGCCGGCCCCGAGGAGTGGCTGCGCCAGGTGGACGCGGTGCACGCACCGGACGAGCTGAGCACGGCCGGCGGGCCCGGCGGTCCCGCCGCCGCCCGACCTGGGGTCGGCCCCCTGGGATGATGGGCGGGTGAGCAGCGCACCACTCGACCGTTCCCCGTCCACCCCTCGCCCCGGCCGTCTCGGCGTGGGCGTGATCGGCGCCGGGCGCGTGGGCGCAGTCCTGGCGAGCGCGCTGCGCGCCGTCGGCCACGCCGTCGTCGGGGCCACCGCCGTCTCGGAGGAGAGCCGCGACCGCGTCGAGGCCCTGCTGCCCGGGGTGCCCGTCCTCGAGGTCGACGAGGTCGTCGAGCGCGCCGAGCTGGTGCTGCTCACCGTCCCCGACGACGTCCTGCCGGGCCTGGTCAGCGGGCTTGCCGAGCTCGGCCGGTGGCAGCCGGGCCAGCTCCTGGTCCACGCCTCGGGCCGGTACGGCACCGAGGTGCTCGCACCGGCCCGAGCGGCCGGCGCCATCCCCCTCGCGATCCACCCGGCCATGACGTTCACCGGGACCAGCCTGGACCTCGGGAGGCTCACCGGGTGCCCGTTCGCCGTCACCGCCGCCGCGCCCGTCCTGCCCATCGCGCAGGCGCTCGTGGTGGAGATCGGTGGTGAGCCCGTGGTGCTCGACGAGTCCCACCGGGCCGTCTACCACGCCGCCCTCACCCACGGGGCCAACCATCTCGTCACCCTCGTCGCCCAGGCCGAGCGCGTGCTGGCCACGGCCGGGATCGAGAACCCCGGCATGCTGCTCACCCCGCTGCTCACCGCGGCCCTCGAAGGCGTGCTGCGTGGCGGCGAGCACGGCCTCACCGGACCCGTGGTCCGCGGCGACGTCGGCACCGTCCGGGCCCACCTGGCTGCCCTCGGTGCCCTCGACGTCGGCCACCTCGACGTGCTGGACGCGTACCGGCACCTCGCCCGGGCCACCACCCGCCGCGCCCTTGCCAACGGCCGCCTCAAGGAGCAAATGGCCGCCGAGCTGCTCGACGCGCTCGCCGAGCCGGGGCCCGACGGCGGAACCGACCTCAACGGCCCGCGCACCAGCACCCCGGCCGGCTTGGCCACCTCCGCCGGCGCGGCCCCCCTCGCCGGCATGGCCACCCCCGCCGGCGCGGCCACCGCAGCCCGCCCGGTACACACGGCGCCCACCCCGCTCGAGCCGGTCCTCACCCACACCGGTGAGGAGCTCGCCGCCGTCCTGGGCTCCCTGACCGGCACCCGGGCCCTCGTCATGACGATGGGCTCGCTGCACGAGGGGCATCTGTCGCTGGTCCGCGAGGCACAGGCCCGCGCGGACCACGTGGTGGTCTCGATCTACGTCAACCCGCTGCAGTTCGGGCCCGGGGAGGACTTCGAGGCCTACCCGCGTGATCTCGAGGCCGATCTCGCGCTGCTCGCCCGCGCGGGGGTCGACGTCGTCTTCGCACCCTCCGACGCCGAGATGTACCCGACCCGGCCGCTCGTGCGCATCGACCCCGGCCCGGTCGCGACCGTCCTCGAGGGGCGTACCCGGCCGGGCCACTTCGCCGGCGTCCTGCAGGTCGTGGCGAAGGTGCTCAACCTGGTCCGGCCGGACCTCACCGTCTTCGGTGAGAAGGACGCCCAGCAGCTCGCGCTGGTCCGCACCCTGGTGCGGGACCTGGACCTGGGTGTGGAGATCGTCGGCGTCCCGATCCGCCGCGAGGCCGACGGGCTGGCGATGTCCAGCCGCAACGCCTACCTCTCGCCCGGCGAGCGCGCGAGCGCCCTCGCCCTCGTCGGCGCCCTGCGGGCCGGGGCCGACGCCGCGGACCGCGGGAGTGAGGCCGTTCTCACGGCGGCCCGCGCGGTGCTGGAGGCCGCCGACGGCGTCGCGCTCGATTACGTTGCACTGGTCGACCCCAAGACGTTCCTGCCGCTGGACGACGGCGCACACACGGGCCCGGGCCTGCTGGCCGTCGCCGCCCGCGTGGGCAGCACCCGGCTGATCGACAACCTGACCGTCCAGCTAGGACCGAGGCACCCATGACCCCCTCTGCACCGCCGAGCTCCCTGGTGCGCCCCATGATGATCGGCAAGATCCACCGCGCCACGATCACCGAGGCGGACCTGCACTACGTCGGCTCGATCACCGTCGACGCCGACCTCCTCGATGCCGCCGACCTGCTGCCCGGCCAGCAGGTCGACGTCGTCGACGTCACCAACGGGGCCCGGCTCACCACGTACGTCATCCCTGGCCAGCGGGGCAGCGGCACGCTGTGCATCAACGGCGCCGCCGCGCACCTGGTCCACGCGGGCGACCTGGTCATCCTCATCGCCTACGGCATGCTCAGCGACGCCGACGCCCGCACCTACTCGCCGCGGGTGGTGTTCGTGGACGGCGCCAACCGCATCGTCGACGTCGGCGGCGAGCCCGGCGGCGTGCCGGAGACCGACGCCGGCGCCGCCCACCTCGAACCGAGCGGGATCACGGTCGCGGAGTACCGGGCGACGGCGTCGGCCGTATCCGGTGGCGCGGGCCGCACGGTCTAGCCAGGGGGCGCCGGCCGAGCCGGGTGGCGCGGTCTGAGCCGGGTCGCGCCGGCTGAGCCCGGCCACGGGTCTCAGCCCTGGTCGTCCTCGGTCGCGGCCGTGGCCCGCCGTCGGGACTTCCACAGGAACCACCCGCCGGCCCCCGCGCCGCCGATGACCCCGCCGACGCACGCGCCGCCCACCATGCTGCTCAGCAGCTCGCGGGTCTCGGGGTCCAACAGGTCCGGCTCCGGGACCGGGACGAGCCCGTGCCCGGTGCTGACCGTGAACAACATGGCGCCCAGCACGAGGAGCAGCGCGCCGAAGACGATCGCGATGTGGAGCGCCTTGGTGCGGGTGCCGGCCCGGGCGGCCAGCTCCGAGATGTCGACGCCGCGGCGGCTGGCGTACCAGCCGGTGGCCAACGCCGGGACGCCCATGAGCACGACGAGCACCACCGGCAGCAGCAGCTGGCCCAGTGCCGCCGCGACGACGGCGCCGAGCAGGTGGAGGTACGTGCCGATGGTGGTGCCGAAGGTGCTCGCCTCCATGAACACCGCCCGCTCGCGTTCGTCGCCGTAGGAGGCGTTGTCGAGGTCCATGAGGCGGTCGGCCGCCCTGCCGAGGTATGTCGCCTTGTCGGTCATTGCCTTGCCTCTTTCTCGCTGTCGTCGTCGGCCTCGATGAACAGGTCCTCCACAGGTGCCCCGAGTGCCCGGGCGATCCGTAGTGCCAGGTACACCGACGGCGCGTATCCGCCGGACTCGATCGAGATGACGGTCTGCCGGCTGATGTGGACGGCGGCGGCCAGCTCTGCCTGGGTAAGTCCGAGCTCCTTGCGCCGTGCCCGGACGGGCACCACCGGCCGGGTGCTCTCTCGTTGCGGGACCATGGCCAGAAGTTAACGATCCTTGACATCGGTGTCAAGGATCCTCGACATCGGTCCGTCAGTGTCGTGGCAGCGCACCTCACAGCCGCTCGGGGCGGGCCTGTCGGGCCCGGCGGCTACCCTTGTCCGGTGACCGAGCAGACCACCGAGCAGCCAGGCGGCCCCGCGGCGGGCGCCCACGAGGAGACCGACCACCTCCCTGAGCAGGTACGGGTGCGCAGCGAGAAGCGGCAACGGCTTCTCGACGCGGGGATCGACCCCTACCCGGTCGTCCTGCCCGTCACCACGACCATCGCCGCCGTCCGTGCCGCCCACGACGGTCTCGAGGCCGGGGAGGAGACCGACGTGCAGGTGGGCGTGGCCGGTCGCGTCATGTACCTGCGCAACACCGGCAAGCTGTGCTTCGTCACGCTGCAGGACGGCGAGGGCAACCGGCTCCAGGCCATGCTGTCCAAGGCCGCCGTCGGCGACGAGGCGCTCGCCGCGTTCAAGACCGACGTCGACCTCGGGGACCACCTGTTCGTCCACGGCCACATCGGCAAGTCCCGCCGCGGCGAGCTGAGCATCTTCGCCGACTCCTCGCGCCTGGCCGCCAAGGCGCTGCGCCCGCTGCCCAAGACGTACGAGAACGAGGCCGGTGAGGAGGTGGCGCTGTCCGAGGAAGGCCGGGTCCGCCGTCGGCACCTCGACCTGATCATGCGCCAGGGCGCCCGGGACATGGTGCGCACGCGGGCGGCGGTGGTGAAGTCGCTGCGCCAGGCCCTCGACGAGCGCGACTTCCTCGAGATCGAGACGCCGATGCTGCAGGTGCAGCCCGGTGGTGCGGCGGCGCGGCCGTTCGTCACCCACATGAACGCCTACGACGTCGACCTGTACATGCGCATCGCGCCGGAGCTCTTCCTCAAGCGCGCGGTGGTCGGCGGGGTGGAGCGGGTGTTCGAGATCAACCGAAACTTCCGCAATGAGGGCGCCGACTCCACCCACTCGCCCGAGTTCTCGATGCTCGAGGCGTACGAGGCGTACGGCTCCTACGACACCATGGCCGCGCTCACCCGCGACCTGATCCAGCGCGCCGCGCTGGACGCCTTCGGCTCCACCACCGTGACCCTGGACGACGGCACCGAGTACGAGCTCGGCGGCGAGTGGACGAACCTCAGCCTGTTCGACTCCCTCTCCGAGGCGCTCGGGGAGGAGATCTCGCCGGAGACGCCCGAGTCGGTCCTCACGGCCCACGCCGAGCGGCTCGACGTGGACTTGGCCCCGCACTTCACGCACGGCAAGACGGCGGAGGTGCTCTGGGAGCACCTCGTGGGGGACCACCTGTTCGCCCCGACTTTCGTGCGCGACTTCCCGGTCGACACCTCTCCGCTGACCCGCGCGCACCGCTCCAAGCCAGGCGTGGTGGAGAAGTGGGACCTCTACGTGCGTGGCTTCGAGCTGGCGACCGCCTACTCCGAGCTGGTCGACCCGGTGGTCCAGCGCGAGCGCTTCGCCACGCAGGCGCTCGCCGCCGCCGCGGGGGACGCCGAGGCCATGGTGCTCGACGAGGACTTCCTCGAGGCGATGGAGCAGGGCATGCCGCCGGCCGGTGGGATGGGCATGGGCATCGACCGGCTGCTGATGGCCCTGACCGGGCACGGCATCCGCGAGACGATCACGTTCCCGCTGGTCAAGCGCCGCTAGGCCACCCCCCGCCCACCCAACCCCCCGTGAGATGTCATCTTCTCAGCGAGATGTCATCGGCTCCGAGAGCAATCCCTGCCGAGGATCCAGCTGTTCGCAGCATCGCGATCGGAGTGACGCCCGCCGGGTCAGCCCGCGGCGGCCTCTTGCGGTTCGGCTGGTCCGGCCGGGTCGCCGGCGCCGCGCCGTCGGCGCCACAGCGGGACCGCGACGGCCGCGAGCACGGCCAGCACGGCCAGCCATGGCAGCAAGGTGCCGAGCACCACGAGCGCCGCGCTGGCGAACGAGACCAGCGCCTCCCACCCGGTGGTCAGGCCGCCGACGAAGCCGCCCGGCGCGAGGGTTGGCGAGCTCTCCGTGACCAGGTTGATGCGCAGCGTGGACATCGCCACCTGGTCGGCGAGCTGGGCCCGCTCGGACTTCAGCGACTCCAGGTCCGCCTGCCGCTGGCTCAGCGCGGACTCCGCCGCCACCAGCGCCTCACTGGTCTCCGCCTGGCCCATGATCCCGATCAGACGCTCCGTGGAGGCTTCCAGTGCGGTGATCCGGGCATCGAGGTCGCGGGTGGTGCGGGTGACGTCCTGCGAGGCGATCTGGAGGTCGCGGGACTCGCCCAGCGCCTCGAGGTCCTCGATCGTCGCGGTGAGCTCGGCCGCCGGGATGCGGACCACGAGAGAGGCTGAGGGCTCGACGTCGTCTGTGCCGGCCTGCTCGGACCGCTCGTCCACCCGGCCGCCGGACCCCTCGACGAGGCGGACCACGTCGTCGACCGCCGCGCGGGCGTCGTCGACCACGAGGAGCATCGAGCCGGTGGTGATGACGTCCCGGTCGGCGTCGCTGTCAGCCGCTGCGTCGCTCCCGGACTGGTCGCGGGCGGCCTCACCGCCGTCCTCCGCCGCGTCGAAGCCGCCGGCGGGTGCGGGCTCGGCCGCACTGCCGGCGCTCTGCTGATCGGCGCCGTTGCCGGTGCACCCGCCGAGTGCCAGCAGGACGAGCACCAGAACGGCGACCCAGCGCATCGGCCTCATGACCGCACCGTAGGGGCCCTGGTGTGACTGTGGGTGGTTCGTTGCGAAGTCGTGACGTGTTGGACCGGTCCCGCCTACCTCGGATGCCTGGGACAAGGCCGCCGCGCTCATGCACTCGCTGGGGCTCAACCGCCCCTTCGTCGACGGCAACAAGGGAGCCGGCTGGAACGCGGCGTGGACCGTCCTCGAGGTCAATGAGGTCGCCGTTCTTGATCCCGCGTTCGACGTCGACGATGCCGAGGACCTGGTGCTCGGCATCGCAGGCGGCGCCATCGACGACATCGCGATGATCGCGATGATCGCGACGATCGCGACGATCGCGACGATCGCGACGAGAATGCGCCGCTACGCGGTGCGATGATCGCCTCGGAGCCGCGCCACCGGTGCTCTCACGGCGCGACGAGCATGCTGGTGATCGCCCGCTCCGCCTCGTCCACGCGCACCTTCCGGGCGCCCTTGCGGGTGAGGTCCGCGACCATGGCCGGCTCGTTGCGGAAGTGGTTGAGCCCGCGCCGCAGCAGGGTCATCGGCGGCTTGCGAGCCTCACCGAGGTCGCGCATCAGCCGGAACCAGAACGTCTGCGCGCGCGGCCGCCACAGGCACAGGGCGTCGGCGAGGATGTCCTCCTCCCGGCACGCCTCGACGATCTCCGCGGCGAAGATGCCCTCGGCGATGAACACCGGGAAGCCGTCCAGGGACAGCTGGGTCGTGCCGGTCCGGCGGTTGGTGGGGATGTCGTAGACGGGCAGCTCGGCGTGCCCGGTGCTTGCGAGCTCGACGAGTGTGGCCACCGCGCCGGCCCGGTCCCACGACAGCGGGCTGTCCCAGTCGACGATGCCGTAGCGGCGTGGCAGGTCGGGGTGGTCGCCGTCGAGGTAGAAGTCGTCGAGGGCGACGACGGGCACACCCAGGCGGCGGGTCAGCGAGGTCTTGCCGGACCCGGACGGCCCGGTCAGCAGGACTACGCGTGCGGTGGGGCGCCGCGAGCCGGGCGGGAGGTCGAAGAGCCCGTCCTGGGCGGCGTCGCCGATCTCCGCGGCGTCCCGGCTCTGGGTCATGCCTCGTCCTCTCACCGTGGGCCCGACCGGCTCAGGCCCCGACCAGGATAGGTCGTGCGCCCCCATGCGCCGGGGCACCGGTCCGGGCGCCCGGCGTGCCGTTTGCCACGCCTGGGCACCACGCCCAACGCACCCGCGCGGGTCAGCCCGCGTAGGCGAGCACCGGCTTGCCGGGCACGTCCACCCGCAGCCGGAAGACGGCGCCGGCGGCCGGCTCGGGGTCCTCCAGCTTCTCGCGGGAGGTGGTGATGTACAGGTCCCGTCCGTCGCTCCCGCCCAGGGCGACGGCGGTGACCAGGCGCAGCGGGAGGTCCACCTCGGTGAGGATCTCGCCGTCGGGGGAGTAGCAGCGGACCTTGCCCACGCGGTTCATCGCCACCCACACGTTGCCGGCGCTGTCCACGCACAGCCCGTCCGGGCGGCCGCCGTCGCCGTGGTGGAACAGCCGCCGGTTGCTGAGCTCGCCGTCGATGACGTCGAAGACGTCGGTGCCGCCGGTCTGGGTGTCGTTGTAGTAGGCGCGCGTGCCGTCGGGGGAGAAGTCGATGCCGTTCGAGGTGGTCACGTGCGGGAGGACGACGGCGACCGCGCCGGCCGGGTCGATGCGGTAGAGCTTCGCCGCGCCCGGCATCTTCTCATAGGGCATCGAGCCGGCGTAGAGGTTGCCGGCAGGGTCGCAGCCGCCCTCGTTCAGGCGGATACCGGGGTCGGACCAGATCTCCGGCTGGGGGGTGGGGAGGTCGTCGGGCCCGTCGGCGAGGCCGAGGCCGCGCTCGAGGCCGACGACGTAGCCGCCGCCGGTGCGGGGCCGGACGAACGCGGCGACCGTGCCGACGTGCAGGCGGTCCACCGTGCCGTCGCCGCGCAGTGTGAGCAGGTCGCCGGCGAGCATGTCGACCCACCGCAGCCCGCCCCAGGTCTCGGACCACACCGGGCCCTCGCCGTGGTAGCACAGTGCGTCGGTGATCTGCTCGGGCGTGTCCATGGGGCTCAGTGTGCCGGGTCCGGGAGGGCCGCGCGACGCTGTGGTGCGGGTGGTACAGAGGGCCGGCCCACGGCGTGGTGCGGGTGGCACACAGGGCCGCCCACGGCGCGGCTCGAGCCAGGCCTTGCACGGCCAGGGCCCCCTGCGGGTGCAGGAGGCCCTGGTCGGATCGCGGTGACATCTCACGGAGAAGATGACATCTCGCGGGTGGGGCGGTGGGGGAGGGCTACTTCACGTCGTCGTCGACCCAGTCGAACGTGCGGGTGACGGCCTTCTTCCACAGCCGGTAGGTCCGCTCGCGCTCGGCGTCGTCCATCGACGGCGTCCACCGCTTGTCCTCGGCCCAGTTGTCGATGACGTCCTGCTCGCCCTGCCAGAAGCCGACGGCGATGCCGGCGGCGTAGGCCGCGCCCAGCGCCGTCGTCTCGGCCACCTTCGGGCGGACCACGTCCACGCCGAGGATGTCAGCCTGGAACTGCATGAGCGCCTCGTTGGTGATCATGCCGCCGTCGACCTTGAGCTCGGTCAGCTCGACACCGGAGTCGATCTTCATGGCCTCGTTGACCTCGCGGGTCTGGAAGGCCGTGGCCTCCAGCGCTGCCCGGGCGATGTGGCCCTTGTTGACGTACCGGGTCAGGCCGACCAGGGCACCGCGAGCGTCGGACTTCCAGTACGGCGCGAAGAGTCCGGAGAACGCCGGCACGAAGTACGCACCGCCGTTGTCGTCCACCGTCTTGGCCAGCTCCTCGATCTCGGGGGCGCTCTTGATGAGGCCGAGGTTGTCCCGCAGCCACTGCACGAGCGACCCGGTGACGGCGATGGAGCCTTCAAGGGCGTAGTGGGCGGGGGCGTCGCCGATCTTGTAGCACACGGTGGTCAGCAGGCCGCTCTTGGAGGCCACCGGCTCGGTGCCGGTGTTGAGCAGCATGAAGTTGCCCGTGCCGTAGGTGTTCTTGGCCATGCCGACCTCGAAGCACGCCTGTCCGAACGTGGCGGCCTGCTGGTCGCCGAGGATGCCGGCGATCGGGACGCCGGGGACGAAGCCGCCCTCGCGGCCCTTGCCGTAGACCTCGGAGGAGGAGCGGATCTCGGGCAGCATGGACATCGGGATGCCCATGTCCTTGGCGATGTCCTCGTCCCAGCTCAGCGTGGCCAGGTCCATGAGCATGGTGCGCGAGGCGTTGGTGACGTCGGTCGCGTGCACCCCGCCGTCGGGCCCGCCGGTCATGTTCCACAGCACCCAGGAGTCGGTGTTCCCGAAGAGCAGGTCGCCGGCCTCGGCCTTGGCGCGGGCGCCGTCGACGTTGTCCAGGACCCACTTGATCTTCGGCCCGGAGAAGTACGTCGCCAGCGGCAGACCGACCTTCGCCTTGTACTTGTCCTGCCCCTCGGAGCCGCCGAGCTCGTCGACGATCTTCGCGGTGCGGGTGTCCTGCCAGACGATGGCGTTGTAGATCGGCTCGCCGGTGGTCTTGTCCCACACGACCGTGGTCTCGCGCTGGTTGGTGATGCCGACGGCGGCGATGTCTCGGTACGTCAGGTTCGCGCGGGTCAGCGCCAGCCCGACGACCTCGCGCACGTTCGTCCAGATCTCCGCCGGGTCGTGCTCGACCCAGCCGGCCTGGGGGAAGATCTGCTCGTGCTCCTTCTGCCCCGTCTGGACGATCTGGCCGGCGTGGTCGAAGACGATCGCGCGGGAGCTCGTGGTGCCCTGGTCGATCGCGAGGACGTATTTCTGGTCAGCCATGGTGTTCCTTTCACGTCAGTGTGAATCGGGGCGCCGACGGCGCAGACCCGGTGGAGGGGTGGCCGGCACGCCCGTCCCGGCGGGCGTACCGGCCACGAGGGCTTACAGGACGGCGGCGGCCATCAGGCCGGCAAGCACGCCACCGACGATGGGGCCGAGGATCGGGACCCAGGAGTACCCCCAGTCGCTGGAGCCCTTGCCCCGGATGGGCAGGACGGCGTGGGCGATGCGCGGGCCGAGGTCACGCGCGGGGTTGATCGCGTACCCGGTGGGGCCACCGAGGCTCAGGCCGATGCCGACCACCAGGAGGGCGACGGCGAGCGGGCCGATCTCCGTGGGCGTGGGGCCGAACATGAGGATGACGAAGACCAGGACGAAGGTGCCGATGACCTCGGTGATGAAGTTCCAGCCGTAGCTGCGGATCGCCGGGCCGGTGGAGAAGACTGCGAGCTTGGTGCCCGGGTCGGCGTCCTCCTGGAAGTGCTGCCTGTGGGCGGCCCAGGCGAGGATCGCGCCGAGGAACGCGCCGACGAGCTCACCGGCGATGTAGACGACGGCGTTGGAGAAGTTGGCCGGGATGGCGGCGTAGTCGTCGTTGCCCGCGAAGAAGTCGCTCCCGTTGGCCCACAGGCCGAGGGTCACGGCCGGGTTGAGGTGCGCGCCCGTGCGGAAGGCGACGTACACACCGGCGAAGACGGCAAGTCCCCACCCGAACGTGATGACGATCCAGCCGCTGTTGAACCCCTTCGTCCGAGGCAGGACCACGTTGGCCACCACGCCGCAACCCAGCAGGGTCAGCATGGCGGTGCCCATGACCTCCGAGAAGAAGATGTCCATCATTGATGCTTCCAAGGTGCACTCACTTTCTGGCGTCGTCGTCGAGCCAGTTCGTGCGCCGTCGCCGGCGCGTGGGTGGACGTCCGGGCCGGGTGTCCGGGTACCGGACATGATGCTCGCCGCGGGACGATTCGTCTGGGGTTTTGCCCAGAGTGTTGCGTGTCGTTGCTGCGATGGCTCGGGGCTAGTAGGGGCGGGGATCGGCCGGACGGCTGCCGGGGCGGCCGTCCGGGTGGGTTGTGGTCAGTGCGAGCCGAGCGGGACGAGCGGGCGCAGGTCCGGCACCCGCTGTCGCACCTCCTCCGCGGCGGCGTCGTTGCTCTCCTCCTCGGCGGCGCGCACGGCGGCGGACCGCTGCCGGTAGGACTCCACCTCGGCGTCGCGCGTCGCGTCGTCCCAGCCCAGCAGCGGGGCGGCGATCGCGGCGACCTCCGCGGCGGCGGAGGCACCCCGGTCGCGCAGCTCGTAGTCGAGGCGGACACGGCGGGTGAGGATGTCCTCGACGTGCAGGGCACCCTCGTGGGTGACGGCGAACGCGACCTCGGCACCCACGTAGGCGGGGGCGTGCTCGAGCGGGCTACCCAGCGCGGGGTCGGCGTCGATCATCTCCAGCAGCAGCGCGATCTCCGAGCCGTACCGGTTCAGGAGGTGCTCCACCCGCTCGGCGGTCCACCCGCGCTCGCGGGCGATCCGGCCCCGACGGCGCACGGTGGCCTTGTACCCCTCGGCACCTACCAGCGGGGTGACGGCGGTGACGGAGGGGACCGTCTTGGCGCGTGCCTCACCGAGCGCGAAGTCGACGGCGTCCTCGGCCATGACCCGGTAGGTGGTCAGCTTCCCGCCGGCGATGACGATGAGCCCGGGTGCGGCCTCGGTGACCGTGTGCTCACGGGAGACCTTGGTGGACTTCGACTCGTCGGCGCCCTTGGTGCCCGGCTGGAGCAGCGGGCGCAGCCCCGCGTAGGTGCCGATGATGTCCTCGCGGGTCAGCGGCCTGGCCAGGACGGCGTTGGCGTGCTCGAGGATGTAGTCGATGTCCGCGCTGGTGGCCACCGGGTGCTGGCGGGCCTCGTGCCAGGCGGTGTCGGTGGTGCCGATCACCCAGTACCGGTCCCACGGGATGATGAACAGCACCGACTTCTCGGTGCGCAGGAACAGCCCTGTGCCGCCCTGGATGCGGTCCTTGGGGACCACGATGTGCACGCCCTTGGAGGCCAGCACCTGCAGCCCGCCCTCGCTGCCGCCGAGCGCCTCGGTGTCCTCGGTCCACACCCCGGTGGCGGCGATGACCTGCCGGGCCTTGATGTGGCGCGACTCGCCGGTCTCCAGGTCCGTGACCTGGGCGCCGGTGACGCGCCCGGTGGGGTCCTTGGTCAGGTCGGTCACCTGGGTGCGGGAGGCCGCCAGGGCGCCGTGGCCGACGGCGGTGCGCACCAGGTCGATCACGAGCCGGGCGTCGTCGACCCGGGCGTCGTAGAAGCGGATGGCCCCGATGAGGTAGTCGTCCTTGATGTCGGGAAAGAGACCCTTGGCGCCCTTCTTGGTGTAGTGCCGCTGGACGGGGACTCCTGCGTGCCCGCGTGAGCCCAGCAGGGCCAGCGCGTCGTACATGCCCACGCCGACCGCGCTGTAGGCGCGCTCGATCACGGGCGTCTTCAGGGGCCACAGGAACGGCTGGGCCTTGACCAGGTGCGGGGCGGTGGTGCCCAGGAGCCGGCCACGCTCGGTGAGGGCCTCCAGGACGAGCTTGAAGTCGAGCTGGTAGAGGTAGCGCAGGCCGCCGTGGACGAGCTTGCTCGACCACTGCGACGTGCCGCCGGCCCAGTCCTGCGCCTCCACGATGCCGGTGCGCAGCCCCCGGGTGGCCGCGTCGAGGGCGATGCCGGCGCCGGTCACGCCGCCGCCGACGACGAGGACGTCCAGGCCCTCGGCGTCGCTCATCGCTGCCAGGGCCCGGGTGCGGGAGTCGCGGGTCAGTGCGGTGTTCCTCACGTCATCCTCTTCTCTGCAGCTTCGCCACCCGGTGCGTCGTCGGTGACGGCGAGGGCGTGGTTCGTCCATATGCTGGTGCTGCGCGCACAAGTGCGCAACGGGGTTGAACGGATGTGCACGCAAGGGGCGGTGGGGTGAGCGGTCGTGAGGACGCGGTCTACGTGGCTGCGGCGATGTACTACCTGCAGGACGAGACCATGGACGCGATCGCCCGGCGCCTGGGCGTCTCCCGCTCCACGGTGTCTCGGCTGATCAAGCGCGCCCGTGAGACCGGGCTCGTGCACATCAGCATCCAGCCGCGGGCCGCGGCGGCCGACGCCGTCTCCCGCGGCCTGCACCGGCAGTTCGGGGTGCGCGCCCACGTGGTGCCCGTCCGGGAGGGCGCCACCGACGTCCAGCGCCTCGAGCAGGTGGCGCAGGTGGCCGGCCGGCTGGTCTCGGGCTGGATGCAGCCCGGCGTCGTCCTCGGCCTGGCCTGGGGGACCACCATCTCCGCGGTCGTCGAGCACCTGGTCCCGCGGCCGGTGCCGGGCAGCGCCGTCGTCCAGCTCAACGGCGCCGCGAACCCCGTCACCTCCGGCATCCCGTACGCGGGCTCGATCATCTCCGCCGCGGCCGAGGCGTTCGACGCCCGGGTGCACCACTTCCCCGTGCCGGCGTTCTTCGACTTCGCCGGGACCAAGCAGGCGATGTGGCGCGAGCGGTCGATCCGCCGGGTGCTCACGGTCCAGGCGACGGCGGACATCGCGCTGTTCGGTGCGGGCGCGATGACCGGGCCGCTCGCCTCGCACGTCTACGCCGCGGGGTATCTCAGCACCGACGACCTCGCCAGCCTGCGCGCCGAGGGCGTCGTCGGTGACGTGTGCACCGTGCTGCTGCGCGAGGACGGCTCGTGGGCGGACATCGAGCTCAACGCCCGCGCGACCGGCCCCAACCCCCGAGAGCTCGCGCGGATGGCCCGGCGCGTGTGCGTGGCGGCCGGCGCGGCGAAGGTCGCGCCGCTGCTGGGCGCCCTGCGTGCCGGCGCGGTCACCGACCTGGTGATCGACGAGGCCACCGCCCGGGCGCTGATGGAACGGGCGCGCCTGGGTGCGCCGGGGCGTGCCAGTATCCTCGCGTGACCAGCCCCGAGCCGCCCGCCGTCCGCGCCGGTGAGCCGGTGGTGCGGCAGGCACTGCCGGCCGACGTGCGCGGCATCTACGACCTCGTCCAGCCGTTCACCGCCACCCGGGTGCTCATCGCCAAGGAGCTCATCACCTACTTCGAGGCGGTCCAGGAGTTCGTCGTCGCCGAGCTGCCCGAGGCGCCCGGCAAGATCGTGGCCTGCGGTGCGCTGCACGTGCTGTGGGACGACATCGCCGAGATCCGCACCCTCGCCGTCGACCCCGTGTACCAGGGACGCGGGCTGGGGCACCGCCTGCTGGACACGCTCATCGACCGGGCCCGCGCCCTCGGCCTGCGCCGGCTCTTCTGCCTCACCTTCGAGGTGGACTTCTTCACCGGCCACGGCTTCGAGCGGATCGCCGGCACCCCCGTGGGCATGGACGTCTACGCCGAGATGCTCCGCTCCCACGACGACGGCGTGGCCGAGTTCCTCGACCTGGCTCGGGCGAAGCCCAACACTCTCGGCAACACACGGATGCTGCTAGAGCTCTGACGCCGTCGCCGGTGGCCCCGGCGGCGGACGGCGGCGGACGGCGCCGGACGGCGCCGGCTGCGTCAGCGCTTGAGCAGGTGCAGCAGCACCGCCGCCTGCGCACTGACCAGACCGCTCGCGACGACCGCGACCACGGCGCTGGGCCGCACGAAGATCCACGCGACGACGCCCAGCGTCAGCACGACGGCGAGCACGGTCCGGACCGTGGCGAGGTGACGACGGACCCGGATGGTGACCGGGCGCGGTTCGGCGCCGCGCAGCACCGCGCGCAGCCCGAGACCCGCCACGGCGGCCGCCACGAGCATCGCGAGCTGCCCGGCTCCCAGCAGCGTGGCCCCCGGCCACAGCGCCGACGCGTCCTCGGTGAGCAGCGCGACCGCCACCCCCATGACGCCCAGCGCGAAGCACGCCCCGGCGCAGGCCAGGAGCGTGGTGCGCAGGGCGCGGACGGCGCGGCCGGTGGGCGAGGCGGGGTCGGGGAGGCTCACCTGGGCAGGTTAACGCCGGGGCCCGCGGCCCCGATCACGGCAGCCGGTACCAGCCGGCCTGCACCCCCGTGCCCGCGGCGACCAGCCCGTCCGCGACGAGCGAGGCGAGCGCGCGGGCCGGCTGCCCCGGGTCCGGCAGCGCACGCGGGTCCGCGCCGTCGGCTCCCGCGGTGAGCAGCTCCGCCGTCGCCGCCCACTCCTCGGGCGGGTGGGCCCGCAGGTGGGCCATGATCCGGCCCCGGACCTGCCGGTCGGTGCCGTGCCAGGCCTGTGTGCGCCGTCGGGCTGCGTGCTCGTCCGCGGGTCGCCCCGCGCGGAGCCACGCGCACTGCTCCCGCAGCGGGCACTCCGTGCACCGCGGCGAGCGGGCCGTGCACACGAGCGCGCCGAGCTCCATGAGGCCGACGTTCCAGCGCACCGAGGTGGCGGGGTCGGTCGGCAGATGGCTCGCGGCACGCTCGCGCTCGGCGCGCCCGAGTGTGGGCGGCGGCAGGGCGCGGCCTTCCATGGCCCGGGTTAGCACGCGGCGCACGTTGGTGTCGAGGACGACGGCGTTGCGCCCGTGCGCGAACGCCGCGACCGCGGCCGCGGTGTACTGGCCGATCCCGGGCAGGGCGAGCAGTCCCGCCTCGGTGTCGGGGACCACGCCGTCGTGCTCGGCCGTGATCACCCGGGCGCACTCCTGCAGGCGCAGCGCGCGGCGCGGGTACCCCAGCCGGTCCCAGGCGCGCAGCACGTCGGCGGGGCGTGCGACGGCGAGATCAGCGGGTGCGGGCCAGCGCGTCAGCCACGCTCGCCACACCGGCTCCACCCGGGCCACCGGGGTCTGCTGCAGCATGATCTCGCTGACGAGGACGGCCCAGGCGCTGGTGCCCGGACGGCGCCAGGGCAGGTCGCGGGCGTTCGTCTCGAACCACGCCAGGACGGCGGAGCGGATGGTGGGCAGGTCGGGGCGCATCGACTCCAGTGTGCCCGGCGTGGGTGCCACGGCGGGGCGGGGACTCGGCGTTACGGTCGGGCTCGTGGGAACGACGCGACGTGATGCCGAGCGGCCGGCGGGACCCGGGACGGCCGGTGCCCGCCCGGCGCGACCTGGGACGGCCGGCGCGCGCGGGCGTCGCCCCGCGCCGCGCCGTCGGCCCAGCAGGGCCACCATCGTTCGACGCAGGATCGTCGCCCTGCTCGTGGTGCTGGCCGTGCTCGCGCTCGTCGTGTGGGGCGTCGTCGCGGGAATCGGCGCGCTGCGTGGGGCGGCGAACGCCGCCCCGGTCGAGCCGGCTCCCGAGACGAGCACCGGCCCGGTGGACCCCACGGAGTGCGCGCCGCGGGACCTCGAGGTCGAGCTGACCCCCAGCGTGGGCGGTTCGGGGCAGCCGGTGACCTTCGCCGTCGGAATGGTCAACGACGGCGAGGTGGCCTGCCTCGTCGACGCCGGCCGGGCTGCGCTCGTGCTCACGGTGACCTCGGGCTCGGACCGGGTGTGGTCCTCAGGGGACTGCGCGGCCGAGCCGGCGGAGCGGCGCCTGCTGCTCGACGCCGGGGACCGCGCCGAGACCACGCTGACCTGGAGCGGTGCACGCTCGGCGCCGGGCTGCGCCGGCGGTCAGGGTTCGTCCGGGGCCGGCACCTATCGGGTCGAGGCCACGATGGACGGGGCGCTGCTCGGGGGCGTCACCGCGACCTTCGCGCGGGGCTGACGACACCTGGCGGGCGCGGCGAAGGTGCCGACCGTCAGGCGAAGCGTTCGAGGATCGAGGACTCGGCGAGTCGGGAGAGGCCTTCGCGCACCACTCGGGCGCGGTGCGGCCCGACGCCCTCCACGGCCTGCAGGTCCTCCGTCGTCGCGGCCAGCATCGCCTGGAGGTTGCCGCAGTGGCCCACGATCGCCTCGGCGGTGCTGGCGGGCAGTCGGGGAATCTTTGCGAGCACCCGGTACCCGCGAGGCGCGAGCGCGGAGTCGAGCGCCTCGCCGTCGGGTCCGCCGATGCCGAGCGCACGAGCGATGGTGGGCATGTCGATCAGCTCGGCGGAGCTCAGACGCGACAGGGACTCCAGGACCGCCCGCGGTTCGGTGTGGACGCGGTCGCCGAGGTAGTCGCGGACCACCAGGGTGCGGTCGGGATCGATCCCCAGCACGAGCTCCTCGAGCTGGAGGGACAGCAGTCGGCCGTCGGTGCCGAGCTCGATGACGTAGCCGTCCACCTCGGCGGAGATCCGCGAGACCATCTCCAGGCGCTGGATCACCGTGACGACGTCCCGGACGGTGACGAGGTCCTCGATCTCCAGCGCCGAGAGCGTGCCGGAGACCTCGTCCAGGCGCGCCTTGTAGCGCTCGAGCGTGGCCAGGGCCTGGTTCGCCCGCGACAGGATGACGTCGGAATCCTCGATCACGTGCCGGTTGTGGTCCACGTACAGCGCGACCGTGCGCATCGACTGGCTCACCGAGATGACCGGGTAGCCGGCCTGTTTCGCCGCCCGCTCGGCGGTGCGGTGCCGCATGCCCGACTCGGACGTCTCGATGGACGCGTCCGGCAGGAGCTGTGCGTTGGCGCGGCGGATCCGGCGGTTCGCGAAGTCCACGACGACCGCGCCGTCCATCTTGGCCAGCTCTCGCAGCCGGGTGGCGGAGAACTCCACGTCGAGCTCGAACCCGCCTGAGCACATCGCCTCGACCACCTCGTCGTAGCCCAACACCACGATGGCCCCGGTGCGCCCACGCAGGATGCGCTCGAGCCCGTCCCGTAGCTCGGTGCCTGGTGCTACCGCGTGGAGCATGGCGCGGAGCTTGCCGTCGGGGGGGAACTCGGGCACGGCACCTCACATGCTGACTGTGGAAAGCGGTCCAACTCGGTCATCTTATGGGCGCCTGGGCCGACGCGGGGGTTGAGCGGGCGTTCGAGGAGCGTCTGGGGGTATCGATCTGGTCACACCTCCCGGCCGGTCACCTGTGACACGCTGCCACGCTCGGCCGGTGAGCCGGGCTCGCCGACGCGCCACGCCGCCAGGGCAGCCTCGTGGAGGTTGCTCACCGGCCGGACGATGAGGCCGGGCACGGGCTTGAGGTCCGCCGCCCCGTGGGCGGGCACGAGGGCGTGCGTGAATCCCAGCCGGGCGGCCTCTGCCAGGCGCCGCTGGACCCCAACGGTGCTGCGGACCTCTCCCGTCAGGCCCACCTCGCCCATCGCGACGACGCCCTGGTCGATCACCTTGCCCTCTCCGGAGGACAGCACGGCCAGGGCGACGGCGAGGTCGACCGCCGGCTCCACCGCCCGCGCCCCGCCGACAGTGGAGACGTACACGTCCGCGTTGGCCAGCGAGACCCCCAGCCGGGACTGCAGGACCGCGAGCGTCATGGACACCCGGGAGGAGTCCAGCCCCGAGGTGGTGCGCCGCGGCGACCCGAGCGGCGACGGCGCCACGAGGGCCTGGATCTCCGTGGGCATCGGACGGCGCCCCTCCAGTGTCACGGTGACGCAGGTGCCGGGCACGGCCGAGCGCTGCCCGGACAGGAACAGCCCCGAGGGGTCCGCGAGGCCGGTGATCCCGGTGTCGGACAGGTCGAAGCAGCCCACCTCGTCCGTCGGTCCGTACCGGTTCTTCACGGCCCTGACCATCCGCAGCCGGGAGTGGCGATCCCCCTCGAACTGGCAGACGACGTCCACCAGGTGCTCGAGCACACGTGGCCCGGCGATGGAGCCGTCCTTCGTGACGTGCCCGACCAGCAGCACGGGGATGTCGCGGGCCTTGGCCACGTGGATGAGTGCGGAGGCGACCGCGCGGACCTGGCTGGTGCCGCCTGCGGCACCGTCGACGGTGGAGTCGGCGATCGTCTGCACCGAGTCCACCACGAGCAGCGAGGGACCAGTGTTGTCCACGTGCCCCAGCAGCGTTGCCAGATCGGTCTCGGCGGCGAGCAGCAGGTGCGGGGTGAGGGCCCCGATGCGCTCGGCGCGCAGCCGCACCTGGCCGGCGGACTCCTCACCGGTGACGTACAGCACGGGCCCGCCCGGGCCCCCGTCGGACGGGCTGGCGGACACGGCCGCCGCCTTCGCCGCGACGTCGAGCAGCAGGGTCGACTTGCCCACGCCCGGCTCGCCGGCGAGCAGGACGACGGCGCCCGGCACGATCCCACCACCGAGCACCCGGTCGAGCTCGCTGACGCCGGTGCTGCGGGCCCGGGCAGCCTCCACGTCGACGTCGGAGATCGGTCGGGCGGGAGCGGACGGCGCGAGCGCGGCCGGCACCCGGGCCCCGGCTGACGCGCCGGCGCCCTCCTCGACTGTGCCCCACGCCTGGCACTCTCCGCACCGGCCGACCCACTTCGCCGTCGTCCAGCCGCAGTCGCTGCAGCGGAAGGCGGGCTTGGGGGGCCGGGCGGTCTTCGTGGCGGTCGGGCTCATGGTCCCCACGGTAGGGGGCACCGGTGACATGGCCGCCGGCGCCGCCCGGAACCCACCGCCGGTGCCGCCCGGAACCCACCGCCGGCGACGCTCACGACCAGCCCGCTGCCGCCACCCGGCAAGCCCCCGACGCGGACCCGGGGCATAAGGTCGAAACCAGAACCGACCGGAAGGACCCACCACCCATGACCGAGCGCCAGATACTCACCGAGGAACTGCTGAACCGCATCCGTGCGCGCGCGGCGCGCTACGACGCCGAGAACGCCTTCCCGCACGAGGACCTCGCCGACCTCCAGGCCGCCGGTTACCTCACCGCCATGGTCCCCGCGGAGCTCGGCGGCGCCGGGCTGAGCCTTGAGGAGATGACCCGCGAGCAGATGCGCCTGGCCGGCGCGGCGCCCGCGACCGCGCTCGCGGTCAACATGCACCACGTGTGGGTCGGCGTCGCCAAGTCCGTCCACGACCGCGGCGACGACTCCTGCGACTTCATCCTCCACGAGGCGGCCGCCGGGGAGATCTTCGCCTTCGGCGTCTCGGAGGCGGGCAACGACCTGGTCCTCTTCGGCTCGGTCACCGAGGCACGGCCCGACGGCGAGGGCGGCTACTCCTTCCACGGCCTGAAGATCTTCACCTCCCTCGCCCCGGTGTGGACGCGCCTGGGCACCTTCGGCGAGGACTCCACCGGCCCGGACGGCCCGCTCAACGTGTGGGGCTTCCTCAACCGCGACGGCGGCGGCGTGGAGACGGTGGGGGAGTGGGACGTGATGGGCATGCGCGCCTCCCAGTCCTTCTCCACCCGGCTCGACGGCGCCCACGCGGCCGCCGACCGGATCGTGCGGCGCATCCCGCCCGGGCCCACGACGGACCCGTTCATCTTCGGGATCTTCGCGAATTTCGAGATCCTTCTCGCCGCGGTCTACACCGGTGTGGCGAAGCGGGCAATCGACGTCGCCGTCGCGACCGTCCACAAGCGCACCTCGCTGAAGAACGGCGGCGCGCCGTACGCCAACGACCCCGACATCCGGTGGCGGCTGGCCGACGCGGCCATCCAGCTGGACGGCATCTACCCCCAGATCGCGCAGGCCGCCCGCGACGTCGACGAGCAGGTGGACCGCGGTGCGCTGTGGATGCCGCAGCTCTCCGCGGTGAAGTCCCGCGCCAGCGAGGTGGCGCTCGACGTGGTGACCAAGTGCGTGCGCGCCTCCGGGGGGTCGTCCTACTCCAACGACAAGGAGCTCTCGCGCCTGTACCGGGACGTGCTCGCCGGGATCTTCCACCCCAGCGACGACGAGTCCGTCCACGGCGCGTGGGCGAACGTTCTCCTGGGGCCGGTGCCGGCAGCGGGCACGGACTGAGCCTGGCGTCGTGACCGGGCTGCGAACGGACTGACCCGGACGAGAGCCCCTCGAGCCGCCGATACCCTGGCACGACCGATCCGACGTCCGGCAGGAGCGACATGGACAAGCCCCCGGGCGTTCGAGCGAGGCGGCAGTCGCCCTCCATGGCGGACGTGGCCGTGCGGGCCGGGGTGTCGCACCAGACGGTGTCCCGCGTGCTCAACAACCCCGAGACGGTCCGGCCGGACACCCGGGAGCGGGTGCTCGCGGCGATCGGCGCGCTCGGCTACCGCCGCAACACCGCGGCCCGGGCACTGGTCACGAGGCGGACCCGACTCATCGGCGTCGTCAATCCCGGCGAGGCGCGGTTCGGGCCCACCAACACCACGGTCGCCATCGAGGAGGCCGCCCGCGAGGCCGGTTACGCCACGACGGTGACGGTCATCCGGGACGCACGCGCGGCAACGATCCAGGCCGCTCTAGACCACTTCCTGAGCCTGGGGGTCGACGGCATCGTCGTCGTCGCCGCCCGGAGCCAGGTGGCCGCCGCGGCGGAGAGGCTGGCGGGCGAACTACCGGTGGTCATGGTCGCTGCCGGGCTGCGCTCGACCTCCTCGCTCCACGTCGTGGCGGTCGACCAGGAGCTCGGGGCTCGCCTGGCCACGCGCCACCTCATCGACCTCGGCCACACCGAGATCGTGCACGTCAGCGGACCGAACGACTGGTTCGACGCCCGTGCCCGCGTGGCCGGGTGGCGCCGCGAGATGGAGCAGGCCGGCCTGGAGGTCTCCCCGCTCGTCGCGGGCGGCTGGGACGGGATCCAGGGCTACGACCTCGCGCACCGGTTCGTGCGGGAGCGTCGCGTCCCCCACGCCGTCTTCGCGGCCAACGACCAGATGGCGCTCGGCATGCTCCGGGCGTTCTACGAGGCCGGCGTCCGCGTGCCCGAGGACGTCTCCGTGGTCGGGTTCGACGACATCGCCGGCTCCGAGTACTTCACCCCGCCCCTGACGACGGTGCGCCAGCCGTTCGCCGCAGTCGGCCGGCGGTGCCTCGAGGTGGTGCTCGGCGCGCTCGACGGCGGACGCCCGAGCACCACGCTTATCCCCCCGGAGCTGGTGATCCGCGCGTCGTCCGGCCCGCCGCCCTCGAGCGCGCCCGCCTGACCCCGCCCTGCCGTCCCACTTTCGGCGGAATTGTGCCGCTTTAGCCCGTATCTCGACCCGATATCGGTACGCCGGGCCCGCTTGACACGCGAGATGTGAGCGTTAACATTGGCAGCGATGTTAGCGCTCACATTAGGGCGCACCAGATGGCCGCGCGGAGCAGTGCGGTCGAGGCAAGGGGGCTTCGATGGTGGATCTCAGCACCGCCTGCGTGGTGGGGGTGGACTACGGGACCCTCTCGGGCCGCGCAGTGGTGGTCCGTGCGGCGACCGGCGAGGAGCTGGGCAGCGCGGTGCACGAGTACCCGCACGCGGTCATGGACCGTCGGCTCACCGCCGCGGACGGACGGGCCCTGCCACCGGACTGGGCCTTGCAGGCGCCGGCGGACTACGTCGAGGTGCTGCGAACGGCGGTGCCGGCGGCGCTCGCGGCGGCGGGGGTGGACCCGGCCGACGTGGTCGGTCTCGGCACGGATTTCACGGCGTGCACGATGGTGCCGGTCGACGCCAACGGCACGCCGTTGTGCGAGCTGGACCGGTTCGCCGACCGGCCGCACGCGTACGTCAAGCTGTGGAAGCACCACGCGGCGCAGCCGCAGGCGGACCGTATCAACGAGCTCGCGCACCGCCGCGGGGAGTCGTGGATCAAGCGTTATGGCGGCCTGATCTCCTCGGAGTGGGAGTTCGCCAAGGGCCTGCAGCTGCTCGAGGAGGACCCCGAGGTCTACGACGCGATGGCGCACTGGGTCGAGGCGGCGGACTGGATCGTCTGGCAGCTGACCGGCACGTACGTGCGCAACGCGTGCACGGCGGGGTACAAGGGGATCTATCAGGACGGGGCGTACCCGGCCGAGGACTTCCTGGCCGAGCTCAACCCGCACTTCGCCGGGTTCGTCCGCGACAAGCTCGAGCACGAGATCGGCCAGCTGGGGCAGCGCGCGGGCGGGCTGAGCGCCCAGGCCGCGGCATGGACGGGCCTGCCGGAGGGCATCGCGGTGGCGGTGGGCAACGTCGACGCCCACGTGACCGTGCCGGCCGCGGACGCCGTCGACCCCGGGCAGATGGTCGCCATCATGGGCACGTCCACCTGCCACGTGATGAACGGCGAGACCCTGGCGGAGGTCCAGGGCATGTGCGGGGTGGTCCACGGCGGCATCGTCGAGGGCGTGTGGGGGTACGAGGCCGGCCAGTCCGGTGTCGGGGACATCTTCGGGTGGTTCGTCGACAATGCGGTGCCACCGCAGTACGTGGACGAGGCCCAGAAGCGTGGGATCTCCGTGCACGAGCTGTTGACCGAGAAGGCGGCCGCGCAGCCGGTGGGCGCGCACGGCCTGGTCGCTCTGGACTGGCACTCGGGCAACCGGTCGGTGCTGGTGGACCACGAGCTGTCCGGGCTCGTCCTGGGCCTGACGCTGACCACGCGCCCGGAGGAGGTCTACCGGGCGCTGCTGGAGGCCACCGCGTTCGGCACCCGGGTGATCGTCGAGGCGTTCGACGACGCCGGTGTGCCGGTCAACGAGCTGGTGGTGGCCGGCGGGCTGCTGAAGAACCGGTTCCTCATGCAGCTGTACTCCGACGTCACCCGTCTGCCGCTGTCGACCATCGTGTCCGAGCAGGGCCCGGCGCTGGGCTCGGCGATCCATGCCACGGTCGCGGCGGGGCTGCACGCGGACGTCCGCACGGCCGCGCGGGCCATGGGCAAACGGGTCGTGGCTGCCTACACGCCCGACGAGGACGCGGCGCTGCGCTACGACGCGCTGTTCGCCGAGTACAAGACGCTGCACGACTACTTCGGCCGCGGCGGCAACGACGTCATGCACCGCCTCAAGAAGCTGCGCCGCGAGGTCGTCTCCGCCGCCACCAGAGAGGCCGCCGCGGCCGCCGAGAGCGACGCGTTCGAGAGGCAGGCGCGATGAGCGTCCAGCTCACTGGGCTGCCGGCCGACGTCCGGGACGCGGTGGCCGGCACCCGCGCACGGGTGGCCACGCTGCACGCCGAGCTGCCCCGGTGGGAGCTGGTGGTGTGGACGGCGGGCAACGTCTCCGAGCGTGTGCCGGGGGCGGACCTGTTCGTCATCAAGCCCTCGGGGGTGTCCTACGACGAGCTAGCGCCGGAGCTGATGGTGGTGTGCGACCTGGAGGGCAACAAGATCGACGACGGCACTCCTGCGCACCTGCAGCCCTCCTCCGACACCGCCGCCCACGCGTACGTCTACCGGCACATGGCGCACGTGGGTGGGGTGGTGCACACGCACTCGACGTACGCGACGGCGTGGGCGGCGCGGGGGGAGCCGATCCCGTGCGTGCTGACGATGATGGCGGACGAGTTCGGTGGGGACGTCCCGGTGGGGCCGTTCGCGCTGATCGGGGACGACTCGATCGGGCGTGGGATCGTCGAGACCCTGCAGGGGTCGCACTCGCCGGCGGTGCTGATGCGCAACCACGGACCCTTCACGGTCGGGAAGGACGCCCGCGCGGCGGTCAAGGCCGCCGTGCTGTGCGAAGAGGTCGCCCGCACCGTGCACGTCGCCCGCCAGCTCGGCGAACCCGTCCCCATCCCCCCGGCGGACATCGAGAAGCTGTTCGACCGGTACCAGAACGTCTACGGCCAGCCCGCCCGGCAGGAGGAGCAGCGCGCATGAAGAACCCGTATGAGGGCAAGGAGATCTGGTTCCTCACCGGGAGTCAGGACCTGTACGGCGAGGAGACCCTGGCCCGGGTGGCGGAGCAGTCCCGCGCGGTGGCGACCTTGCTCGACGAGGCCATGGGCGTCCCGGTCAAGGTGGTGTGGAAGCCGGTGCTGAAGGACCGCGACGCGATCCGCCGGGCCGCGCTGGACGCCAACGCGGACGAGGCGTGCCTAGGCGTGATCACCTGGATGCACACCTTCTCCCCGGCGAAGATGTGGATCCTGGGCCTGGAGGCCCTGACCAAGCCGATGCTCCATCTGCACACGCAGGCCAACGTGGCCCTGCCGTGGGCCGACATCGACATGGACTTCATGAACCTGAACCAGGCCGCTCACGGCGACCGGGAGTTCGGGTACATCGTGACCCGGCTGGGGGTGGCGCGCAAGACCGTCGTCGGGCACGCCTCCGACGCCCGGGTGCAGGCCAGGGTCGGCACCTGGGCGCGGGCGGCGGCGGGCTGGGACGCCATGCGGCACCTGCGCCTGGCCCGCTTCGGGGACAACATGCGCGACGTCGCCGTCACCGAGGGCGACAAGACCGAGGCCGAGATCCGCCTCGGGGTCTCGGTCAACACCTGGGGCGTGAACGACCTCGTCGCTGCCGTGGACGCGGCCAGCGACGCCGAGGTCGACGAGCTGGTGGCCCAGTACGACCAGCAGTACGACGTGGCCGCCGAGCTGCGGCCGGGCGGGGCACGGCACGAGTCGTTGCGCTACGGCGCCCGCATCGAGATCGGCCTGCGGACCTTCCTGGAGCAAGGCGGCTTCGCTGCCTTCACCACGAACTTCCAGGACCTGGGCGGGCTGCGCCAGCTGCCCGGCCTGGCCGTCCAGCGCCTCATGGCCGACGGGTACGGCTTCGGCGCCGAGGGCGACTGGAAGACCGCGATCCTGGTCCGGGCCGCGAAGGTCATGGGCTACGGGTTGCCCGGCGGGGCGTCGTTGATGGAGGACTACACCTACGAGCTCACCCCGGGCAAGGAGAAGATCCTCGGCGCCCACATGCTCGAGATCTGCCCGACGCTGACCACTGCGCGCGCCCGCCTGGAGGTCCACCCCCTGGGCATCGGCGAACGGGAGGACCCCGTCCGGCTCGTCTTCGACACCGACCCCGGTCCCGGCGTCGTGGTGGCCATGTCCGACATGCGTGAACGGTTCCGCCTGACGGCCAACGTGGTCGACGTCGTCGGCCCGGACGAGCCGCTGCCCAACCTGCCCGTGGCCCGGGCGGTGTGGCAACCCCACCCGGACCTGGCCACCTCGGCGGAGTGCTGGCTGACCGCCGGCGCCGCCCACCACACGGTGCTGACCACCGCGGTGGGTCTGGAGGCCTTCGAGGACCTCGCCGACATCGCGGGCATCGAGCTCGCCGTCATCGACGCCGGGACCACCGCCCGCGGCTTCACCCGCGAGCTCCGGCTCAACCAGGCCTACTACCGACTGGCCCAAGGGATGTGAGGACCGTCACACTGTTCCCCATACCGGGGACGTACGAACGCCCGGCCGCTCCTGCGGCGGTCCGGAGCCGTGGAGCCGCCAGCGGCTCGACCCGACGCAGGACACTTCAAGGAGGAAGCATGAGAAGGAACAAGGTCGTGGTGGCCGTTGCGGGCATCACGCTGGCGCTGGGGCTCGGGGCCTGCTCCGGTGGGGGCGCGGGCAGCGGGAACGGTGGTGCCAGCGGCGACGGCGGTAGCGAGGGTGCCAGCGGGGAAGGCGGCACCGTGGGCGTCAGCATGCCCACCCAGACCTCCGAGCGCTGGATCGCCGACGGTGACGCCGTCGAGTCCGGACTGAAGGACGCCGGGTACGACGTGACCCTGCAGTTCGCCGGTGACGACATCCCCACGCAGTCCCAGCAGATCGACCAGATGATCACGACGGGCGTGGACCTGCTCATCGTCGCCGCGATCGACGGGACCGCGCTGTCCGGGCAACTGCAGGCGGCGGCCGATGCTGGGATCCCGGTGATCTCCTACGACCGGCTGATCCGGGACACGGAGAACGTCGACTTCTACGTCACCTTCGACAACGAGGAGGTCGGCGTCCAGCAGGCCACCGCGCTGCTCACGGGCCTCGGCGTGCTCAACGCGGACGGCTCGAAGGGGTCCGAGGCCGGCCCGTTCAACATCGAGCTCTTCGCGGGTTCGCTGGACGACAACAACGCGCACTTCTTCTGGAAGGGCGCCATGGACACGCTCCAGCCCTACATCGACGACGGCACGCTCGTCGTGAAGTCGGGTCAGACCACCATCGAGCAGGGCGCCATCCTCCGGTGGGCGCAGGAGACGGCGCAGAAGCGCATGGAAGACCTCCTGACCGCCGCGTACAGCGACGGCTCCCAGCTCGACGGCGTCCTCTCGCCGTTCGACGGCATCTCCCGCGGCATCCTCACGGCGCTGCAGAACGCCGGCTACGGCCCGACCATCGCCGACGGCATGCCCATCGTCACCGGTCAGGACGCCGAGATCGCCTCGGTGAAGCTGATCAACGACGACGTCCAGTCCTCGACGATCTTCAAGGACACCCGCAAGCTCGCCGACCAGGCGGTGACCTCCGCCGAGGCCTTCCTGGCGGGGAACGAGCCCGAGGCGAACGACACCGAGACGTACGACAACGGCGTCAAGGTCGTCCCGTCCTTCCTGCTCCCCGTGGACGTGGTCTTCAAGGACGACATCCAGTCGCTGCTGATCGACTCCGGCTACTACACCCAGGACCAGGTCGAGTCCGGCCAGGCCTGATCGCGTGGTCGGTGGGCCCGGTACCGCCGGGCCCACCGGTCGGCGACCGAAGGAGGAACCATGAGCGAGAGCGAGAGCATCCTCGAGATGCGCTCCATCACCAAGACGTTCCCGGGGGTCAAGGCGCTCGAGGACGTGTCCCTGAGCGTGCGGCGCGGTGAGATCCACGCGATCTGCGGGGAGAACGGCGCCGGCAAGTCCACCCTCATGAAGGTGCTCTCCGGCGTCTACCCAGCCGGTTCGTACGAGGGCGAGATCTACTACGAGGGCGAGAAGGTCGAGTTCCAGTCGATCCGGGACAGCGAGGCGCGCGGGATCGTCATCATCCACCAGGAGCTCGCCCTGGTACCCCACCTGTCGATCGCCGAGAACATCTTCCTCGGCAACGAGCGCGCGGCCGGCGGGATGATCGACTGGAACCGCACGAACGCCGAGGCTGCCGCCCTGCTGGACCGGGTGGGTCTCAAGGAGAACCCGGTCACGGCGGTGAACCAGCTCGGCGTGGGCAAGCAGCAGCTCGTCGAGATCGCCAAGGCGGCGTCGAAGAACGTCAAGCTGCTCATCCTGGACGAGCCGACCGCGGCGCTGAACGACACGGACTCCGCGCACCTGCTGGGGCTGCTGCGCAACCTCCGGACGCAGGGCGTCACCTGCATCATGATCTCGCACAAGCTCAACGAGATCGCCGACATCGCCGACTCCACCACGATCATCCGGGACGGCAAGACGATCGAGACCCTCGACATGTCGGACCCGACGGCGACCCAGGACCGGATCATCAGGGGCATGGTCGGTCGCGACCTCACCCACCGCTACCCCGAGCACGAGTCCCACGTCGGCGAGGAGGTCTTCCGGCTGGCGGACTGGACCGTCCTGCACCCCACGCAGGCGGACCGGGTGGTCATCGACAACGCGAGCCTGAACGTACGGGCGGGGGAGATCGTCGGCATCGCCGGCCTCATGGGCGCCGGCCGCACAGAGCTGGCGATGAGCGTGTTCGGCCGCACCTACGGCCGGGTCACCTCGGGGCAGGTCTTCATGCACGGCAAGGAGGTCAAGACCCGGACCGTCCGCGAGGCGATCGATCACGGCATCGCGTACGCCACCGAGGACCGCAAGCGCTACGGCCTCAACCTCATCGAGGACATCAAACGCAACGTGTCCGCCGCGGCGCTCGGCAAGCTGTCCAAGGGCGGCTGGGTCAACGACCAGGAGGAGATCGCGACGGCGGAGCGGTACCGCCAGAGCCTCAACATCAAGACCCCCTCGGTGATGGCCCTCGTCGGCAAGCTCTCCGGCGGCAACCAGCAGAAGGTCGTGCTGAGCAAGTGGCTCTACACCGACCCCGAGCTACTCATCCTCGACGAGCCGACGCGCGGCATCGACGTCGGCGCCAAGTACGAGATCTACACCATCATCAACGCCCTCGCCGACGCAGGGAAGGCGGTCATCGTCATCTCCTCCGAGCTCCCCGAGCTCCTGGGCATCTGCGACCGCATCTACACCCTCGCGTTCGGCCACCTCACCGGCGTCCTGCCCAAGCAGGAGGCCACCCAGGAACGGCTCATGGAGCTAATGACCCTCGAGCCCGTGAAGGCCGGGCAGACCAAGCAGAAGGAGACAGTCTCATGACTGCCATCGCGAGCGTCCGGGAGCTGCTCTCCAGGAACATGCGAACCAGCGGCATCTACATCGCGTTCGTCGTGATCGTCGGTCTTTTCACGATCCTCACGAACGGCGTGCTGCTCAGCCCCGGCAACATCACCAACCTCGTCCTGCAGTACTCCTACATCCTCATCCTCGCCATCGGCATGGTCATCGTGATCATCGGCGGGCACATCGACCTGTCCGTGGGGTCGGTGGTCGCGCTGACAGGCGCGGTCTCCGCCGTCCTGGTCATCCAGCAGGGCATGCCCTGGTGGGTCGGTCTCCTGGCGGCCCTCGCCACCGGCGTGGCGGTCGGCGTCTGGCAGGGGTTCTGGGTGGCGTACGTCGGCATCCCGGCGTTCATCGTCACGCTCGCCGGCATGCTCATCTTCCGCGGGCTGACCCTGCTGGTGCTCGGCAACATCTCTCTGTCGCCGTTCCCGGCGGAGTACCAGCGGATCGCCAGCGGCTTCCTGAACGGGCTGCTGGGCGGGCAGGGCTTCGACGTGTTCACCCTGCTCATCGGCGCCATCGGCGTGGCGGGGTACGCGGTGAACTCGTTCCGGCACCGCAGCGCACGGCTGCGATACAAGCAGCCGGTGGAGTCGATGCCGCTGTTCGTCCTCAAGGTGGTGGCCGTCGCCGCGGTCGTCATGGCCTTCGCGTTCCAGCTCTCGCGCAGCCGTGGCCTGCCGATCGTGCTGATCCTGCTGGCGTTCCTCATCATCGGGTACAGCCTGGTGACCCAGAAGAGCATCTTCGGACGGCACGTGTACGCGATCGGGGGGAACCTCAACGCCGCGCAGCTCTCGGGCGTGAAGGTGCGCGCGGTGAACTTCTGGATCTTCGTCAACATGGGCGTGCTGGCCTCCGTGGCCGGCATCGTCTACTCCTCGCGCTCCAACGGCGCGCAGCCCGCGGCGGGCAACATGTTCGAGCTCGACGCCATCGCGGCCGTCTTCATCGGTGGTGCCGCGGTCACCGGAGGCATCGGCACGGTGGTCGGCGCCATGGTCGGTGGCATGATCATGGCCGTCATGAGCAACGGCATGCAGCTCATGGGTATCGACCAGTCCGTCCAGGCGGTCGTCCGCGGCCTCGTGCTGCTGCTGGCCGTCGCCTTCGACGTCTACAACAAGCGGCGGGCGTCCGGCCTGCGGTGACCGTCAGCGGGCTTCCCATAGCCGCCGTCGCGGCGTGATCACGCAGCACCCGGTGTCACCGCACCGGGTGCTGCCGTGTCTGTGCGCCCCGCTCCGGCACCCAGCGGATCTGGTCGATGTCGAGCAGATTGACGGCGCCGGGAAGCACACGAGCCAATAAGTCTTTCCCCGAAACAAAGTCTCGATGAGGAGTACGACATGGTGCGCAAGCCCACCCCCGAGGACCGCTTCTCCTTCGGTCTGTGGACCGTCGGCTGGACGGCCCGCGACCAGTTCGGCGAGGCAACCAGACCGGCCCTAGACCCCTGGGAGTATGCGACCCGGCTCGCCGAGCTCGGCGCCTGGGGCGTGACCTTCCACGACGACGACGTGGTGCCGTTCGGTGCCGACGACGCCAGCCGCGGGCAGATCCTCACCACGTTCAAGAAGGCCGCGGACGACGCCGGCCTGGTGATCGAGATGGTCACCACGAACACCTTCAGCCACCCGGTGTTCAAGGACGGCGCCTTCACCTCCAACGACCGGTCGGTGCGCCGCTTCGCGCTGCGCAAGATCCTGCGCAACGTCGACCTCGCCGCCGAGCTGGGTGCGGAGACGTTCGTGATGTGGGGCGGGCGCGAGGGCAGCGAGTACGACGGCGCGAAGGACGTGAACGCCGCGCTCGACCGCTATGCCGAGGGCATCGACACCGTCGCGGGCTACATCAAGGACAAGGGCTACGGCCTGCGCATCGCCCTGGAGCCCAAGCCCAACGAGCCGCGCGGTGACATCCTGCTGCCGACCGTCGGCCACGCCCTGGGCTTCATCGCCCAGCTGGACAACGGCGACATCGTGGGCCTGAACCCCGAGACGGGGCACGAGCAGATGGCCGGGCTGAACTACACCCACGGCCTCGCGCAGGCCCTGTGGTCGGGCAAGCTCTTCCACATCGACCTCAACGGCCAGCGCTCGATCAAGTTCGACCAGGACCTCGTATTCGGCCACGGCGACCTCCTCTCCGCGTTCTTCACCGTGGACCTGGTTGAGAACGGCTTCCCGGGTGCCGGCCAGGACGGCCCCATGTACACCGGACCACGCCACTTCGACTACAAGCCCTCGCGCACCGAGGGCTTCGACGGTGTGTGGGAGTCGGCCCGGGCCAACATGGAGATGTACCTCATGCTCGCGGAGAAGGCCAAGGCCTACCGCGCCGACCCCGAGGTGCAGGCGGCCATGGAGCAGTCCGGCGTCCTGGAGCTGTCCGAGCCGACGCTCGCCCGGGGGGAGTCGCTCGAGGACTTCCTCGCCGACCGTGGCGCCTTCGAGGACTTCGACGCCGACGCCGCCGCGCAGCGTGACTTCAACTTCGTGCGCCTCAACCAGCTGGCGCTGCGCCACCTCATCGGCTGAGGTGGGGCGGATGCGCGAGACGCTGGTCGCCGGGATCGACTCCTCCACCCAGTCCTGCAAGGTGGTGGTCCGCGACGCCACCACCGGTGCGCTGCGCCGGTTCGGGCAGGCCCCTCACCCGGACGGCACGGAGGTCGACCCCGAGGCGTGGTGGGACGCCCTGCGGGCGGCCCTGGCCGCGGCCGGCGGCCTCGACGACGTCGAGGCCGTCAGCGTGGCCGGCCAGCAGCACGGCCTCGTCGCGCTGGACGCCGAGGGCGCGGTCATCCGTCCGGCGCTGCTGTGGAACGACACCCGCAGCGCCGGTGCGGCCCGCGACCTCATCGCCGAGCTCGGCCGCGCGGACCGCGGGGACGCCGCGGCCGGTCCGGCGGCCTGGGCCGAGGCCACCGGTTCGGTGCCGGTGGCGTCCCTGACCGTCACCAAGCTGCGGTGGCTCGCCGATCACGAGCCGGAGAACGCCGCCCGGGTAGCGGCGGTGGCGTTGCCCCACGACTGGCTCACGTGGCGGCTGGGCGGGGCGACGAGCTTCGACACCCTGGTCACGGACCGGTCCGACGCCTCCGGCACGGGGTACTTCGACACCGCCCGTGGCGTCTACCGGCGGGACCTGCTGGCCCTGGCGCTGCGGCGCGACCGGGTCGAGGACCTCGTGCTCCCGCGCGTCCTTGGCCCGGGGGTGGGGGCCGGGCGCGGTGACCTCGCGGCCGACCTCGGCCACCTGGTGCTGGGGCCCGGCGCCGGGGACAACGCCGGTGCGGCGCTCGGTCTGGGGATGGCCGGGGGCGACGTGGCGGTCTCCATCGGGACCTCCGGCGTCGTCAGCGCCGTCTCCCCGCGGCCGGTGGCCGACCCCAGCGGGCTGGTCGCCGGCTTCGCCGACGCCACCGGCTCGTTCCTGCCGCTGGCGGTCACGCTCAACGGTTCACGCGTGCTGGATGCCGCAGCCCGGCTGCTCGGCGTCGACCACGCGGGCCTCAGCGCGCTGGCGCTGACCGCGCCGGCCGGGGCCGGCGGACTGACGTTGGTGCCCTACCTCGAAGGGGAGCGGACACCCAACCTCCCCGGGGCCACCGGATCGCTGCTCGGGCTGACGTTGTCGACCATGACGCCCGAGCACCTCGCCCGCGCCGCGGTGGAGGGCCTGCTCTGCGGCCTGGCCGACGGCGTGGACGCGGTGCGCGCGCAGGGGGTGCCGGTCGAGCGCATCCAGCTGATCGGCGGTGCCGCCAGGTCCGAGGCCGTCCGCCGAGTCGCACCCGCGGTCCTGGGCCGCCCGGTCCAGGTCCCGGCACCGGGGGAGTACGTGGCCGATGGCGCCGCGCGCCAGGCCGCCTGGGTGCTCTCGGGTGAGCCGGAGCCACCCACCTGGAGCACGACGGAGGTACGCACCTACGACGGCGAGCCCGCTCCGCAGGTGCGCGAGCGGTACGCCGCCCGCCGGCACCTGGTGACCGGGCGCTGATCACCCGCCCTGGGCCGCGACCACCACGGATGGTCGCGGTCAGGGACGGTGCGCGAACTTCTCCAGCAGCGCCGAGTCGCCGCTGACGATGAGCAGGTCGTCCGCGCCGATGCGGGTCTCCTGGGTGGCGTACTCGAAGGGCTCGCCGGGCGGCTTCACCCCGATGACCGTGATGCCGTAGCGCTCGCGGATCTTCGACTCCCCGACGGTGAACCCCTGGGTCTCGCGCGGCGGACGCATCTTCACGATGGTGAAGCCGTCCTCCATCTCGATGTAGTCGAGCATGCGCCCGGAGACCATGTGCGCCACGCGTTGCCCGGCGTCGTACTCGGGGTAGACCACGTGGTGCACGCCGATGCGGCGCAGGATGCGGCCGTGCTCGGCGCTGATGGCCTTGGCCCAGATCTGCGGCAGCTCCAGGTCCACGAGGTTGCCGGTGATGAGCACCGAGGCCTCCAGGTAGGAGCCCACGCCCACGACGACCACGGGGAAGTCCTCGACGCCGAGCTGCACGAGCGCCTCGGGGTTCGTGGCGTCGGCCTCCACGACGGGCAGCCGGCTCGACCACTGTTGCACCAGCACCGGGTCCTTCTCCACGGCGAGCACGTCCCGGCCCAGCTTCTCCAGCGTCGCGGCGATCGCCGCGCCGAACCGGCCCAGGCCGATGACGAGCACACCGGAGTCCCGGGACTGTGCCTTCTCCGACATCTCTTCCGCTCCTCGTGCGGCCCGGTGGCCGCGATCCATGGAGCATCCTCGCAGGTGGGTGGCCGATTGGCGCGATCGTTCGCGGCCGACGTCGGCACACGCGGCAGCCGACGGCGGCACACGCGTCAGCCGATGATCGGCCGCTCGTTGGGCATCCGGATGACGCGCCGGCGCTCGCGCAGGGCGAGCGCGGCCGCCACGGTCATCGTCCCGGTGCGCCCGGCGAACATCAGCCCGGTCAGGACGTACTTCGCGCCGTCCGGCAGCTCCGGGGTGATGCCCGTGCTCAGGCCACAGGTGGCGAAGGCCGAGATCACCTCGAAGAGGATGACGTCCAGGCGCATGTCGGTGAGCATGAGCAGCAGGAGCGTGGCGACGCCCACCAGGGTCGAGCCGATGAAGGCCACCGACACGGCCAGCCGCACCGTGGAGGAGCCGATCCGGCGGCCGTACGCCTCGATGTCCCGATCACCACGCGCCTCGGCGACGATGGCCAGGACGAGCACGGCGAGCGTGGAGACCTTGATGCCCCCCGCCGTCGAGGCGCTGCCGCCGCCGACGAACATGAGCGCGTCGGTGAGGAACCAGGTCGACTCGCGCATCTGCCCGACGTCGACCGTGGACAGGCCGGAGGACCGCGGTGTCATCCCGTGGACGAGGCTCGCGAGGATCTTGTCGCCGAACGTGAGCCGCCCGAAGGTGTCCGGGTTGGTCCACTCGAACAGGCCGATGGCCACGGTGGAGCCGGCCGCCAGGAGTGCCGAGGTGAGCACGGTGAGCTTGGCGTGCAGGCTCCACTTGCCGGGCGTACGCCACAGGCGCGAGACGTTGAGGATCACCGGGAAGCCGATGGCGCCGATGAACGTGCCGATCACGATCGGCAGCCCCAGCCACCAGTCCCCGACGAACTGGGTCAGTCCGCCGTTGATGACGACGAACCCGGCGTTGTTGAAGATGCTCAGTGCCATGAACAGGCCGTGCCACACCGCCTGCCCAAACGTTTCGCCGTGGACCAGGAACCGCGGCACCAGCACGAGCGTGAGGATGCCCTCGACCACCAGGGAGGCGATGATGACCGCCCGGATCAGCGAGCCGACCTCACCCAGGCGGGTGGTCTTCGTCTCGACAGCTGTGAGCATCCGCTGGGTCAGGCCGATCCGGCGGGAGACGGCCAGGCCCAGGATCGAGGCCAGCGTCATCACACCGAGGCCGCCGATCTGGATGCCGACGAGGATCACCGCCTGGCCGAAACCCGACCAGTAGGTCGCGGTGTCCACCGTGACCAGGCCCGTCACGCAGACCGCGGACGTCGCGGTGAAGAGGGCGTCCACGAACGGCGCCCGCTCGCCCGACGCGGTCGCGGCGGGTAGCGAGAGCAGCACCGTCTCGACGGCGATGATGCCGGCGAAGACCAGCAGCGCCAGTCGCGCGGGGGAGTTGCGGGCGATCCTGTCGAGCCAGTCCCGCGAGACGCGGATCGCGCCGGGTAGCGACTCCGTCGCCACGACGCCTCCTTCGTCTCGCGCCGCCGGCACGCGCGCCGCCCGGCTGGACCCGGCGGGCCCCGCCCAACCTTGGCACAGCACGCCCCGCGACGGCGTGCACGCCGGTGGCACATGGGTGCGCCTCCCGGCCGGTACGGTGAAGCATGCCCGCCGACGCGCTGCTGGTCTGGTCCGAGGACCTCGTCAGCTACGACTTTGGGCTCGCGCACCCGATGACGCCGGTTCGCCTGCTGCTCACCCACCAGCTGCTCGAGGACCTCGGCGTGCTCGACGGCAGCCTCCGCGTGGTGCCCGCCCCGGTCGCGTCCGACGCCGATCTGCGCCGGGTGCACACCGCCGAGTACCTCGACGTCGTCCGCCGGGCCGAGGCCGACGGACACGCGCCGCCCGGGTACGGCCTGGGTGACGACGACACCCCCGTCTTCGGGCAGGTGCACACCGCCTCCGCACGGATCGTCGGCTCCACCCTGACGGCGGCCCAGGCGGTCTGGCGCGGCGATGCCCGCCGCGCGGCCAGCATCGCCGGCGGCATGCACCATGCGATGCCCGCGCGGGCGTCGGGCTTCTGCGTCTACAACGACGCGGGGGTCGCGATCTCCTGGCTCCTGGAGCAGGGCGCCCGCGTGGCCTACCTCGACCTCGACGCCCATCACGGTGACGGCGTCGAGCGCATGTTCTGGGACGACGAGCGGGTGCTGACCATCTCGGTGCACCAGCACCCCGGCAGCCTCTTTCCCGGCACCGGCTACGCCCAGGACGTCGGCTCCGCCGTCGCCCGCGGCAGCGCCGTCAACGTCGCGCTGCCCCCGCGGACCGCCGACGCCGGCTGGTTACGGGCCGTGGAGGCCGTCACCGAGCCGCTCGTGCGCGCCCACGCCCCCGACATCGTCGTCAGCCAGCACGGGTGCGACTGCCACGGCACGGACCCGCTCGCCCAGCTGGACGTCTCGATCGACGCCCAGCGCGCCGCCCAGCTGCTAGTGGCGGATGTCGCCGACCGATACGCGGCCGGCCGCTGGGTGGCCCTGGGCGGCGGTGGGTACGAGGTGATCGGCGTGGTGCCGCGCGCCTGGGCGCATCTTGTCGCCGTCGTCGCCGGGCGGCCGCTCGAGCCAGGCACCGCGGTGCCCGACGTGTGGCGCCGGCGCGTCCGGGACCTGGCGGACGTGGAGGCCCCGCGCACGATGTCCGACGGGCGCGACGCCCGCTTCGCTCGGTTCACCGACGGTTTCAACCCCGACGACGCCGTCGACCGGGCGATCATGGCCACGCGCCAGGCGGTTTTCCCTTGGCACGGACTGGACCCGATGCTGGACTGACGGGGGCGGCCGGAGACCTCTCGTCAAGCGGCCGGAGACCTTCGTCACAAGGATGCAATCTGGAAGCGTTTCACGCTGGCCACATTTGCCCCTATATTTCGGTGAGGGAACCCCGACGCGAACGAGCGGGGTCGAGTAGGACGGATGGACATGGCCGAGCAGCTGGGAGCGCCGCGGTTCCTCACGGTCGCCGAGGTCGCCGAGCTCATGCGGGTGTCCAAGATGACCGTCTACCGGATGGTGCACGCCGGTGAGCTGCCCGCCGTCCGGATGGGCCGGTCCTTCCGCGTGCCCCAGGCCGCCGTGGAGAACCTCATCAACGAGGGCCTCGGCGAGTGGGGGCAGGCGTCCGCCGGCGGACGCTGATCGACTAGGATTTACCCGTTCTGCGTGTGACGGGCCGTCGCGCGCTCACCGTACGTCCGATAGCTATGTGAGGTGCCCGATGGGCTCAGTTATCAAGAAGCGCCGCAAGCGCATGTCGAAGAAGAAGCACCGCAAGCTGCTGCGCAAGACCCGCCACCAGCGTCGCAACAAGAAGTGACGCACCCGGCGCCCCTCGCGGCGTCGTGACTACAGGCCCGGCCATGTGCCGGGCCTGCGTCGTTCCTGGGTCATGCCCGCGAGGTCGCTTCCTGGTCAGGCCGCCCGCGAGCGCACCCACCGCACCAGCGCGCGCACTACGACCGCGGCCGCCCACGCCGTTCCCGCCCACCGGGCCGAGCGGGCGCCGGCCCGGAGGTCCACTCCGCGCCGCCGTCGGCGGAAGTCCCGGACTGGCCAGCCGCGCGCGTGGGCGTGGGCGCGCAGGCGCGGCTCGGGGTTGACCGCGCACGGCCGGCCCACCGCGGCCAGGAGCGGCACGTCGTTGATCGAGTCGCCGTAGGCGTAGGAGTTCTGCAGGTCGATGCCCCGCTCGCGGGCGAGGGCCTCCACCCCGGCCCGCTTGGCCTCGCCGTGCACCATGTCCCCGAGCAGCCGCCCGGTGTAGTACCCGTCGTCGGTCGCCTCCACCCGGGTGCCGAGCGACCCGGTCGCGCCCAGGCGGCGGGCCAGCAGGTCGGAGATCTCGGTGGGGGTGGCGGTCACCAGCCACACCTCGTGCCCGGCCGCCACGTGCGACTCCAGCAGGGCGAGGGTGCCCGGGAAGACGCGGCTACCGAGCACCTCGTCGTAGACCTCCTCGCCGATGGAGAGCACCTCCGCGACCGAACGGCCCCGCACCATGCCCAGCGCCCGCTCGCGGATCGCGGCTATTCGGGCCAGGCTCTCGCCGTTGACCGCGAACGCCAGCGCGTGACGGGCGGCGAACAGGATGTCCCGGGGCCCGAAGAACCCCCGGCGGTAGAGCTCGCGGGCCAGGTGGTAGGCGCTGGCCCCGCGCACGATCGTGTTGTCGACGTCGAAGAACGCCGCCACGCGGGCAGCAGCGGTGCTGTCCTGCGTTGCTGGCACCAGGGCAGCCTAGCCGGGCCGCGTAAGGTCATGAGCCATGGACCTCCCCACCCCTGACCCCGCCGTGGGGACCGCCGCGCCGCGCGTGGTCCTCTATGGCCGTGCCGGCTGCCACCTGTGCGACCAGGCGCGCGCGATGCTCGAGCGAGTCCGCGAGGACACGGGGGAGGCCTTCGCCGAGGTCGACATCGACGCCGACGCCCAGCTGCGTGAAAAGTACGGCGAGCTCGTCCCTGTCGTCACCGTGGACGGCGTGCAACAGGGCTACTGGCGGATCGAGTCCGACCGGGTGCGGACGGCGCTGGCGCAGCGCTGAGCTGAGCCCGCGCTCGCGGTGAGGCACCTGATTCATCGAGGGCTGATCGACGGGCCGACCGCGCACGGCCCACCATGCGCCGTCGGCCCGTCGATCAGCCCTCGACGTAGGTGCGGGCCCGCACACCGCGGCCCCGTGCCCGCGCCCGTGCACACGACGACGGCGACGGCACCCGAGGGTGCCGTCGCCGCGGAAGTCACGTGCCCCCGCACGGGGGCGGGTGACTCAGGCCTGGGGGTTCGCCTCGACCTCGAGGAGGACCTTGACCTTGTCGCCGACGAGGAAACCACCGGTCTCCATGGCCGCGTTCCAGGTCAGGTCGAACTCCTTGCGGGAGATCTCGGTGCTCGCGGAGAAGCCGATGCGCGGGTAGCCGAAGGCGTCCACAACGGAACCGTTGAACTCCACGTCCAGCGCGACCGGCTTGGTGACTCCGTTGATGGTGAGGTCGCCCTTCAGGACGAACTCCGCGCCGTCGCCCTCGACGCCGGTGGAGACGAAGGTCCAGGTGGGCTTGCTCTCGGCGTCCCAGAAGTCGGCGGAACGCAGGTGGCCGTCGCGGTTGGCGTCACCGGTGTTGACCGAGGAGGCGTCGATGGTGATGTTGGCGACGGACTCGGCGAGGTTCTCACCGACCGTGATGGTGCCCTCGACCTTCTCGAACTTGCCGCGGACCTTGGAGATGCCGGCGTGGCGGACGGTGAAGGCGACATCGGTGTGCGAGCCGTCGATGACGTAGGTACCAGCGGGGATCGTGGCCATGGTGGTGCTCCCTCGGGTGGGGCGAGTAGTTGACACTTGAACTATATTTGATGCTTGAAGGTTCATGCAAGTGTTTTGCGCGACTCTCCGCCCGGGAATATGTGCGGGGTCGCGTGACTAGGACGCCGAGGCAGGCGTCGAGGAGGATGGTGGCCATGACCACGCAGACGCCGTCGACCATGCGGTGGCTCGACGCGGACCAGCAGCACAGCTGGCGCCAGCTCCTGCGAGGCTCGGCGCAGCTCTTCGACGACGTCAACCACGACCTCGAGCAGCAGTCCGGGCTCTCGCTGAGCGAGTACGAGGTGCTTGTGCGCCTGTCGGAGGCCGAGGGGCGCACGCTGCGCATGTCGGTGCTCGCGGCGGAGCTGGTCCACTCCCGTTCCCGGGTGACGCACACCATCCGGCGCATGGAGCAGGCCGGCCTGGTGGAGCGCCGCACCTGCGCCGACGACCGCCGCGGGGTGAACTGCACGCTCACCGACGCCGGGTTCGCCCGCCTGGAGGAGATCGCCCCCGGGCACGTCGCGTCCGTGCGGGCGCGGCTGGTGGACCGGCTCACTCCCGCGCAGATGCGCCAGCTCGGGGAGATCATGTCGGTCTTCGTCCACGACGAGGACGAGGACGGCGCGACCGCCTGACATCCGGCGGGGGCCCGAGCGGCCCGCCGAGTTTGCGACACTGGGGCCATGCAGCGAACCACGGTCCACCTCATGCGGCACGGCGAGGTGCACAACCCGGACGGCATCCTGTACGGGCGCGCGCCGGGCTACCGCCTGTCCGACCGCGGCCAGGAGATGGTCGGCCGCGTCGCCGAGGTGCTCCACTCCGGCGGGCACGACGTGCGCGCGGTGATCGCCTCGCCCCTGCAGCGTGCCCAGGAGAGCGCCCTGCCCGCCGCCCGTGCGTACGGGCTGGACGTGGCGACCGACCCCCGCCTCATCGAGGCGACCAACCACTTCGAGGGCATCGCGGTCAACCGCAACCGTGCGGTCCTGGCCCACCCGCGCCACTGGCACGCCTACGTCAACCCGTTCCGGCCGAGCTGGGGCGAGCCGTACCGGGCGCAGGTGGCCCGGATGAGCGGTGCCATCTCCGACGCCCTGACCCGCGCCGCGGGCGGCGAGGCGCTGCTGGTGAGCCACCAGCTGCCGATCTGGGTGACCCGGCTCTCCCTGGAGCGCAGGCCCCTCGCCCACGACCCGCGGCGCCGTCAATGCTCCCTCGCCTCGTTGACCTCGCTCACCTTCGACGGCCGCCGGCTCGTGGGGCTGAGCTACTGGGAGCCCGCCGGGGAGCTGCTTCGCGGCGCCTCGGACATGGTGCCCGGCACGTCGGCCGCCGCCGAGAACGCGGGGGAGACCCGCCCATGAAACGCTCGCCCGGTGGCGCCCAGGCCCCGAGCTTCGCCCGGCCCCTGGCCCGGCCCGTCGCCCGGCCCCTGGCCCGGCCCGTCGCCCTGCTCCTGCTCGTGACCGCCCTTGCGCTCGGCGCGTGCGCACCCGGGGGGACCACCCAGGCCGCGGACAGCGGCTACGTCGCCGGCGACGGCTCCTTCGCCACCTGGGCCGCCGGGGAGCGGGGCGACGCCGTCGAGCTCACCGGCACCACCTATGAGGGCGACCCCGTCGACCTGGCCGAGGACCGCGGCGACGTCGTCGTCCTGAACTTCTGGTACGCGGCCTGCCCGCCGTGCCGGGCCGAGGCGCCGGACCTGCGCGCCATCCACGACGACTACGCCGACGCCGGCGTGCGCCTGCTCGGCGTGAACCCGCGCGACGACGTCGGCACGGCCCAGGCCTTCGAGCGCACCTTCGAGATCCCCTACCCGTCGGTGCACGACGCCGACGCCCGCGCGGTGGCGGCCCTCGAGGGGCTGGTCCCGCTGCAGGCGATGCCGTCCACGGTGGTACTCGACCGGGAGGGCCGGGTCGCCGCCAGGGTGCTCGGCCAGTTCGACCCCGGCATCCTGCGCGGCCTCATCGACGACGTCCTGGCCGAGGAGGCCTGAGGCACCCGTGGGCTGGGAGCAGATCGCCGACACCTTCGAGCGCACCATCGTCGACGGGTCGATGCTGGCCGCCCTGCCGGTGGCCGCGCTCGCCGGGCTGGTGTCCTTCGCGTCGCCGTGCGTGCTGCCGCTGCTGCCCGGCTACGTCGGGTACCTGGGCGGCATGACCGGCGCCGACGGCGGTCGCCGCGGCGGGCAGGGCCGGCTTCTGGCCGGCGTGCTGCTCTTCGTCGGCGGGTTCACCGCGGTGTTCGTGCTGCTCGGGGTGGTGTTCTCGCTCGCCGGGGTCGCGCTGCAGGAGTACATGGACGTCGTCCTGCGGGTGCTGGGCGTGCTCGTGATCGTCATGGGGATCGCGTTCATGGGCGGCGTGCCGTTCCTCCAGCGGGAGCGGCGGGTGCACCTGACCCCACGCCAGGGCATGTGGGGCGCGCCGGTGCTCGGGGTGGTCTTCGGGCTCGGCTGGGCGCCGTGCATCGGTCCCACGCTGGCCGCGGTCCTCAGCCTGTCCTTCGGTGGGGCGGACCCGGCGCGCGGCGCCGTCCTGGCACTGGCGTACTGCCTCGGCCTGGGGGTGCCGTTCGTGGTGCTGGCGATGGCCTTCGCCCGCTCGGCGCGAACCCTCGGCTTCCTGCGTCGCCACCGCCGAGGCATCCAGGTGTTCGGCGGCGCCCTGCTCGTCCTCCTCGGCCTCGCCCTCGTGACGGGGCTGTGGGGGCTCGTCGCCAACCAGCTTCAGGGTCTGGTCACCAACTTCGAGACGGTGGTGTGATGGTCAGGCTCCGGTCCAACGAGGACTCCGACCCGACGAACCTCAGCTCCAAGGCGGGGCTGGGGGACGAGGTTGCCTTGGCCGACCGCGCGCCCACCGCCGACGCGCCCACCGCCGACGCGCCCACCGCCTCGGCCCCGCGGCAGCCGGCCCTCGGGCTCACCGGCTGGCTGCGCTGGATGTGGCGCCAGCTCACCAGCATGCGGGTGGCGCTCATGCTGCTCCTGCTGCTCGCCGTCACCGCGCTGCCCGGCTCCTTCTTCCCGCAGACGCCACAAGACCCCACCGCGGTGTCCCAGTACCACCTGGACCACCCCACGCTCGCGCCGTGGCTGGAGCGGCTGGGCTTCTTCGACGTCTATGCCTCGCCGTGGTTCGCGGCGGTGTACCTGCTGCTGTTCACGTCGCTGATCGGCTGCATCCTGCCGCGTATCGCGGTCCACTGGCGGGCCCTGCGCGCCCAGCCGCCGCGTGTGCCGCGTAGCTTTGCCCGGTTCCCGGCGCGCGGCGACAGGGTCGTCGTCGAGAGCCCCGACGTGGCCCGCGACAACGTGCTGCGGGCGCTGAAGGGCCGCTACCGCACCGCCGTGACCGCCGACGGCATCACCGCCGAGCGCGGGTACCTCCGCGAGACCGGCAACCTGGTCTTTCACCTCTCCCTGGTCGGCCTCCTCGTCTCCCTCGCGGCCGGGCAGCTGTTCAGCTACCGCGGTCAGGCCGTGGTCATCGAGGGACAGTCCTTCGCCAACTCCGTCGTCGCCTACGACTCCTTCGACCCCGGTACCCTGTTCGACCCCGACTCCCTCGAGCCGTTCACCTTCACGCTCGAGGAGTTCACGTCCGCCTTCACCGTGGACGCCCAGGCCCGCGACTTCACCGCCCACGTCAGCGTCACCGAGCCCGACGGCGTCACCCGGGCGGACACCATCAAGGTCAACCACCCCCTCGACGCCGGCGGCGCGAACGTCTACCTCTCCGGGAACGGCTTCGCCCCCAAGGTGACGGTGCGCGACGGCGCCGGGGAGGTCGCCTTCTCCGGGCCGGTGCCGTTCCTGCCGGAGGACGGCGTCTACACCTCCCGCGGCGTCATCAAGGTCCCAGACGTCACCGGCGGGCAGGACCAGCTCGGCCTGACCGGCGCCTTCCTGCCCACGGCCTTTGTCAACGACGACGGCACCGCCTTCTCCATGCATCCCCAGCCGAACGCGCCGCTGCTCGTGCTCACCCTGTGGGCGGGCGATCTCGGCCTCGACGACGGCGTGCCCCAGAACGTCTACGTGCTGAAGACCGACGGCATGCGGCAGGTCTACGAGCCCGCCGCCGACGGCGCGCCGGGTTCGGCCGTCGGCGGCCAGGAGCCCGTCACGCTCTACTTCGAGCCGGGCGACACGGTCGAGTTGCCGGAGGGCCTGGGCTCGGTCACCTTCGACGCGCTGCCCCGCTTCGCGGCCCTCGACCTGCGCTACGACCCCTCCCTGCCCTGGCTGCTGACCTTCGCCGTCACCTCGATGCTCGGCCTGTTCGCCTCGTTGTTCGTGCCCCGCCGGCGCCTGTGGGTGCGCCTCGCCGCACGGTCCGACGGCGGCACCTCGCTCGAGGGGGCCGCGCTCGCCCGCGGGGACGATCCCGGTCTGGGCCGCGACCTCGATCTCGTGCTGTCCGCGGCCGGCACGCAGGAGCACAATGAGGTCGCCGCACCCGGCCGAGTCCCACCGCCCGGCGTCGCCGCACCGGTGGACGCCCATTCCGCCGCCGACGACGCCGGTCCTGACGACGCCAGCCCTGACGACGCCGGCCCTGTGGCCCGCGTGGAGACCACCGCCGGGACACCCCCGGCCAAGGAAGGACACTGATGCCCGAGAGCACCCTCGGCCAGCTGAGCACGCTGCTCGTCTACGGCGCCATGGCGGCGTACATGGTCGCCCTCGTGAGCTTCGCGGTCGACCTCTCCGGGCTGCGTGACCGCGGGCCCCAGGGCCGCCGTCGTCGGGCCGCCGGGATCGCGATGGCGACCACGTGGCTCGGCGCCGCCCTCCACCTCATCGCGGTGGTCACCCGCGGCATCGCCGCCGGGCGCGTGCCGTGGGCCAACATGTACGAGTTCTCCCTCCTGGCGACCTTCATGGCCGTCGCGCTGTTCCTCGGCCTGCAGCGAGGTCGCGACCTGCGGTTCCTGGGCACCTTCATCACCGGTCCGGTGCTCCTCCTACTCGGGGTCGCCGTCGCGGTGCTGTACGTGCGCGCCGATGGCGTGCCCCCGGCGCTGGACAGCTACTGGCTCGTCATCCACGTCTCCGTCGCCACGCTCGCGACCGGTGTCTTCACGGTGGCCGTGACCTTCTCGGTGATCCAGCTCTTCCAGGAGCGCGCCGAGCTGCACCGCAGCCGCGAGAGCCTGGACCCGCCGCGGCCGTCGCAGGGCGCCGAGCGTGCGGTCGCCACGGTCGTGGCCGAGCAGACCGAGGCCGCGCCGCGGCTGGGCGTGTGGGGCCGCCTGCTGGAGTCGGTGCCGTCCTCAGCGGAGCTCGAGCGCCTCGCCTTCCGGCTCAACGCCGTCGGCTTCATGATGTGGACCTTCACGGTCATCGCCGGCGCCATCTGGGCCGAGCATGCCTGGGGCCGGCCGTGGGGCTGGGACCCCAAGGAGGTCTGGTCCTTCGTCATCTGGGTGGTCTACGCCGCCTACCTGCACGCCCGGGCCACCCGCGGCTGGGAGGGGCGCCGCGCCGCCTACCTGTCGATCTTCGGCTTCGTGTGCATCCTCGCGAACTACTTCGTGGTGAACCTGCTCTTCAACAACAGCCTGCACGCCTACAGCGGGCTCGGCTGACGGCTTCCTTCCGCACCCGCTGATACCAAACGGGCCCCCAAGTCACGGTGGGCCCGTTTGGCCTTTCGGGTCCAGGGGCAGCCGCGCCGCGCGACGTGTCACGCCCCGCCGCGCGACGTGTCACGCCCGCTCTGGCGAACCGTGCACGCGCAACGCGGCACGCTCTATGCGCGCGCGGATCCAGACTGGAACGAGATGGCGAAAATGGTTGGCACGGCAACCATCTTCGCCATCTCGTTGGTCGGCACCTGGCCGACCGAGGCGTTGATGCCCGCGAGGTTGTGGACCAGGACTGGTCGGGCCTGTGCGCGGGCGGTATCGCGCGGACGATGTGGTGCGATCGGGTCGTCAGGGATGCCGCGGCGTGCCCGGCGTGACGTCGCCGTCGTCGCTGCTGGAGCCCTCGGCGCTGCCGCCCGGACTCTCGTCAGGGGCGTCGTCGTTCTTGGTGCCCTCCGGTGGACCCTCAGCCCTGCCACGTGCCCGCCGCTCGCGCTCGGCCCGGCGCTGCTCCGCCTCGAGGCGGGCGAGGAACTCCGGGTCGTCGTCGGGGGCCACCGGGCCGCTGCGCCAGGGCGTGCGACGGGTCGGTTCGGCGCTCCACAGGCCGGGTTGCGGCCGGGTGCCGGCCTGCCGCGACGCCTCCGCCAGGGCGATGCGGCTGATGACGATCCAGGCGAGCGCACCGAGCCCGGGGAACACCACGATCAGCACCAGCCAGAGGAACTTGGGGATCCCGGCCGGCATGCGGTCGCCCGGCGTGCGCACGCAGTCGATGAGTGCGTACACGATGACGGCGACCAGAAGGATCACCGGGAAAAGCCTACCCATGTCCCCCAGGGTAGTCGGCGCGCTTCCCGGACGTGCAGGCGGGCCAGGGACACCCCCTACGTGCGCCGTAGGCTGGGAGGATGCGTCTGCTCGTCTACACCGTGCTCCGGCTGCTCCTCGTGCTCGCAGCGGCGGGGGTGCTCTACCTGATCGGCATGCGCTCGTGGTTGCTGTGGGTGACCGCCGTCGTCGTGGGGGCCCTGCTCTCCTACCTGGTGCTGCGCCCGCAGGGCCGCGCTGCGGCCGAGGTCATCGCCGAGCTCAGCCCGCTGCGGGAGGACCGACCCACCTTCTCAGCCGCGGCTGAGGACGATGCCGCCTACGAGGACGCCCTCGTGGACGACGCCGGAAGTGCGGGTGCGGGGCCAGCCACCACGACCAGCGCCGCGGCCGCCGGCAACATGCTAGAGAGCCAGGCCGACCCCGAGCAGCACGCCGTAGCCGAGCTCGAGGAGCCCGGTGTCGCGCAGGACCACGATCAGGTCCCGCCCGGCCGCACCGGAGAGCACGACCCGCGAGACGCGGAACGTCCACGGGGCGAGCAACAGCACGAGCAGCGCCCACGGTGAGACCGCCGAGCACGCCACACCCAGCGCCAGCGGCAGCCACACCATGAGGGCGTAGACCACGCGGGCCGGCCGGTCCCCGAGCCGCACGGCCAGCGTGTGCTTGCCCACCTGGGCGTCGGTCGGCAGGTCGCGGATGTTGTTGACCATCAGCAGGGCGCAGGCGATGAGCCCGATCCCGACGGCGCCTGCCCAGGCGGGCCAGGACAGCTGCAGGGCCTGCGTCCAGGTGGTGCCGAGCGTGGCGAGCAGGCCGAAGAACACGAAGACCCCCACCTCGCCCAGGCCCATGTACCCGTAGGGCCTGGACCCGCCGGTGTAGCCCCACGCCGCGACGATCGCCACCGCCCCCGCGGCCAGCAGCCACCACGTGCCGGACACTGCCACGAGCGCCAGCCCGAGCACCGCGCCGAGGCCGAGGCTGAGCAGCGCGGCACGCTTCACCGTGGCCGGGCTGGCCTTGCCGCCGCCGGTCAGGCGCGGGGGTCCGGTGCGGACGTCGTCGGTGCCGCGGACGCCGTCGGAGTAGTCGTTGGCGAAGTTCACGCCAATCTGGAGGGCGAGGGCTACCCCGCCGGCGAGCAGCGCCCGCCCCGCCGACGCCTGCCCGAGCCCGGCCGCCGCCCCTGTGCCGAGAATCACCGGGGAGACCGCGGCGGGCAGCGTGCGCACGCGCGCACCTTCGAGCCAGTCGGCGAGCGTGGCCATGAAACTCCGTCCAGACATGGGGGCGCGGACCGGCCGCGGCCGGTCAGAAGAACACCCGAGGATATCTGGGCGGGCGGCACCCACCGTCGGACGGCCCGATGGCCTGCGCCGTCGTCTGCGGCTAGGCCTGCGCCGTCGACCCGCCTACGCCTGCGCCGTCGACCCTCCGTGCCGCTCGACCAGGGCCAGTCCCGGCTCCGCGAGCGCCGCTGCCGCGAGCCGGGCCGCGCCGATCCTGTCGACCTTTCCGGGCCCACGCGCGGGGAGGTGGTCCAGGACCACCACCGCCCGCGGGGCGTGCGCGCCGCCCAGGCGGGCACGGACGGCGGCGCGCAGCTCGCTCAAGCCGGGGACCGGCCGGCCCGGCACGGGGGCCACGACGGCGGTGACGAGCTGGCCCCACTCGGCGTCGGGCACCCCGACGACGACGACCTCGCCCACGCTGTCGTGCTCGCTGAGCACCCGCTCGACGGCGGTGGGGGAGACCTTGACCCCGCCGGTGTTGAGGACCTCGTCGACGCGGCCGAGCACGGTCAGGCGCTGAGCGCCGTCGCGGTCCTCGAGGTGGCCACGGTCGGAGGTGCGCAGCCACCGGCCGCCCGGTTCGGTGCGGAACGCGGCGGCGTCCGCGGCGGCGTCGTCGAGGTAGCCCGCGGCGAGCATGGGACCGCTGAGCTCGACACGGTCGTCCTCGGTCAGCCGCAGCCGGACACCGGGCAGCGGCACGCCGTCGTAGACGCAGCCGCCGCCGGTCTCGGTCATGCCGTAGGTGGTCACCACCCGCAGCCCGGCGTCCCGGGCGCGCTGGAGGGTCCGCCGCCCGGACGCGGCGCCGCCGACGAGGATCGCCGCGAGCCGGCGCAGCGGGGCGGTCGCCGCCTCGCCGGCGTCGAGCACCCGGACGAGCTGGGTGGGCACCAGCGAGAGGTACCCGGGGGCGTCGTCGCCCATGGCGGCCGCCGCGGCGGCGAGGGCGCCCGGGTCGAACCCGGCGGAGGTGTCCAGGACCACCGGTGCGGTCCCCGCGACCAGTGAGCGCACGAGCACCTGCAGCCCGGCCACGTGGTGGGCGGGGACGGCGAGCAGCCATCGGCCGGGGCCGGCGAGCCGCTCGTGGGTGGCGCGGGCGGACGCCGTCAGGGCGTCGGCGGTGAGCGCGACCAGGTGACCGCGGCCGGTGGTGGAGCCGGAGGTCTGCAGGACGGCGGCGGTGCCGGCCGGGAGGGGCACCTGAAGGCGGGCCCGCAGCTCGGTGACCACCTGCGAGCCCGGCCGGCTCGGTGCGTGCGGGACGAGGACGGGGGCTGCGCCGTCGGCCAGGACCGTGCGTAGCGCGTCAACGAGGAGGGTGACCTGGTGAGGGGCGGTGCCGCCCGCGACCGGCACAAGATCGGGCGGGCCGGGCTGTCCGGGGGGCGACGCGAGTTCCGGGGTCACCGGTTAGAGGCTAGTCCGCAACTAACCTTGACCGTGACTTCCCCCGCAGAGAGCAGGCCACCATGAGCACGCCCACGGATCGCGCGACAACGCCCGGTGGGGGCCGCGGCCGTGCCATTGCCCGGGAGACGCTTCGGCGGCGCCGGCCCCGGCGGGGACGCCTGACGACGGCGGTCCTCGCCTCGGCGCTGCTCGCGCTCGCGGCCTGCACGTCGCAGGGGGAGCCCGAGCCCGCCCCGAGCACCACGGCGAGCGCGGCGCCGTCGGTGAGTCTTCCGGGGAAGCCGGTGCCCCAGCCGCTGCCGGCCCGTTGGCCGCTGACCGGTGTCGCTGGGGAGATCCAGGAGCGCCCCGCACTGTCGGTGAAGGTCGAGAACTCCGCGGCCGCGCGCCCCCAGACGGGGCTGGAGGACGCCGACGTCGTGTGGGAGGAGCTGGTCGAGGGCGGGATCACCCGGTTCAACGCCGTGTACCACTCCGTCGTACCTGGTGAGGTCGGCCCGATCCGGTCCGTGCGCCCGATGGACGCGGCGATCGCCGCGCCGCTGGGTGGGCTGATGGCGTTCTCAGGGGGCCAGGTGCCGTTCGTCCAGCAGATCCGCGACGCCGGGCTGCAGGTGCTCAGCAACGACGAGGGTGTGGCCGGGATGTATCGCGTCGGTTTCCGTCGGGCGCCGCACAACGTCTACGGCTCCGGGCCGGACCTGCTCGCCCAGGCCGACGCCGACCACTCCGCGCCGCCTCCGCAGCAGCTGGTGTACGCCTGGCACCCCGCTCGCGCCAGTGCCGTGCTCAAGGGCACCCTGGTGTCGGTGGTCGACGTGTCCTTCCCGCGGACCGCGCCGGGCTGGACATGGGACGGTGCCGCCGACCCCGGCCGGGGCGGGCCCGCCGGGGCGTGGGTGCGTGACGATAACGGTGTGGTGCAGACCTCCGCCGCCGGCGCCCGGCTCCTCGCCACGAACGTGGTCGTGCTGAGAGTGCAGGTGGTCGACACCGGCTCCCGCGACCCCGCCGGCAACCCCGTGCCGGAGACCGTGCTGACCGGCGAGGGGGACGCCGTCGTCGCCTCGGGCGGGAAGGTGCTCGAGGCTCGCTGGTCCAAGGCTGCGACAGCCGACCCCGTGGTGCTCACGGACCCAGACGGCGGACAGGTCACGCTGGTGCCGGGCACCACGTGGATCGAGCTGGTGCCCGTGAACGGCGGGGCGGTCTCCTGGCAGTAGGCGGCTGCCCGCCCGGGTGTGGTGATCCGGGCGGGCTCGTCAGCAGTAGCAGGCTCGTCAGCAGTAGTAGGTGAACTCGTCAGTAGTAGTAGGGGAACCCCGACCAGTCCGGGTCGCGCCGCTGGAGGAAGGCGTCCCGGCCCTCCACGGCCTCGTCGGTCATGTAGGCCAGCCGGGTGGCCTCGCCGGCGAACACCTGCTGGCCGGCTAGCCCGTCGTCGGCCATGTTGAACGCGAACTTGAGCATCCGCATCGCCTGGGGCGACTTCGTCGCGATGATGCGCGCGTACTGCAGGGCGAGGACCTCGAGCTGTTCGTGGTCGACGACCTCGTTGACCGCGCCCCACCGCTCGGCGTCCTCCGCGGAGTATTCCCGGGCGAGGAAGAAGATCTCCCGGGCGCGCTTGTCACCGACCTGTCGGGCGAGCAGGGCCGAGCCATAGCCCGCGTCGAAGGAGCCGACGTTGGCGTCGGTCTGCATGAAGCGGGCGTGCTGCCGGGAGGCGATCGACAGGTCGCACACCACGTTCAGGCTGTGCCCGCCGCCGGCTGCCCAGCCGGGTACCGCGGCGATCACCACCTTGGGCATGGTGCGGATCAGGCGCTGGACCTCGAGGATGTGCAGGCGGCCTGCGCGGGCGGGGTCGATCTGCTCGCGGCGCTGGTCCAGCGGGGCCTCGTCGTTGGCGCCCGCTGTCTCGTAGCGGTAGCCGTCGCGGCCCCGGATGCGCTGATCGCCGCCCGAACAGAAGGCCCAACCGCCGTCCTTGGGACTTGGGCCGTTGCCGGTGAGGATCACAGCAGCGACGTCGGAGGTCATCCGGGCGTGGTCCAGGGCCCGGTACAGCTCGTCGACCGTGTGCGGGCGGAAGGCGTTGCGCACCTCGGGCCGGTCGAACGCGATGCGCACCACCGGCAGGTCCCGCTCGGTCTCCCCGGACCGGTCCACCCCGCGGTGGTAGGTGATGTCGGTGAAGTCGGTGCCGACCACCTCACGCCATACGGTCGGGTCGAAGATGTCGGACACGCGGTCGGGCTGCTCACTCACGTCGCTCACCATAATCGGCCCGGTCGATGGGTCGGTGTGTGCTCGGGTGGCGGCCTCGGAGCTCTCGTGCCTGGGAGGGCGGTTGGTCAGAACGGTGCCGGATCGTCGTACTCCGGGGCCCAGCCGCTGGTGAGCGGTTCGCCGGTGCGGGGGTGCATCGGCGTGGTCCGGCCGTCGGCCTCGCGGCGGTAGGTGCGGCCTGTGCGTCGGCTGGTCCAGTCAAAGACGCCGGGGCTGACCTGACGTACCTGAAAGTCCCCGACCGTCTTGAGCCGGTGGTCGATGGAGCAGCCTGCGCCGAGGTTGGCGTACGCGGTCGACCCGCCGCGGGCGAACGCCTGGCTGTGGTCGAGCTCGCAGCCGTCGGCGTCGGCGCCGCACCCGGGCCGGAAACAGGTGCGGTCGCGGGCGCGGACGAGTGCGGCGAGATCGGCCGGCGGCCGGTATCGAGCTTGGCCGATGTCGAGGACGGTGCCGCTGAGCGGGTCGGTGACCAGGCGCCGCCAGGTTCCGCCGAGCGCGAGGGCGCGGGCAGTCGCGGGATCGATCGGGCCGTACCCGTGCAGGGTGCCGGGCTCGTCGCCGCCGAGCAGCGTGGTCATCGGCACGGTGACGTTGATTCTGACCGGGACACCGCCGACCTCACCCACCGGGAACCATGGCCGTGCCTTGACCTCCGGCGGTGGCGGTGGCGCGTCCGGTGGTGTGGGTGGCGGGTCCGGTGGTGACGCTGAACAGTCCTGCGGTGCGGCCGCCGGATCCGGAGAGTTCACGGGGGCTGGCGTCACGGCGGGAGTCGATCCACTGGTGTCCGCGGGCGGTTCCACGACCGGTGTGCTGCCGTTCCTGCGGACCTCGCCTCCCGTCTCGGCCGTCCCGTGGTCAGTCGTCTCGGCCCTGCCGTGGTCGTTCGGGCACTTGTCGGTCGGATCGGCCGGGCCACCACCAAAGGGATCGGGCTCCGGATCGAGGAACATGAACTCGCGCCGCTCGCGTGGGGGCGGAGGCTTGCGAGGATCCACGGGGGGCGGCGCGGGCCGTGGGATTGGTGTCGGCTCACCCGCGGGATTTCCGAAGCCACCCTGTGCCAGCGCACCGGCGCCGACAGCAGCGAGGATGTCCGCCCGAAGCTGCTCCACGGTCCGGGAGTCTCCGGTGGCCTTGGCCGAGCGGGCGGCGCCGTCCAGGGCCAGATCGAGCGCCAGCGCGTCCGGCGCGGTGAAGACCGCGTAGATCGAGGCCATCCCGTCGGGCAGATGGCGGGGGTGACAGACCCGGCGACGAGACCGCGCTGCCTTGTGCCGTGCATCGACGTCGTGGTGGTCCGCCTCGATGAGCGCCCGGCTGAGATCCTGGGCGAACTGGGGGTGAGTGCGGTTCGGGGCGGTTGGCAGGACGGCGTCCTGGACCGCTTCGCACACGGGGTAGGGCAGGTGCTCCAAGGCAGCGGCCACCATCTCCGCCTTCCGCGGGTCGAGCACGCCGTGCTCGAGCGCTTCACCCGTGGTCATGAGGGGGCCTGTCAGTGCCAGTCCGGTGTCGACCAGCTTCTTCATCGCCTGCCGCGTCATGCCCAGCCGCATGGCCAGCTCGGTGGTGGCGGCGAGGGTCGCGGTGCCGGTGCCGAGATCGTCGGTGAACTGGGTGACCAGGGCCGCGATCGCCTCGGCCCGACGCGCGTAGGTGAACGAGATCGTCCGCGACCACTGCGCGACGAGCTCGACCAGATCGGTCACATCCTGTCCGAACGGCTCGATCGGATCCAGGGTCGCGATCAGCCGAGCGCCGACGAGACCTTGGGCGGTGTCCAGCAGTGGCGCCAACGCCGACTCCGGCTCGAGAGGTGCGGTCTCTTCCGCGGCCGAACGCTGCTCGCGGTCCGCGGGCTCGTCGGCCCGCGACGTCGCCAGTGGCCCGGGATCGTCGGGCCCTGCCTGCTCGGGAACTCCATCGTTTTCGAACATATGTCTACCATAGGGCCGGCCACTGACATCGTGCCGATGGGGTCGCGCAACTGTGGATGAAGGCGTGCGGAAGCAAAGCGTTGCTGTGCGCGGTTCCGGCAGACGCATCCGCACGCCAACCCCGGGAAGGTGTATCTTGGTACATCCGTACCAGAAAGGGGGCCGCCATGGCCTGGATCGTCCTTATCGTGTCCGGCCTTCTCGAGGCCGGCTGGGCGCTGTCGCTCAAGGCGTCCGACGGGTTCAGCCGTCTGTGGCCCTCGGTGAGCTTCCTGGTGCTGGCCACGCTCAGCTTCGTCGGCCTCGCCTACGCCCTGCGGACCTTGCCGGTCGGTACGGCCTACGCGGTGTGGACCGGGATCGGCGCGAGCGTGACGGCCGTCGTCGGGATGGCCGTGCTGGGCGAGGGGACCTCCGTGCTCAAGCTCGTGTCCCTGGTCCTGATCGTCGCCGGCATCATCGGCCTGCACGTCGCCGAGAACGTCGCTTGACGCCCGGCGGCACGGACCGCCCGGGAAAGGGAGCCCGGCGGCGCCAGGAGATCATCGAGGCCGCAGCCGAGATCATCCTCGCCGAGGGGCCGGGTGCGGTGACCCACCGAGGGGTCGCGGCGCGTGCGAGGTGCTCGCTCTCGGCCACCACCTACTACTTCTCCGGCATCGACGAGCTGCTCGAGGCGGCAGGCGCCCATCTCGTCGGACGATGGGCGGAGCAGGCGGAACGCGTACGGGACGACCACAGAACGACCGCCGACCGTGCCGCTGTCGGTGCGCGTGACCGTGCCAGTGACCTCGACGCTGCCGAAGCGCGTGGCGCCCGTCGGGCCGACGTCGTCGGCGCCGTGCTCGCCGCACTGCTACCCCCGGACGGGGAGGTCCGCGGCCACTACCAGCAGCTGCTGATGGCGGGTGCCTCACCGGCGCTGGCCCGGGCCTACCAGGCCGGCCGTGGCCGGCTCGACGCCGCCATCTCCGACCTCCTCGCGAGGGCGGGCAGCGCCTGCCCCGGGCCGCTCGCCGTCGCCGTCGTGGACGGTGCGGTCGTCAGCGCGCTGAGCGAGGGCCGCGACGTCCGCAAGACCGCCACCGACCTCCTCCGGCACGTGGTGTAGGTGCGTCCTCCTATCCTGGCCACCATGTCCGTTCCCCGACCCGGCCCGATCCCGGTGCGCGCCGTGTACGCCATCCCCCTGCGCACCCGCTTCCGCGGGCTGACCGTGCGCGACGGCGTCCTCCTGCGCGGCGCCGCCGGGTGGGGCGAGGTCTCCCCCTTCTGGGACTACGACGCTCCCGAGTCCGCCGCATGGCTGCAGGCTGGCCTGGAGGCCGCCGAGCAGGGCTGGCCCGAGCCGGTGCGCAGCTCGGTGCCCGTCAACGTCACCGTCCCCGCCGTCGGCCCGCAGCAGGCGGCCCGCATCGTCGCCGCGTCCGGAGGTTGCACGACGGCGAAGGTCAAGGTCGCCGAGCCGGGCCAGTCCCTCGCCGAGGAGCAGGAGCGGCTGGAGGCTGTCCGCGACGCCCTCGGGACTGCGGGCAAGGTCCGTATCGACGCCAACGCCGGGTGGGACCTGGAGACCGCCGTCACCCGCCTCCGACACCTGGACCGGGCCGCCGGTGAGCTGGAGTACGCCGAGCAGCCCTGCGCGAGCGTGGCCGACCTGGCGGCGCTGCGCCGCCGCACGCACGTGCCGATCGCCGCGGATGAGTCCATCCGCCGCGCGGCGGACCCGCTGGCCGTGCGCCGGGCGGAGGCGGCGGACGTCGTCGTGCTGAAGGTCCAGCCCCTCGGCGGGGTCCGGGCGTGCCTGCGGCTAGCCGAGGAGGTGGGACTCCCGGTGGTCGTGAGCTCGGCTCTGGAGAGCTCGGTCGGCATCGCGGCCGGGTTAGCACTGGCCGCCGCCTTGCCCGAGCTGCCCTACGCCTGCGGCCTGGCCACGGTGCACCTCTTCGAGCGCGACACCGTGCCGGACCCGCTGCTCCCGGTGGACGGTCAGCTCGCCGTGCGTCGGCCCGAGCCCACCCCGGCCGCCCTCGACGCGGTGGCCGCGCCTCCTGAGCTGACCGAACGGTGGCGGAGCCGCCTGACGGAGATGGCCGGGCACCTGGCGGTCCTCTCATGAGGGACGACGGCGGAGCGCGGCTTGGCCCGACGGCGCAGCCGGTCACGGCACCGGTGCCGACGGCGGCTGACGACTCGGCGATCGAGCCCGCTACCGCCACGGCCCGCGAGCTCGTCACGACCCTGGTGGCGCACGGTGTGCGGGACGTCGTTCTCGCACCCGGTTCGCGCAGCGCCCCGCTGGCCTACGCTCTGCAGGCCGCCGAGGCGGCCGGCTGGCTGAGTCTGCACGTGCGCATCGACGAGCGCGTCGCAGGCTTCGTCGCGGTCGGGCTGACCCGGGCCGGCGCGATCGAGGCGGATGGTGCGCCGGGGCGCCCGGTCGCCGTCGTGACGACGTCGGGCACCGCCGTCGCCAACCTGCACCCCGCCGTGCTCGAGGCCACCCATGCCGGCCTGCCGCTCGTGATCATCAGCGCCGACCGCCCCCACGAGATGCGCGGCACGGGCGCGAACCAGACCACCGACCAGGTGGGGATCTTCGGCTCGGCCGTGCGCTACGCCGTCGACCTGCCGGCCGGTGCACCCGGCGGCTCTCATCTGGACCAGATCCTCACCCGGGCGCTGGCCGCCGCGCAGGGGCTGCGCAGCAACCACCCCGGGCCCGTGCACCTCAACGTCGCCCTGCGCGACCCCCTGGCACCTGCCACGCCATGGCGCCCGGGCCAGCCGCCGGCGCCGCGCCGTGTCGTCGCCTCACCCGCACCCCCCACACCGGAGGCGCTGAGGGCCGGCCCGCGCACGGTCGTCGTGGCCGGCGACGCCGCCGGGCCCGCGGCCCGTGCGCTCGCCGAGGCCGCGGGCTGGCCGCTGCTGGCCGAGCCCACCTCCGGTGCCCGAGCGGGGGAGAACGCGATCGGCCCCTACCGGCTGCTCCTGGCCGAGCCGGCGCTGGGTGGCGCCATCGAGCGGGTGGTGGTCCTCGGCCGGCCCACGCTCTCCCGCCCGGTGAGCGCGCTCCTCGCGCGGGCGGGCGTCGAGATCGTCGTCGTCGCGCCCCGCGGCACCTGGCCGGACGTGGCCGGGACGGCCGCCCGGGTGGTCGGTGCGGTCGCCGCGCCGGCGCGGCCGGCCGACGACGATGCCGCGTGGCTGCACCGGTGGCGGGCGGCGGGAGCCGCGGCCCAGCAGGCCCTCGACCAGGAGATCGCCCAGCCGGGCCGACCGGTCGACGGACTGCTGCTCGCCCGCCACGTCGCGCGGGCGGCGGGCCGCTCCGAAGGGCCGAGGGTGCTCGTGGCCGGCTCGTCCAACATCGTGCGCGACCTCGACCTGGTCGCCGCCCCGTGGGACCCGGACCGGCGGCCGATGGCGGTGGCCAACCGTGGCCTGGCCGGCATCGACGGCACCATCAGCACCGCCACCGGGCTCGCCCTGGGTCTGGACCAGCCGGTCCGGGCGGTCATGGGGGACCTGACGTTCCTCCACGACGCCGGCGCCCTGCTCCGAGGCGCCCTCGAGGACGAGGTGGACCTGCAGGTGGTCGTGCTCAACGATGGCGGCGGGGGGATCTTTGCCACCCTCGAGCACGGTGCCCCGGAACGCGCCGGGCAGTTCGAGCGGATCTTCGGTACCCCACAGCACGTCGACCTCGCCGCGCTCGCCGCCGCCTACGGCGCACGGCACACCCTGGTGGAGGACGCCGGCCACCTGCGCACCGTCCTCGCCGAGCCGGTGCGTGGGCGCAGCGTCGTCGAGGTCCCCGCGGGGCGCGCCGACCTGCGGGTTCGTCGCGCGGCGCTGGCGCGAGTGGTGCAGGAGGCCGTGAACGAGGCTCTCCGTGCGGGGGGCGCCCAGGAAGTTCCCAGGTTACGTGGAGGTCTTCTCAAGAATCCGGGTGTTACGTAGGGGCAACCAAGCACGGAGGACTTCCATGAGCACCAACGACCAGCAGCCCCGGCCGAACCAGTGGTCCGCCCCCACCCCCGGCGCGCCCACCTACGGTGAGACCGTGGAAGGTGCACGGTCCACCGGCACGGACTGGAACAACCCGTACCGCGCGCCGCACAGCCCCTACGGCGGCCCGGCCGGCGGCCCCGCCCAGCCGAGCGAACCCGGCCGCCCCACCGCCGGCCACCCGACCCAGGCGGGCAGCGCCTTCGGCGCGTGGGACGCGCACGGCAACCGCACCCAGCCCGGTGGTCCCGGCGGGAGTCACGGCACCCCGGGCGGCGGCACCTCTGCGGGACCGGGCGGGCCGCGCCGTCGGCCGACATGGGTAGGCCTCGTCGCGACGGCGGCCGGTGCGGCGGTTCTCGCCAGTGTGGGCACCGCCGGCCTGACCGGTGCGTTCGACGAGCCCACCCCGACGGCGGCGACCTCCACCTCCGCCCAGAGCAGCTCCGGCGCCAACGCCGCCCCGGTGGTCACCTCCACCACGGACGACCCCGACTGGGCGAACGTCGCCGCCGCCGTCCGGCAGAGCGTGGTCGCGATCGACGTGCGCACGACCTCGGGGGAGGGGGCCGGCTCGGGTGTCATCATCGACACCGACGGACACATCCTGACCAACGACCACGTCGTCGGCGACGCCGTCGACGGCGGCATCCAGGTCACCCTCTACGACGGCCGCATCTACGAGGCCACCGTCGCCGGCACGGACCCCGCCACGGACCTCGCCGTCATCACGCTCACCGACCCGCCCGCGGACCTGCAGGCCGCGACGCTGGGCAACTCCGACGACGTCGTCGTCGGCGACCCGGTCGCCGCCGTCGGCAACCCGCTGGGCCTGAGCTCGACGGTGACCACCGGCATCGTCTCCGCCCTCGACCGGCCGGTGCAGACCTCCGAGCAGACCCAGGTCCCCGGCCAGCAGGGCGTGCAGGTGGTGACCAACGCGATCCAGGTCGACGCGGCCATCAACCCGGGCAACTCGGGCGGTCCGCTCTTCGATGCCGCGGGGCGCGTCATCGGCATCAACAGCTCCATCGCGAGCATGCCGACGGCCTCCGGCTCTGCCGGCAACATCGGCCTGGGCTTCGCGATCCCCAGCAACCTGGCCAAGCAGGTGGCCGGACAGCTCATCGCCGACGGGGTGGCCCAGCACGCCTACCTCGGTGTCACGATGCAGGACGGGCTCGCGAAGGTGGACGGCGCCGGCCGCGCCGGGGCCCAGGTCGAAGGCGTGCAGCCGAACACCCCGGCCCAGGCGGCGGGCCTGCAGCCCGGCGACGTGATCATCGGCATCGACGACGAGCCGGTCGACGGCGCACTGTCCTTGACCGGGTTCGTGCGCCAGTACGCCAGCGGGGACCAGGTCACGTTCACGGTGGTCCGCGGCGGCACGACCGTCGACGTGACCGCCACCCTCGCCACCCGCGAGGACCAGGCCGGCTGACGCCGCGCCTGGTGGGCGCCTCCCGGGGCGGTGCACCCGGGAGGCGCCGCGCCGTGTCAGCCGCCCAGCGCCTCGCGCATGGGTCGCAGCTTCGCCTCGGTCTCGGCCAGTTCCGCGTCGGGGTCGGAGGCCGCCACCACGCCGCAGCCGGCGAAGAGCCGCACCTCGTGCGGGTCGCTCGCCGAGAGCTCGCCGGACCGCAGGCCGATGCCCCACTCGCCGTCGCCGTCGGCCCCGATCCAGCCCACGGGGCCGGCGTAACGGCCCCGGTCCATCTGCTCGGCCGAGGCGAGGATCGCCGTCGCCAACCCCGTGGGGGTCCCGCCCACCGCCGCCGTCGGGTGCAGGGCCGCCGCGAGCGCCAGGCTCGAGGGCCCGTTCCCGCCGCCCGCGTGCGAGAGGTACGTGCTCGGGTGGCCGAGCGCGGCATCCACCGCACCGGTGACGTCGCTGGCCAGGTGCATGACGTTGGGCAGGTGCAGCACGAACGGCGCGTCCGGCACGTTGATGCTCGCGCAGTACGGACGCAGCGCCCGCACCAGGGACGCGACGGCGAGCTCGTGCTCCTCCAGGTCCTTCGAGGACCGGGCCAGCTCGGCCGCGCGGCGCAGGTCCGCGGCGTCGTCGCCCGTGCGCTCGATCGTCCCCGCGAGCACCCGGCACGCGGCCAGCCCCTTCTCCCGGCGCACCAGAAGCTCCGGCGTCGCCCCCACCAGATGGTCGACGGCGAAGGTCCAGCACCCGGGGTAGTCGGCAGCCAGCCGGCCCAGCAGGTGGCGCACGTCCAGCGGTGCGACGGCACGGGCGACGACGTCGCGCGCCATGACCACCTTCGCCACCTCACCGGCCCGGATGCGCCGCACCACCCCCGCCACGGCGGACCGCCACGCCTCCGGCGTCAGCGCGCCGTCCCGGTACGTCACCGGTCCCGGCTCGCCAACGGGTGCGGGGGCCGGCAGGCGGGCGCCGCGCGACGGCGTCTCGCCGACCCGGTGCACCGTGGTCAGCCAGGAACGGCCGTCGCGACGTCCGACAACGGTGCCCGGCACCACCAGCACGCCGCCCGCGGCGGAGTGGGGTGAGAAGGAGAAGGACCCGAACGCGACGGCGCCGCTGCCCGGCAGGCGGACCTCGTCGAGGACGTGCAGGCGCCCGACCGTCCGCGCCCAGGCCTGGTCCGCCGCCCGGATCCGGTCGGCGCCCGAGGTGCGCAGCCGCAGCGCCTCGCCCCAGCCCACGATGCCCTCGCCGCGGCGCACCCAGGAGAACGTCGTGGCGGGGTCCGCGGAGGGCAGCAGCGCAAGCAGGTCGCCCACGTCGGGGATCTCGACCGTGCGCACGACCAGGTCGGGACTGCTCTCCGGCGGCTCGTCGTCCGTGGTCGCGGACCCGGTCGACGTGGCCGTCGCGGCGGCCCGGGCGCGGAGATCCGCCACCGCGGGCAGCCCGTTCAGGGCAGCGGCGCGGGACGCCGCTGCGGCGCGGGACGCGGCGGGGACGGCGCGCAGTGCGCGGGCTCGCCCGGCGGCGTCGGAGGAGGAGGTGGTCATCGCGGGTAACGATAAGCCCGCCGTGATGGGCCCGCCGCGCCCATCGCCGCCCGGTCACCTGGGATGATGACGCCCATGAACCGAGCCAGCCTGGAGAAGAAGCCGCGTGAGGTCGCCCGCATGTTCGACGGGGTCGCCCAGCGCTACGACCTGACGAACGATGTCCTCTCCCTCGGGCAGGACCGGATCTGGCGTGTCGCTACCCGCAAGGCGGTCGGCGCCAGGCCGGGCGAGCGGGTGCTCGACCTCGCCGCCGGCACCGGCACCTCCTCGGAGGAGTACGCGGACGCGGGGATCGACGTCGTCCCCTGCGACTTCTCCACCGGGATGATGGCGGTCGGCAAGCGCCGCCGGCCGGACCTGCCGTTCGTCGCGGGCGACGCGACGGCGCTGCCCTTCGCGGACCAGACCTTCGATGCCGTGACGATCTCCTTCGGGCTGCGCAACGTGGTCGACACCGACCGGGCGCTGCGCGAGATGCTCCGCGTGACGCGCCCGGGCGGCCGGCTGGTGGTGTGCGAGTTCTCACGGCCCTCGTGGGCGCCGTTCCGGGCGGTGTACGAGACCTACCTCGGGCAGGTGCTGCCGCGCGTGGCCTCCCTGGTTTCCTCCAACACCGACGCGTACACCTACCTCACCGAGTCGATCCTCACCTGGCCCGCGCAGCGCGACCTCGCCGCCACCCTCCAGCGCGCCGGCTGGCGGCAGGTGGCCTACCGCAACCTCTCCGGCGGGATCGTCGCCCTGCACCGGGCCGTCCGCCCGGCCTGAGCGCCCGTTCGCGGCTCGCACGGGTGGCCGCACGCGCCGGCACCGGCGGCGAGGAACTGCCCGTTCCGACACGCGGTTAGGTATGCCTAACAAGAAAAGGTCGCGCCCGATTTGTAGACTCGACGGCGGTGCTCGGCCATTGGCCGCACCTGGGACGGCCGGAGGGCCAGTCAATTGGTCCTCGGTCGATGTAGGGAGGCTCTCGTGCGTGGTGACGACGCGGACGTCATCGTCGTCGGCGCCGGACCCGGTGGGGCCGCCACCGCCCACTACCTCGCCCTGACGGGACTGCAGGTCCTCCTGCTCGAGAAGGGCACCTTCCCGCGCGACAAGGTCTGCGGTGACGGGCTGACCCCGCGCGCCGTCGCCGAGCTCATCCGGATGGGCGTGTCCATCGAGGAGTCCGACGGCTGGATCCGCAACTGGGGGCTGCGCACCTACGGTGCCGGGCACCGCATCGAGCTGCCCTGGCCCGAGCTGGCCGAGATGCCCAACTACGGCCTGGCGCGCTCCCGCATGAACCTGGACGAGACGCTCGCCCGGCACGCCGTCGCCTCCGGCGCCGTCCTGCGCGAGGGCACCGCCGTCACCGGCCCGGTGCGCGACGAGCGGTCCGGCCGCATCCTCGGCGTCACCGCCAAGCCGGTGGACCCGAGCGGTCGCCGCGCAGGCGAGGACGTCACCTACCGGGCCCCGCTCGTGGTCGACGCCGGCGGCGTCTCCGCCCGCCTCGCCACGGCGATGGGCATCGAGAAGGACATGAACCGGCCCATGGGCGTGGCCGTGCGCACCTACTTCAAGTCCCCGCGCCACGACGACCCGATGATGGAGTCACACCTGGAGCTGTGGGACGGCAAGCCGGGGGAGTCAAACCTCATGCCCGGCTACGGGTGGATCTTCGCCCTGGGCGACGGCACCGTGAACGTCGGGCTCGGCTCCCTCAGCCCCACCGCCAAGGCCATGAACCTCGACTACAAGGGCCTCTTCCGCACCTGGATGCGCAACGCTCCCGAGGAGTGGGAGCTCACCGAGGAGAACCAGGTGGCGGACCTGCGCAGCGCCGCGCTGCCGATGGCCTTCAACCGCAAGCCGCATTACACCAAGGGCCTGTTCCTCGTGGGTGACTCCGGCGGGATGGTGTCCCCGTTCAACGGGGAGGGCATCGCCTACGCCATGCAGTCCGGCCGCATCGCCGCCGACGTCATCAGCCAGGCACTCGCCCGCCCCTCCGCCTACGGGCGCGAGAAGGCGCTGCGCACCTACCCCAAGATCCTCAGCGACGAGCTGGGCGGGTACTACACGCTCGGTCGGGCCTTCGCCCACCTCATCGGTCGCCCCGAGATCATGCGGTTCTGCGTGAAGTACGGGCTGCCCCGCCCAGTACTCATGCGGTTCGTCATGAAGCTGCTCTCGGACGGCTTCGACCGCCGGGACGGAGACTGGATGGATCGGTTGATCACAACCATGACCAAGGTCGTGCCAGCCGCATGACCGCCCACAACGGGCCTGGGACCTTAGGCCCAGGCGAAACGCTCTACGCTGGCCGTATCAATCCCGCCGCGACGGCGGTCGAAGCCTGCACATCCGCGGAGGAACGATGACGAACCCTTACGTCCCGCTGCTCATCATGATGGGCGTCGCTGCGGCGATGGCCCTCGGCGGCCTCGCCGCGAGCGCGGTCATCGGGCCCAAGCGGTACAACCGGGTCAAGGTCGCCAACTACGAGTGCGGCGTGGACCCCACGCCCCGTGCGCCGCGGTCGGGTCGCTTCCCCGTGAAGTACTACCTGATCGCCATGACCTTCATCATCTTCGACATCGAGGTGGTCTTCCTCTACCCCTGGGCGGTGGCGTTCTCCGAGCTCGCCGTCTTCGGTCTGGTGGCCATGCTCGGCTTCATCTTCCTGATCACGGTGCCCTACGTGTACGAGTGGCGCCGCGGCGGGCTCGAGTGGGACTGAGGTAGCAGACATGGGACTTGAGGAGAAGGCACCGAGCGGCATCATGCTCACGACGATCGAGAAGGTCGTCGGCTGGAGCCGGAGCCGTTCGCAGTGGCCGGTGACGATGGGCCTGGCGTGCTGCGCCATCGAGATGATGGCCGCGGGCACCCCGCGGTTCGACATGGCCCGCTTCGGGCTCGAGGTGTTCCGGGCCTCGCCCCGGCACGCGGACCTGATGATCGTGTCGGGCCGGGTAAGCCACAAGATGGCGCCGGTCGTGCGCAACATCTACGACCAGATGGCCGAGCCCAAGTGGGTCATCTCCATGGGCGTGTGCGCCTCGTCCGGCGGCATGTTCAACAACTACGCCATCGTCCAGGGCGTCGACCACATCCTGCCCGTGGACATCTACCTGCCCGGCTGCCCCCCGCGCCCGGAGATGCTCATCAACTCCATCCTGGCCCTGCGTGAGGCCGTCCAGGCCGCGCCCCTCGGCGTCAACCGCGAGGAGGCCGCCCGCAAGGCGGAGGAGGCCGCCCTGGCCGCCACTCCCACCCACCAGATGAAGGGCCTGCTGGCGTGAGCGACCGCAACGACGAGAAGCAGTCGGCGGCCGACGCCGCCCAGCCCGGCAAGGTCAGCGCCGAGGTCGGCCAGCGGGCCACCGCCGCGGCCGCCGAGGCCGGCGCGCACAACGTCCCGGCCGGCCCGCGCGACGGGCGCACCCAGCTGGAGATCGTCGCCACCCGCAAGGGCATGTTCGGCATCGAGGGCCCGGGGGACACCTCCGGCTTCGGTGGCCTTGTCAGCGTCATCGCCATGCCGCCGGCCGCCGAGCGGCCCTACGGCGGCTGGTTCGACGAGGTCGTCGACGTCCTCGTGGAGATCCTGACCGAGCAGGGGCTGGACTCCGAGGCCGTCCTGGAGAAGGTGGTCGTCGACCGCGGCGAGCTGACGATCTTCGTCGCCCGCGAGCACATCAACACCGTGAGCCGGGCGCTGCGTGACGACCAGGACCTGCGGTTCGAGCTGTGCCTGGGCGTCTCTGGCGTGCACTACCCCAGCGACACCGGCCGCGAGCTGCACGCCGCGTACCACCTGTTCTCCGTGACGCACTCCCGCCAGCTCCGCCTCGAGGTCACCTGCCCCGACGCCGACCCTCACATCCCCACCGTGGTGGACGTCTACCCCGGCAACGACTGGCACGAGCGGGAGACGTGGGACCTGTTCGGCATCGTCTTCGACGGTCACCCGTCGCTCGCGCGCACCGCCTTACCCGACGACTGGGTCGGGCACCCGCAGCGCAAGGACTACCCGCTCGGCGGTATCCCGGTCGAGTACAAGGGTGCCGTCATCCCGCCGCCCGACACCCGGAGGTCGTACAGCTGATGTCCGCGTCCATCAACATCCCCCACGCCGCCGGACCGGCCGGCGAGGCCCCGGGCGCACCGGAGTTCACCGCCGACGGCGGCGACTGGGCGGAGATCGCCGCCGAGGCCGAACGCCTCGGCGAGGAGCGCATCGTCGTCAACATGGGCCCGGTGCACCCCTCCACCCACGGCGTGCTGCGCCTCATCCTCGAGATCGACGGCGAGACCATCCGCGAGCTGCGCGTGGGTACCGGCTACCTGCACACCGGTATCGAGAAGAACATGGAGTACCGCACCTGGACCCAGGGCGTGACCTTCTGCACCCGCATGGACTACGTGGCGCCCTTCTTCCAGGAGGTCGCCTACTGCCTCGGCGTGGAGAAGCTCCTCGGCGTCACCGACGACGTGCCCGAGCGGGCCACCCTCATCCGGGTGCTCCTCATGGAGCTCAACCGCGTCGCCTCGCACCTCGTGGCCCTGGGCACCGCGGGCAACGAGCTCGGTGCCACCACGATGATGACGATCGGTTTCCGCGGCCGTGAGGACGTGCTGCGGATCTTCGAGCGCATCACCGGTCTGCGCATGAACCACGCGTTCATCCGGCCCGGCGGCGTCGCACAGGACCTGCCCCCGGGCACCACCGACTACGTCCGCGAGCTGCTGCCGAACATCCGGCTCTCCGTCAAGGAGCTGCAGGACCTCACGGTGGAGAACCCGATCTTCAAGCTCCGTCACGTCGACGTCGGCTACGTCTCCGTCTCCGCCGCGATGGCGCTGGGCCTGACCGGCCCTTCCATCCGCGCCGCCGGGTTGCCGCTCGACATGCGCAAGACCCAGCCGTACTGCGGCTACGAGACGTACGACTTCGACGTGCCCGTGCGCGACAAGTCCGACGGCTACAACCGGGCCATGGTCCGCTTCGAGGAGTGCTACGAGTCGATCCGGATCATCACCCAGGTGCTCGACCGGCTCGACACCAACCCGGGCCCGGTCATGGTTGCGGACAAGAAGATCGCCTGGCCCGCTCAGCTGTCCATCGGCTCGGACGGGCAGGGCAACTCCATGGAGCACATCAAGGAGATCATGGCCACCTCCATGGAGTCCTTGATCCACCACTTCAAGCTGGTGACCGAGGGCTTCCGCGTCCCCGCGGGGCAGGTGTTCCAGATGGTCGAGCACCCCCGGGGCGTCATAGGCGTGCACCTGGTCTCCGACGGCGCCACGCGCCCCTACCGGGCCCATTTCCGGGACCCGTCCTTCTCCAACCTCCAGTCCACGGCCGTGATGACCGAGGGCGGCATGCTCGCCGACATCGTCGTCACCCTGGCTTCGCTCGACCCCGTCCTGGGAGGGGTGGACCGCTGACATGAGCGAGACGTTTTTGCCCGAGACCGATGCGCGCCTGCGCGTCGAGGCGGCCGAGGTCATCGCCCGCTACCCCGACCCGCGCTCGGCCCTGCTGCCCCTGCTGCACCTGGTGCAGTCCGAGGACGGCTATGTGGCGCCCCGCGGCGTCGCGCTGTGCGCGGAGCTGCTGGACCTGAGCCGCGCCGAGGTCTCCGCGGTCGCGACCTTCTACGGCCAGTACAAGCGCCACCCCAACGGCGAGTACACCGTCGGGGTGTGCACCAACGCCCTGTGCGCCGTCATGGGCGGCGACATCATCTGGGACAAGGTCTCCGAGCACCTCGGCATCGGGCACGACGAGACCACCGCGGACGGCCGGATCACGCTCGAGCAGGTCGAGTGCAACGCGGCCTGCGACTACGCCCCCGTGGTGATGGTCAACTGGGAGTTCTTCGACAACCAGACGCCCACCACGACGATCGACCTCGTCGACCAGATCACCGCCGGCCGCCCCGTGCACCCCACCCGCGGGGCCGCCACGGTGGCCACCTTCAAGGAGATCGCGCACGTGCTCGCCGGCTTCGAGGACGGCCGGGCGGACGAGGGCGTCGGCGCCGGCGAGGCCAGCCTGCTGGGGCTGCGCATCGCCCGCGAGAACGGGTGGACCGCCCCGCGCGCCGAAGGCGAGCGCGGCGACGGCGCCCGCACGGACGGCGACGGCGCAGCCAGCGGCGCCGACGTCGCCGGGGCCACCGCCGCCGGCACCGCCCCCGTGGGTGACCTGCAGTCCAGCGCCGAGCGCAAGCCCACCACGGCGTCGGACGTCTCGGCCGGGCCGGTCGTGGACGAGAAGAAGGGGAACGTCGAATGAGCACCATGGCGCCGGACCGGCTCACCCCGGTCCTCACCGACATCTGGGACGCCCCGGAGTCCTGGAAGCTGAGCACCTACCGCGCCCACGGCGGCTACGAGGCCCTGGCCAAGGCCCTGACGATGGCCCCCGAGGCCGTCGTCACCGAGGTCAAGGACTCGGGCCTGCGCGGCCGCGGCGGCGCCGGCTTCCCGACCGGCCTGAAGTGGTCCTTCCTGCCCAAGCCCGACGGCGGCCCCCGCTACCTCGTGGTCAACGCCGACGAGTCCGAGCCGGGCACCTGCAAGGACATCCCGCTCATGCTGGCGAACCCGCACTCCCTCATCGAGGGCGTCGCGATCACGTCGTACGCCATCGGCGGGCACCGCGCGTTCATCTACCTGCGCGGGGAGACCGTGCACGTCTACCGCCGGCTGCTCGCGGCCGTGCGCGAGGCCCGAGAGGCCGGCCTGATCGGCACCGGCCTGGGCCCCAACGGCGACTACGACCTCGAGATCGTCGTGCACGCCGGCGCCGGGGCGTACATCTGCGGCGAGGAGACCGCGCTGCTCGACTCCCTCGAGGGCCGCCGCGGCCAGCCGCGCCTGAAGCCCCCGTTCCCCGCCGTCGCCGGTCTGTACGCGCGCCCGACGGTGGTCAACAACGTCGAGTCCATCGCGTCCGTGCCCGGCATCATCGGCAAGGGCAAGGACTGGTTCGCCTCGATGGGTACCCCGAAGAGTGCCGGCCACGGCATCTTCTCCCTCTCGGGCCACGTGACGAACCCCGGCCAGTTCGAGGCCCCGCTGGGCATCACCATGCGCGAGCTCATCGACATGGCCGGCGGCATCCGTGAGGGCCACCGGCTGAAGTTCTGGACCCCGGGCGGCTCCTCCACCCCGATCCTCACCGAGGCCGAGCTCGACGTCCCGCTGGACTACGAGTCCGTCGGCGCCGCCGGCTCCATGCTGGCCACCCGCGCGCTCATGGTCTTCGACGAGACCACCTCGGTGGTGCGCGTCATCTCGCGGTGGACGGACTTCTACCAGCACGAGTCCTGCGGCAAGTGCACGCCCTGCCGCGAGGGCACCTACTGGATGAAGCAGGTCATGCACCGGCTCGAGGCCGGCAAGGGTCTGCCCAGCGACATCGACCTGCTGCTCGACGTCTCGGCCAACATCGCCGGCCGCTCGTTCTGCGCGCTCGGCGACGCCTCCGCCACGCCGATCCAGAGCGGCATCCAGCACTTCCGCTCCGAGTTCGAGGCGGGGACCCACACCCCGGCCTGGGAGCTGTTCCCGTACGAGGCCTCGGCGATCTTCAGCGAAGCAGGTGTTCGATGACAGCGACGACCGACCGCGCCACCGCGGCTCCCGTCGAGACCCTCACGGTCACGATCGACGGCGTGGGGGTCCAGGTGCCCAAGGGCACCCTGGTGATCCGGGCCGCCGAACGAGCCGGCATCGCCATCCCGCGGTTCTGCGACCACCCGCTGCTCAAGCCCGCGGGCGCGTGCCGCCAGTGCCTGGTCGAGGTCTCCACCCCCGACCGCGAGGGCAACCTGCGCGCCATGCCCAAGCCGCAGGCCTCCTGCACCCTGGAGGCGACGCCCGGCATGGTCGTCGCCACCCAGCACACCTCGGACGTGGCCGACAAGGCACAGCACGGGATCATGGAGTTCCTCCTGATCAACCACCCGCTGGACTGCCCGGTGTGCGACAAGGGCGGCGAGTGCCCCCTGCAGAACCAGGCCATGAGCAACGGCCGCTCGACCACCCGGTTCGTGGACATCAAGCGCACGTTCCCCAAGCCGCTGAAGATCTCCACCCAGATCCTCCTCGACCGCGACCGGTGCATCCTGTGCCAGCGGTGCACCCGGTTCTCCTCCGAGATCGCCGGCGACCCTTTCATCGCGCTCCAGGGCCGCAGCGGCGGCACCCCCGGCCGCGAGGTCCACGGGCTCAACGGCTCCCAGATCGGCACCTTCGACACCCAGGTGCTCCACTTCGCCGACGGCGACCACCAGCCCCGCACGCTCGCTCCCGAGGTCTCCGGGCCCGACGGCGAGCCCGGCGTGGCGGGCTCGCTGTCCGCCGGCCCGCTCGGCGTGGCCGAGCAGGACACCTCCGGGCGTCCCTTCGCCTCCTACTTCTCGGGCAACACCATCCAGATCTGTCCGGTGGGCGCGCTGACCTCGGCGGCCTACCGGTTCCGCTCCCGCCCGTTCGACCTCGTCTCGACCGAGTCCGTCGCCGAGCACGACGCCAGCGGCTCGGCCATCCGCGTGGACCACCGCCGCGGCGTCGTCCTGCGCCGTCAGGCCGGCGACGACCCCGAGGTCAACGAGGAGTGGATCACCGACAAGGACCGCTTCGCCTTTACCTGGCAGAGCGCGCCCGACCGCCTCACCGTCCCGCTCGTGCGCGACGAGGAGACCGGCGAGCTCGTCCCGACGAGCTGGTCCGAGGCCCTCGACCTCGCCGCCACCGCGCTGCGCAACGCCGGCCAAAGCTCCGGCGCCGGCCAGGGTTCCGGCGTCGGCCTGCTGCCCGGCGGGCGTCTGACGCTCGAGGACGCCTACGCCTGGTCGAAGTTCGCCCGCGTCGTCCTCGGCACCAACGACATCGACCACCGCGCACGCGTCCACTCGGCCGAGGAGCAGCAGTTCCTCGGCCAGCACGTGGCCGCCCGCGGCCTGGGCGTGACCTTCACCGACCTGGAGCACGCCGGTCAGGTGCTGCTCGTCGGGCTCGAGCCCGAGGACGAGGCCGGCACGGTGTTCCTGCGCCTGCGCAAGGGCATGCTCGCCGGCACCGTCCAGGTCGCCACCGTGGCTCCGTTCCTCACGCGCGGCTCGACCAAGATGCGCGCCCAGCTCGTCGGCGCCGCCCCCGGGGCCGAGCCGGCCACGTTGGCCGCGATCGACGCCGCGAGCACCGACGCCGAGACCGCCGGTCTCGCCGAGCGGCTCGCCGCACCGGGCGCCGTCATCCTCGTCGGCGAGCGGGCCGCAGCGGTGCGCGGCACCCTGTCCGCCGTCGCCGCCCTGGCCGAGCGCACCGGCGCCCGGCTCGCCTGGGTGCCGCGGCGCGCCGGCGAGCGCGGCGCCGTCGACGCCGGCACGCTGCCCGCGCTGCTGCCCGGCGGCCGCCTGGTGGCCGACCCGGCCGCCCGGGTGGACGTCGCCGCCGTCTGGGGCACCGACCGGCTCCCGTCCACGCCCGGACGTGACCTGACCGGCATCCTCACCGCCGCCCGCGACGGCGCGCTGGGCGCCCTGGTGGTTGGCGGCCTCGAACCGGCCGACCTCCCCGACCCCGAGCTCGCCCGCGCGGCCCTGACCGCCGCCGGGTTCGTGCTCCAGCTCGAGGTGCGCCGCTCCGCGGTGTCCGCCTACGCCGACGTGGTCCTGCCCGTCGCCCCGCCGGTGGAGAAAGCCGGCACGTTCGTGAACTGGGAGGGCCGCGTGCGTCCCTTCGGGCAGGTGCTCGTCTCCCGGTCGCTGTCCGACCGTCAGGTTCTCGACGCCCTCGCCGCCGAGCTGGGCACCCCGCTCGGGCTGCGCGAGCTGACCGCCACCCACGCCGAGCTCACCGAGCTCTCCGGCTGGGAGGGCGAGCGTCCCGGCAGCCCCGCCGCCGCGCCCGCCGAGACACCCGTGCCCTCGGCCGGGCAGGCCCTGCTCGCCACCTGGAAGCCGCAGCTGGACTCCGGCCGACTGCAGGACGGCGAGCCGCACCTGGCCGGCACCGCGCACCGCCCGGTCGTGCGGCTGTCCGCCGCCACCGCCGCCGGCATCGGCGCGGTCGACGGCGCACCCGTCACCGTCGGCGGGCCGGCCGGGACCATCACCCTCCCGCTGTCTGTCACCACCATGCCCGACGGCGTGGTGTGGCTGCCGGAGAACTCGCCCGGCTCGAACGTGCGTACGCTCGGCGCCGGCGTGGGCGCCGTCGTCACCTTGTCTGGGGAGGACCGATGACCATCCTGGCGACCACGGCGCTGCCGACGGCCGACTTCAGCGAGGACACCTGGTGGATCTGGCTGATCAAGTCCGTCGTGATCCTGGTCTTCCTCGTGGCCTCGGTCATCCTGGCCCTGTGGGTGGAGCGGCGCGGCCTCGGCCGCATGCAGACCCGCCCCGGCCCCAACGTCACCGGCCCGCTCGGGTTCGGGCAGGCGATCGCCGACGCCCTGAAGCTGGTCCTCAAGGAGGACTTCTGGCTCAAGGGCGCCGACAAGTTCATCTACCTGCTCGGCCCCTTCGTCGCGGCCTTCACCTCGTTCCTCGTGTACGCCGTGCTGCCGTTCGGGCCCGAGGTGTCGATGTTCGGCATCACCACCCCGCTGCAGCTGACGGACATGCCGGTCGCCGTGGTCTACATCCTCGCCGTGACCTCGCTCGGCGTGTACGGCATCGTGCTGGGCGGCTGGTCCGCGAACTCCACCTACCCGCTGCTTGGTGCGGTGCGCTCGTCGGCGCAGATCATCTCCTACGAGTTGAGCATGGGCCTGTCCCTGGTGAGCGTCTTCCTCGTGTCGGGGTCGATGTCCACCTCGCAGATCGTCGACGCCCAGACCCAGCTGTGGTGGGGCATCTCCCTGCTGCCGGCGTTCGTCATCTACTTCATCTCGATGGTCGGCGAGGTCAACCGCCTGCCCTTCGACCTGCCCGAGGCCGAGGGTGAGCTCGTCGCGGGCCACACCACCGAGTACTCCTCGATGAAGTTCGCCTGGTTCTACCTGGCCGAGTACATCAACATGCTCAACGTCTCCGGCGTGGCCGTCACCCTGTTCCTCGGCGGCTGGCGGGCCCCGTTCCCGCTGTCGGCCATCGGCGACGGCGTGCTGAACACCGGCTGGTGGCCGGTGCTGTGGTTCGTCGCCAAGGTCTGGATCGTCATGTTCATGATGATCTGGATGCGCGGCACGCTCCTGCGCTTCCGGTACGACCAGTTCATGAACCTCGGCTGGAAGATCCTCATCCCGGTGGCCCTCGTCTGGCTGGTCGCCGTCGCGATCATCCAGGGCGTGCGCCAGTTCGCCGACGTCGACCTCACGACCTTGCTCCTCTGGATCGCCGGCGTCTTCGTGGTGCTCATGGTGGCGCTGCTGCTATGGCCCACCAGGAAGAAGGAGGAGGCGCCGCCCGAGGCGGTCGTGCCGACCGCGGGCCGGCCGGACATCGTGCCCGCCGGCAGCGACTTCGACGCCTTCGCCGGCGGCTATCCCGTGCCGCCCCTGCCCGGTCAGACCCTGCCGCCCTCACCGCGCCGCGCCCGGCGCGAGGCCACGGCCATGGCCGCCACGCAGCGCACGCCTGCGGGCAGCACCGCCGCACCGCACACCCAGGACAAGGAGAGCCACGATGTCTGAGGCTTCGAAGGGCGGCGAGCTCGGCCGGCGCGACAAGCGCCGCCGCGGCGAGGTCGCCAAGTACGACCCGGCGGCGCTCGGCCCCGCGAAGAAGGGCTCCGTCGGGCAGTTCTTCGCCCCGGTCGCCGGGTTCGGCGTGACGATCTCCTCGATGTTCCGGCCCACCGTCACCGAGCAGTACCCGTTCGAGAAGGTGCCCACGCAGCCGCGCTACCACGGCCGCCACCAGCTCAACCGGTACGCCGACGGCCTGGAGAAGTGCATCGGGTGCGAGCTGTGCGCCTGGGCCTGCCCCGCCGACGCGATCTACGTCGAGGCCGGCGACAACACCACCGACGCCCAGTACTCCCCGGGCGAGCGGTACGGCCGCGTCTACCAGATCAACTACCTGCGCTGCATCTTCTGCGGCCTGTGCATCGAGGCCTGCCCCACCCGAGCGCTGACCATGACCAACGAGTACGAGCTCACCGGTCCCACCCGCGAGGGCCTCATCTTCGAGAAGCAGGACCTGCTCGCCCCGATGCTCGAGGGCATGCTCGCCGCCCCGCACCCCATGGTGGAGGGCACGGACGACGACGACTATTACCGCAACGAGGTCACCGGCCCGACCCGGGACCAGCTGGACTGGGTCCGCGAGCGCCGCCCGCACGACCCCACGCTCTCGACCGCGCGCACCGCCGGCATGGCCCAGGAGGGCGCCAAGTGACCCCGTTCGCCGCAACGGCGCCTATGACGCTGGTGGAGACCGGCACCGTCAGCGGTGGCGAGACCGTCCTGTTCTGGGTCATCGCCCCGATCATGGTCATCGCCTCGCTGGGCCTGCTCTTCGCCCGCCGCGCCGTCCACGCCGCCCTCAGCGTCGTGCTCGTCATGATCTGCCTGGCCATCCTCTACGTGGCCCAGGACGCCCCGTTCCTCGGCGTCGCCCAGGTGGTCGTCTACACCGGCGCGATCATGATGCTGTTCCTGTTCGTCCTCATGCTCGTCGGGGTCGACGCCGCCGACTCGCTGACCGAGACGATCCGCGGTCAGCGCTGGGTCGCCTACGTCGCGGGCCTCGGCCTGGCGCTGGTGCTCGGCGGAGTGGTGGCCGCCTCGACGCTGCCCCGTCCCGCCGGGCTGACCGCCGCGAACATCGACTCCAACCCGGTCGGCGTCGCCCGCCTGATCTTCTCCGACTTCGTCTTCACGATGGAGATCACCGGCGTGCTGCTCGTCGTGGCCGCGGTCGGGGCCGTCACGCTCACCCACGCCGAGCGGCTGCGGCCCAAGGCCACCCAGCGCGACGTGCTCGAGTCGAAGATGCGCGCCTACGCCGCCGGCAAGGGTGGCGTCGGTCAGCTGCCCGCCCCCGGCGTCTACGCCCGGTCCACCTCGGCCACCGTGCCGGCACTGTCCGGCACCGGTGAGCCCATCGAGGCCTCGGTGCCCCGCGTGCTGCGCATCCGCGGTCAGGAGCGCACCATCGGCGACGTCAGCCCCGAGACCGTCGAGGCGGTGGCACGCGCCCGCGCCGGTGAGGGCACCGCCGGGATCCACGGCGGCGACGCGACCCGCGCCGTCGGCCAGTCCGGCCTGCCCGGCATGCGCGGCGAGGCGCCGCCCACGCCGCAGCTGCCCGGCAGCCCCGGCGCCCCGGCCACGCTGGAGAAGGCCTCGCGCCTTGCCCTGGAGCACACCGACGGCGCTGCCAAGGAGGAGGAGCTGTGAGCCTCGTCAACTACCTGGTCCTGGCCGCGATCCTGTTCGCCGTCGGAGCCACCGCGGTGCTGGTGCGCCGCAACGCGATCATCGCCCTGCTCGGCGTGGAGATCATGCTGAACTCCTCGAACCTGGCGCTGGTGACGTTCGCCCGTCTGCACGGTGACCTCACCGGCCAGGTCGTGGCGTTCTTCGTGATGGTCGTCGCCGCGGCAGAGGTCGTCGTCGGCCTCGCGATCATCGTGTCCATCTTCCGAACCCGCAGGTCCGCGTCGGTCGACGACGTCAACCTGCTGAAGTACTGACGGGGGAAGGCGTGTTCGCCACTCTGGGTACCTTGTCCATGCCCGCCTCCGCCGTCACGGCTGCCTCCGCCGTCACTGCTGGCGACGGCGGCGCGGTCGGCGGGGCGGTCTCGCTCGCCTGGCTGCTCGTCGCCCTGCCGCTGCTCGGTGCCGGTGTCCTGCTGCTGCTCGGCCGTCGCGCCGACCGGTGGGGCCACTGGCTCGGGGTGCTCGCCTCCGCCGGCGCCTTCGTCGTCGGTGTCGCGGTCCTCGCGCAGCTGTTCGGCCTGCCGGCCGAGGAGCGGGTGCTCGACGTGCACCTCTTCAGCTGGATCCCGGCCGGGAACCTCGCGGTCGACGCCGGGCTGCGGATCGACCCGCTGTCGATGACCTTCGTGATGCTCGTGACCTTCGTGGGCACACTCATCCACATCTACTCCGTGGCCTACATGGAGCACGACACCGACCGGCGCCGGTTCTTCGCCTACCTCAACCTCTTCGTCGCCGCGATGCTGCTGCTCGTCCTCGCCGACAGCTACGTGCTGCTGTTCGTCGGCTGGGAGGGCGTGGGCCTGGCGTCCTACCTGCTCATCGGGTTCTGGAACTACCGCACCGACTACGCGGTGGCTGCCAAGAAGGCCTTCGTGATGAACCGGATCGGGGACGTCGGCCTGCTGCTCGCCATGGGCGCGATGTTCGCCGCCTTCGGTGCGGTGGACTTCGTCACCGTCTTCGGCGCCGCGGAGGGCACCGGCGAGGGGGTGCTCACCGCCATCGGCCTGCTGCTCCTGCTCGCCGCGTGCGGCAAGTCGGCGCAGTTCCCCCTGCAGGCCTGGCTGGGTGACGCCATGGCCGGCCCCACCCCCGTCTCGGCCCTCATCCACGCCGCCACCATGGTCACCGCCGGCGTCTACCTGCTCGTGCGCTCGGGCCCGATCCTGAACGGCGCCCCCAACGCGCTGCTCGTCATCGCCATCGTCGGCGCCATCACCCTGCTGTTCGGGGCGATCGTCGGCTGCGCCAAGGACGACATGAAGAAGGTGCTCGCCGCCTCGACCATGTCCCAGATCGGCTACATGATGCTCGGCGCGGGCCTGGGCCCCATCGGGTACGCCTTCGCGATCTTCCACCTGGTCACGCACGGCTTCTTCAAGGCCGGCCTGTTCCTCGGGGCCGGCTCGGTCATGCACGCGATGGACGACCGGGTCGACATGCGCGGCTTCGGCGCCCTGGCGCCCTACATGAAGATCACCTGGGTGACCATGGCGCTGGGCTGGCTCGCGATCATCGGCATCCCGCCCTTCTCCGGCTTCTGGAGCAAGGACCTCATCATCGAGACGGCGTTCGTCGGAGAGGGCTGGCGGCCGTGGGTCTTCGGCACCGTCGCGCTGATCGGCGCCGCGATCACCGCGTTCTACATGTCGCGGCTGTTCTTCATGGTCTTCCACGGCAAGGCCCGCTGGAAGGACCCGGCAGCCGAGCAGGTCCACCCGCACGAGGCCCCTGCCCTGATGACCGTGCCGATGATCATCCTGGCCATCGGCTCGGTGGCCCTCGGTGGTGTCCTCGCCGCCGGTGACTCCTTCGTCACCTGGCTCGAGCCGGTGGTCGGCCGCGCCGAGCACGCCGCCCCGGTCATCCCGGTGCCGGTCATCGTCACGCTGACGATCGTGCTCGCCGTCGTCGGCGCCCTGCTCGCCTGGCGTGTCTACGGCGCCCGTGAGGTGCCGGTCGAGGCCCCGCGCGGCTCCGCGCTGACCCGTGCCGCCCGGCAGGACCTGTACCAGGACGCCTTCAACGAAGGGGTCTTCATGAAGCCCAGCCAGTACCTGACCCGCTCGCTGGTGTACGCGGACTCCTCCGTCGTCGACGGCGCCGTCATGGGCGTGGCCCGGGCCACCTCCGGCCTCGGCAGGATCCTGCGTCGCCTGCAAAACGGCTACGTGCGCTCCTATGCCGCGCTCATGCTCATCGGCGTGGTGCTGGCCCTAGTCGTCGTCCTCGCCTCGCGCGTGCAGGTCTGAGGGAAGAGGTTCGAGGAAGAGATGCAGACCATGAACGCAGCCTTTCCCTGGCTGACCGTCCTCATCGTGGTGCCCCTGGTGGCAGCCGCGGTGCTGTGGCTGGTCAAGCCCCTGCACAAGGTGGCCCGCCCCTACGGCCTGGCCGTCTCGATCGTCGAGCTCCTGCTCGCGATCGCGATGACCACCCAGTTCGACATGGGCGCCGCCGGGCAGCAGCAGCTGACCGAGCTCGCCGGGTGGATCCCGCAGTTCGGTGTCTCCTACGCCGTCGGCGTCAACGGCCTCGGCCTGGCCATGGTGCTCCTGGCGGTGTTCCTCGTGCCGCTGGTGCTCCTGGCGGCCTGGCGTGAGCAGGAGGCCGTGCCCGACGGGGCCGTGCTCGAGCGCCGGCAGATGGGCTTCGTCGCCCTCGTGCTCGCGCTCGAGGCCCTCATGGTGGCCGTGTTCGCCGCCCGGGACGTGTTCTTCTTCTACGTCCTGTTCGAGGCGATGCTCATCCCGGTGTATTTCCTCATCGGCAACTACGGCGGACCGCGCCGCCGCACCGCGGCGCTGAAGTTCCTGCTGTACTCCCTCGCCGGTGGCCTGATCATGCTCGTGGGCGTCATCGCCGTGTACCTCGCCGGCCCCGGCGGGGAGCAGGGCTTCCTCATCGACACCCTCGCCGGCAACCTCGAGGTCTCCCAGTCCGCGGAGCGCTGGCTGTTCGTCTCCTTCTTCATCGCCCTGGCGATCAAGGCCCCGATGTGGCCCGTGCACACCTGGCTGCCCGACACCGCCCAGCAGGCCACCGCCGGCACCTCCACGCTGCTGGTCGGCGTGCTGGACAAGGTCGGCACCTTCGGGATGATCGCGCTGTGCCTGCCGCTGTTCCCCGAGGCCTCGCGGTGGGCCGCGCCGGTGATCATCGGGCTGGCCCTGGTCTCGATCATCTACGGCGGGCTCGTCGCGATCGGCCAGCGCGACATCATGCGCCTGATCGCCTTCACCTCGGTGAGCCACTTCGGCTTCATCGTGCTGGGCATCTTCGTCCGCGACCAGGTCGCCCTGACCGGCGCCATGGTCTACATGGTCGCCCACGGCGTGTCCACCGCCGCGCTGTTCCTCATCGCCGGCTTCCTGGTCCGCCGCGGCGGCACCCAGCAGATCCCCGCCTACGGCGGGATGCAGCGGGTCACCCCGGTGCTGGCCGGGACGTTCCTGATCTCCGGTCTCGCCACGATCGCGCTGCCCGGCCTGAGCGGGTTCGTGCCCGAGTTCCTGGTCCTCCAGGGCACGTTCCGGGTCAACATCCTCGCCGCATGCATCGCCGTCCTCGGCGTGATCATCGCGGCGCTGTACATCCTGCTGCCCTACCAGCGGATCTTCACCGGCCCCAAGGTGCCCGAGCTCGCCCGGATCCCCGACCTGAGCGTCCGTGAGAAGTGGGTCGTGGCGCCGCTGGTCGCGGCGATGCTCGCGCTCGGGTTCTACCCCGCGCCGGTGATCGACGCCGTCACCCCGGTCGCGCAGAACGCCGCCATCGAGCAGCCCAGCTCCATCGACACCGCCCGGGGCCCGGACCAGGCCGGCGTCGCGCTCGGCGCGACGGCCGCAGGGACCGACGCCGGCACGGAAGAGGGAACCACCAAGTGAACACGTTCGTCGCCCCCGAGGTGGACTGGGCGGGGCTGACACCCGTCCTCATCGTCCTGGCCGCCGCCGTCGTCGGCGTGCTGGTCGAGGCCTTCGCCCCGCGCGGCTCACGCCGCCCGATCCAGCTCGTGCTGGGCCTGCTGGCCACCGCCGGCGCCCTGGTCGCGGTGGTCTGGCGCTGGACCGTGGTCCAGGACGCCGGGCCCAGCGCCCTCGTCTCCGGCGCCCTGATCGAGGACACGCCCGCGCTGTTCGCTCAGGGGCTGCTCGCCCTGTTCGGGCTGCTCGGCCTGCTCGTCATCGCCGACCGCACCGAGTCCGGCGAGGGCGCGTTCGTCGCCCAGGCCGCGACCCGGCCCGGCTCGACCGACGAGGCCGACGCCACTCGCGCCGGCATGGCGCAGACCGAGGTCTACCCCCTGACCCTCTTCGCGCTGGGCGGCATGCTGCTCTTCGCCGGCGCGGGTGACCTGCTGACCCTGTTCGTCGCCCTCGAGGTGCTCTCACTGCCCCTGTACGTGCTCTCCGGGCTCGCCCGCCGCCGTCGCCTGCTCTCGCAGGAGGCGTCGGTGAAGTACTTCCTGCTCGGCGCGTTCGCGTCCGCGTTCGTCATCTTCGGCATCGCCCTGCTGTACGGCTACTCCGGCACCGTGCGCCTGGACGGCATCGCCCAGGCCGTGCCTGCGACCGTCGGCATGGACTGGCTCCTGCTCGGCGGCGCGCTCATGGTCATCGTGGGCCTGCTGTTCAAGGTCGGTGCCGTGCCCTTCCACGCGTGGACGCCCGACGTCTACACCGGCGCCCCGACCCCCATCACCGGGTTCATGGCCGCCGCCACCAAGCTCGCCGCCTTCGCGGCGCTGCTGCGGTTCGTGTACGTGGTGCTGCCCGACATGAGCTGGGACCTCGAGCCGGTGATGTGGGTGGTCATCATCCTCACCATGCTCCTCGGCACCGTGCTGGGCATCGTGCAGACCGACATCAAGCGGATGCTGGCCTACTCCTCGATCGCGCACGCCGGGTTCGTGCTCATCGGCGTCATCTCGCTGACCAAGGAGGGCATCGGTGCGGTGCTGTTCTACCTCCTCGCCTACGGCCTGGCCACGATCGGCGCCTTCGCCCTCGTGACCCTGGTGCGCGAGCGGGACGCGGACGGCAACGTCACCGGCGAGGCCACCCACCTGTCGCAGTGGGCGGGCCTGGGCCGGCGCAGCCCGGCGATCGCCGTCGCGATGGTGATCTTCCTGCTCTCCTTCGCGGGCATCCCGCTCACCGCCGGCTTCATGGGCAAGTTCGCCGTGTTCTCCGCGGCGGTCGACGGCGGCGGCACCGTCCTGGTGGTCCTGGCCGTGCTCGCCTCGGCGGCGACGGCGTTCTTCTACGTGCGCCTGATCGTGCTCATGTTCTTCACCGAGCCCGACGGCGAGACCACCGCCGTCGTCTCCTCCGAAGGCATGACGTCGGTCGCCGTGGGCGTGTGCGCCGTCGCCACTGTCCTGGTCGGTGTGCTGCCCGGGCCCGTCCTCGAGCTCGCCGGCCAGGCGACGACCTTCCTCCCGTGAGTACGGTTCCTCTCGTGACTTCCTCCTCCATCCTGCCCCTGGGCGACCACGACCTCGAGGCCCGCCTGACGCCGCTGATGAGCGACGTCGAGGACCGGCTGCGCGCGTCCGTGGTGGGCGCGGACCAGCTGGTGGATGCCCCGGCGGCGCACCTGGCCGCCGCGGGCGGCAAGCGGCTGCGCCCGCTGCTCACCCTGCTGACCGCCGAGCTCGGCGGGGGCGTGAACGACGACGTCCTGACGGCCGCCGTCGCCGTGGAGCTGACCCACCTGGCCACGCTCTACCACGACGACGTCATGGACTCCGCGCCCATGCGGCGCGGGGCCCCGGCCGCCCACGAGGTGTGGGGCAACTCGGTCGCGATCCTCACCGGGGACCTGCTCTTCGCTCGCGCGTCACAGCTGGTCGCCCAGCTCGGGGCGGACGCCGTGCGCGTGCACGCCGAGACCTTCGAGCGGCTCTGCCTGGGCCAGCTGCACGAGACGCTCGGCCCGGCGGACGGCGAGGAGCCGACCGGCCACTACATCCGGGTGCTGGCGGACAAGACCGGCTCCCTCATCGCCGCGTCCGCGCGGTACGGCGCCACGTTCTCCGGGGCCGGCGCGGAGCTCGCCGAGATCCTGACGCGGTACGGCGAGAAGGTCGGCGTCGCGTTCCAGCTGGCCGACGACGTCATCGACCTCTCCGCCGACGCCGCCACCACCGGCAAGACACCGGGCACCGACCTGCGCGAGGGCGTGGACACGATGCCCGTGCTGCTGCTGCGCCAGCGCGCCGCGGCCGGCACCCTCGACGACGACGGGCTGCGGCTCCTCGAACGGCTGGGGGAGGATCTGGGCTCCGACGAGGCGCTCAGCTCCATCGTGGCCGACCTGCGCCGGCACAAGGTGGTGGGTGAGGCGCGCGACCTCGCCGCCGCCTGGGCGCGCGACGCCGTCGACGAGCTCGCTCCGCTGCCGGAGGGCGACGTCAAGGACGCGCTAGGCGCGTTCGCGGGGCTGCTGGTGGACCGCCTGGCCTGAGCCAGCGGAGCGCCCACTCCCGCGAGATGTCATCTTCTCCGTGAGATGTCATCTGCTCCGCGAGATTTCCGGCGCAGCGTGACGTCAGCGCGCCGGCCCCGCGCTGATCAGCGGGCCGGCGCGCCATCGGTCCGCCGCACGATGGCTGCCCAGCCGCACGACCGGTAGGTCGGGAAGACCGGCGGTCGCGCGGGCCGCACTGACCCCGGCGGGCAGGTCGCGCAGCCGTGCCTAGGAGCACGGTCGACGACCTACCGATCCGCGACGTCAGGAGGCTGGGCTCGTGCGCGCCGAGCGCCCGGACCGCCCGGAGCGCCCGGAGCGCCGGAGCGCTCAGAACGGCCGGACCGGCCCGACGGCCGGTGCCGCCACCCGTCCAGCGTGAGCAGCGCGATTGCCACCCAGACGAGGACGAACCCCGCCCACCGCTCCGGTGGCATCGGCTCGCGGAACAACGCCACACCGACCAACAGCTGCAGCACCGGGGTGACGTACTGGAGCATCCCGACGACGCTGAGCGGCAACCGGCGGGCCGCCGCCCCGAACAGCAGCAGCGGCACCGCCGTCAGCGGCCCCGCCGCCAGGAGCAGGAGCATGTGCGAGACGCGGTCCGGGCCGGCCGCGCCGAACGTGCCGGCCCCGGTCGCGCCCAGCCAGAGGAGGTAGCCGACCGCGACCGGGAAGAGCACGGTCGTCTCCACCGCCAGACCGGGCAGCGCCCCGACCGTCCGCCCCACCCGGTTCTTCGCCAGCCCGTACAGGCCGAACGTGACCGCCAGGGTGAGCGCGATCCACGGGAGCTCGCCGTACCCGACCGCGATCACCACGAACGCCGCGGCGCCGATGCCGCTCGCCACCCACTGGAGGGGTCGCAACCGCTCGCGGAGCACGAGGACGGCGAGGAGCACCGTGACGAGCGGGTTGATGAAGTACCCCAGCGCCGCGTCGACCGTGCGCCCGGAGTTGACCCCATACACGTACACGAGCCAGTTCGACGCCACCAGCACCGCCGCCACGGCCAGCTGAGCGAGCATCGCAGGACGGCGCAGCACCTCGCCGAACGCCCGCATGGACCGCATCAGCACCAGGGCCAGGAGGCAGAACCCCAGGCTCCACACCGCGCGGTGCGCCACGATCTCCGTGGCCGAGGCCTGGTCCAGCAGGCGGAAGTACAGCGGGAAGGTGCCCCAGAGCAGGTAGCAGCTCAGGCCGAGCGCCAGCCCCACCCGATCCGTGCCGCCTGGCGGGGCGGGGTCGCGCGGTACCCCAGGAGGTGCCGTGGCGGACACAGCGGCGGCAGCGCCGTGGGCGGAGTGGTCGGTCACCGCCACACTCTCGCACCGCGCCGGGATGAACGCCGGAACCAACCGGACAGGTTCGGTGTCGCGGCGGCGCACGCGACGCCGTCGGCCACGGTCCTCGAGCTGGCCCGCCCGACGGCGTGACGGCCCTCACCACCAGGCCCACCCGGCCTGGCCATAGACTGGACGGTGGTTTTCTCCCGGCCCGGCCATGTCCGTGCGCCGCGAGGACGGACGCCCGCATCCCCTGTACGAGAGGTTCTTGTGACCAGCTCCCGCCCGCTGAGCGTGGCTCTCGTCGGTGCCGGCCCTGCCGGCATCTACGCGGCCGACATCCTGTCCAAGTCTGGGCTGGAGGTGAGCATCGACCTCTTCGAGCGGCTGCCCGCGCCGTTCGGGCTGGTGCGGTACGGCGTCGCCCCGGACCACCCGCGGATCAAGCAGATCATCGTGGCGCTGTACAAGATCCTCCAGCGCGGTGACATCCGCCTGATCGGCAACGTCGACGTCGGTACGGACGTCTCCCTCGAGGAGCTGCAGCGGCACTACGACGCCGTGATCTTCTCCACCGGCTCCGACCGCGACGCCCCGCTGAACATCCCGGGCATCGACCTGGCCGGCAGCTACGGCGCCGCCGACTTCGTCTCCTGGTACGACGGGCACCCCGACGTCCCACGCACCTGGCCGCTCGAGGCCAAGGAGGTGGCCGTCGTCGGCGTCGGCAACGTCGCCCTCGACGTCGCGCGCATGCTCGCGAAGCACCCCGAGGACCTCCTGGTCACCGAGATCCCCGAAAACGTGGTCGAGGGGCTGCGCCGCAGCCCGGTCACCGACGTGCACGTGTTCGGCCGCCGCGGCCCGGCACAGGTGAAGTTCACCCCCCTCGAGCTGCGCGAGCTGGGCAAGGTGCCCGACGTCGACGTCATCGTCTACGACGAGGACTTCCAGTTCGACGAGGGCTCGGAGGAGTCGATCCGGTCCTCCAACCAGACCAAGCAGGTGGTCAAGACGCTGATGGACTGGACCCTGAAGGAGGAGGCCGACCGGACGGCGTCGCGCCGCATCCACCTGCACTTCCTGCACCGGCCCGTGGAGGTCCTGGGCAACGGCAAGGTCGAGGCGATCCGCACCGAGCGCACCGAGCTGACCGGGGACGGCAGCGTGCGCGGCACCGGTGAGTTCGTCGACACCCCCGTCCAGGCGGTCTACCGCGCCGTCGGGTACTTCGGCTCGCCCGTGGCGGGTCTGCCCTTCGACGAACGCAGCGGCGTCATCCCCAACACCGAGGGCCGGGTGATCGGCGACGACGGCGACTACCTCACCGGGGTCTACGCCACCGGCTGGATCAAGCGCGGCCCGGTGGGTCTGATCGGCTCGACGAAGTCCGACGCCCAGCAGACCATCGCCCACCTCGTCGAGGACGCCCAGGCCGGGCTGCTGCACGCCCGGTCCGACGACGAGGCCGCAGTCGGGCACGACGCCATGCTCGCCGCCCTGGAGGCCGCCGGCGTGCGCTACACGACCTGGGAGGGCTGGGAGCTGCTCGACGCCTTCGAACGGTCCCTGGGGGAGAGGTACGACGGGGTCGAGCGCGAGCGAGTGAAGGTCGTGCACCGCGAGACCATGACGGCCATCTCCCGCGGTGAGGAGCACGACGGTCGGCTGCTCTGACACCGTGCACGAGGTCTCCTGCCCGGCTCCGGAAACTCGTATGACGGCGGGTGGCACCCTCAGCGGCGCTGAAACGGCAGGGCCGTGGGTCACGCGCGGCCCGTCGCGGGGAACACGCGCGGCGAGCCGGCCGTTGGAGGAGATGAGGGGCCCACCACCGGTAGGTGGCGGGCCCTCGCCGACCCCCGAGGATGGAGCACGCGCAATGACCGACCGGCACCACAACGGGCTGAAGACCACCCTGCTCTTCGCGAGCATGTGGGTCGTCCTGCTGGGGGTCGGTGCCCTGGTGGCCTCGGGCACCGGGCGGTCGACGTTCATCTGGATCTTCGCCGCGATCGGCCTGGCCACGACGTTCTACAGCTACTGGAACTCGGACAAGCTGGCCATCCGCGCCATGGCCGCCCGACCGCTCAGCGAGGCCGAGGCGCCTGGCTTGTACGCCACGGTCCGCGAGCTTGCCACCGCGGCTCGCCAGCCGATGCCGCGGCTGTACATCGCGCCGACGGCCCAGCCCAACGCCTTCGCGACCGGTCGCGACGCCCGGCACGCGGCCGTGTGCGTGACCGAGGGCATCATGCGCATGCTGGAGCCGCGTGAGCTGCGGGCGGTGCTCGGGCACGAGCTCATGCATGTGTACAACCGGGACATCCTCACCTCCTCGGTCGCGGCGGCCTTCGCCGGGGTCATCACCTCGATCGCGCAGTTCCTGCTCTTCTTCGGCGGCCGCGACCGCAACGCCAACCCGCTGGCGCTGCTCGCCACCGCACTCCTGGCGCCGCTTGCTGCGATGCTCATCCAGCTCGCCATCTCTCGCACCCGCGAGTTCGACGCGGACGAGGACGGCGCCCGGCTCACCGGCGATCCCCTGGCCCTCGCCTCGGCGCTGCGCAAGCTCGAGCGCGGCACCGCCGCGCACCCGCTGCAACCCACCCAGCGCATGGAGAACGTGAGCCACATGATGATCGCCAACCCGTTCCGGGGCGGCGGCGGGCTCGTGCGGATGTTCTCCACCCACCCGCCGATGGCGGAACGGATCGCACGGCTGGAGCGCATCGCCGGATACTGAGGCTCGCGGCTTCAGGACCAGCGTGTTCGGGCCGTGCCCACGGTCGGCGACGGCGTCGTGGCTCCCGTGCGGCCGGGACCGGTCCTCGCGCGCTCGTCGACCGCTCGTTTAGCCGCTACGCGCGTGGGCTAATCGCGACCGCTTGTGCGTGCGTGCCGAAACGAGGTGGCCAGATTGGTCGTTTAAACGACCATCCTGACCATCTCGTTGACCAGACCGCTCTCGGTGCTCGTCGAGCCTGTGCGCATCGAGCCGGACCGCGCATCTGTGGCGCTCGCGCCGTACCCACCGCACTCCAGCGACACGCAGGTGGCCCTGCCTGTGGATGACGCGAACGGCCTCATCGGTGCGCCCGCCATGCTTCGGCCCATGGACAGGCGCGACCGCGAGGCGGCCGAGCACCGCCTGAGGAAGGCCAAGGTGCTCCACGTCTTCACGCTTGCCATGGCCGCCCAGGCGGGGCTCACGCGCGCGGTCATCCGGGTCAAGGTCGACCGCGGGGTGTGGCGTCACGTCGTCGGTGCCGCGTACGTCGAGCAGGTGCCGCCGACGCTCGACCCGGTGAGGCTGCGGGCCGCCGGTGCCGCACTCACGTGGCCGAAGGGTGTCATCTGTCTCCGCACCGCGGCCTTGCTTCACGGCATGCCGGTCACGGACGACCACCTTGCGCACGTCCTGGTGTCGCAGCACCACCGGCCCGGACGCGGACTCATGCCCCACTACTTCCCCGCTGCCGACGTCCGCCGTGTCCTGAGCTTCCGGGTCACCGGGCGGCGTGCCACAGCGATCGACTGCCTGGCGCTGATGCCCTTGGCCGAGGCCGAGAGGTTGATGGCCTGGGTGCGTACGCGCGAGATCCTCACGGTCGCGGAGCTGCGGCGAGCGGTCGACGAGTGGCCCGGCCGCCCCGGTGTGGCTCAGCTCCGCCGCCTGCTGGCCGACACCAGCGACGGCGCGCTGAGCGCGGCGGAGCGGCGCCTGCACCAGATCCTCCGCGATGCCGGCATCCGGGGCTGGCAGGCGGATCAACCCATCATCGTGGCCGGCCGGATCGTGGCACGCGCGGACGTCCTCTTCGCGGAGGCCAAGCTCATCGTCGAGGTCGACGGCCGCGAAGCCCACGCGGACTTCGAGGCAGAACGAGTGCGCCTCAACACGTTGTCACTGGCCGGCTACACCGTGCTGCGCTTCACCTGGCACCAGATCGTGGACCGCCCGTGGTTCGTCCGCGCGCAGATCGAGGCCGCGCTCCGCAACGCGACACGCTGAGGCTCGGACGAGCGCGGAGCCGAACCTCAGCGGTAGTTCACGAACTGCAGCGCGGCGTCGATGTCGTCGGCGCCCTTGAGCAGCGTGATGACCGCCTGCAGGTCATCACGGCTCTTGGAGGTGACCCGCACCTCGTCGCCGGTGATCAGCGCCTTCACGGCCTTGGGCCCCTCGTCGCGCACCAGCTTGGTGATCTTCTTCGCGACCTCCTGGCTCAGCCCCTCCTTGATGGTGCCCGTGAGGTGGTACTCCTTGCCCGAGGGCTTGGGCTCACCGTCCCCGGTGTCGAGGGACTTCAGCGAGATCCCTCGCTTGATGAGCTTCGACTGCAGCACGTCCAGGACGGCCTTGACCCGCTCGGCCGAGTTCGCCGTCATCGTGATGACGTCCCCCGCGAGCCTCACCGAGGCGCCGACGTTCTTGAAGTCGTATCGCTGGGCGATCTCCTTGGCGGCCTGGTTGACGGCGTTGTCCACCTCCTGGCGGTCCACCTTGCTGACGATGTCAAAAGACGAATCGGCCATGAAGTGTCTCCTCCTGCTCGCCAGGCACATCCGTCGCAGCGACCGGGGACGAGGCCCAGGTGTGACCATCGTCGCGCCGGCGCCGGTTAACGGGCGCCCGGAAGTTGTTGCTATCGTTCCCACTGCACCTTACGGGGTGCGGGGCGAGTTGCCCGAGCGGCCAAAGGGAGCTGACTGTAAATCAGCCGCGGAAGCTTCGCAGGTTCGAATCCTGCACTCGCCACGGACCGGCCCATCACCTGCGCACAGCGGTGGTGGGCCGTCGTCGTTGGGGGACACGCCGTCGTCCTCGGTACCGCCGTCCTCGGCAGCGCATCGAGGGCCCGACGGCGGCGCCCGCCGTGGGTCGACACGCTCCCGACGGCGGCGCCCGCCGTGCGTCGGCACGCTCCCGACGGCGGACCCTGCCATGCGTCAGCACGCCCCGCAGGGGGCCGGCGCGCGGCGACATGCGGGCCAAAGACCCGTGTGAGCGGACTCACGGCCCGCAGGTCCCATCCGGATTTCACGATCACGATGCGCTGTGTGTAGTCTCGTTTGCGCCGCCCCGATAGCTCAGTCGGCAGAGCGTCTCCATGGTAAGGAGAAGGTCAAGGGTTCGATTCCCTTTCGGGGCTCTGGTCTACGGGCCACCGCCACCGCCGCCCAGCAGGTATCGTGGTGCGGTCCGCAAGACGCGGCGGGGTAGCTCAGTTGGTGAGAGCGCACGACTCATAATCGTGAGGTCGCGGGTTCGAGCCCCGCCCCCGCTACCGACAGGAACAGCCGAAGCAGCCTGAGATGGCCGCTCGCACGATCGATACGTGAGGAACAGCCGTGGCCAGCAAGTCGAGCGACGTTCGCCCCAAGATCACCCTCGCCTGCGAGGTGTGCAAGGAGCGCAACTACATCACCAAGAAGAACCGTCGGAACAACCCCGACCGGCTCGAGCTGGCGAAGTACTGCCCGCGCTGCAACGCCAAGACCACGCACCGCGAGACCCGCTGATCCTGGCGGTCGTCCCTGGCTAGTCTGGGGAGATGACCGCCAGCAGCGCACGCCCCACCAGCGTCGACACGACGCTCGTGGGGCGTTCCTATGCCCCTACGGAGATCTACGAGGTCTCCCGCGTGAAGATCGCCGAGATGGCCCGGGCCACCGGCGCCACCCATCCGGCGCACTTCGACCCCGACGCCGCGTGGGCGCTCGGCTACGCGGACGTCGTCGCGCCGCCCACGTTCGCGGTGATCGTCGCCCAGCGCGCCGAACAGGCGTACGTGGGCAGCGAGGAGGCGGGCATCGACTTCTCCCGCGTGGTCCACGCCGAGGAGCGCTTCAGCCACCACCGGCCGATCGTGGCCGGGGACCGGCTGCGGACCACGGTCCACGTGGACAAGATCGTCGAGCGGGCCGGCATCACGCTGGTCACCACCCGTGCGGAGGTGGCCGACGCCGACGACACCCCGGTGGCCACGGTCGTGTCCACCCTCGCCGTGCGAGGAGAGGGCCGATGAGCGAGTCGACGACCGACGAGTCCACGCGCGGGCTCGAAGTCGTGGCGGCGGAAGCCCAGCCGACGGCGGATGCGTCCGTGACGGCGGACGCCCCAGCGTCGAGGGAAGCGCCGGCGACCCGGCCGGTCCTCACCGACCTCGAGCCCGGCCAGCAGCTGTTCATCCGCACCTACGCCGTCGACCGCGACCTGCTCGTGCGCTACGCCGGCGCCAGCGGCGACTTCAACCCCATCCACTACAACGACCGCTTCGCCCGTGAGGTGGGGCTGCCCGGCGTCATCGCGCACGGCATGGCGACGATGGGCCTGGCCGGGTCCGCCGTCGCCGACTGGGCGGGCGACCCGGGCGCCGTCATGGACTACGGGGTCCGGTTCACCCGGCCGATCGAGGTGCCCGACCCCGGGCACGTCGAGGTCGAGGTGACCGGCACGGTGGGCGCGGTGGACCTGGCCGCCAGCTCCGTGCGAGTGGACCTCAAGGTGACCTCCGGCGGCGCGAGCGTGCTCGCCAAGGCCCAAGCAGTGGTGCGGCTGGACTGACGGGGCCGGGCGCGCACCGGGCGAGGAGCATCACACAGCCCGCGTGCAGGGCCCGACCTACCCTTGACGGATGACCACCTCCGCCGTGACCTCCCTCGCCGCCCCCGCCGGCGCCACCTTCGCCGCCGGCACCCCCACGCTGGCCGAGCTGACCACGCTGCGGGTCGGCGGTCCGGTGGCCGCCTACGTCGAGGCGAGCACCGAGGCCGAGCTCGTCGACGCCGTCCGGGCGGCGGACGACGCCGGCACGCCGGTCCTGGTCCTGGGCGGCGGGTCGAACCTGCTCGCCGCGGACGCCGGCTTCGACGGCGTCGTCGTGCGCGACGCCCGCCGGGGCATCGACGGCCAGGCGGACTCCTCCTGCGCCGGGGCCAGCCTGACCGTGCCCGCCGGCCAGCCCTGGGACGAGGTGGTCGCCACCGCCGTCGACGAGGGATGGATGGGCGTCGAGGCCCTCTCCGGTATCCCCGGCTCCACCGGCGCCACCCCTGTGCAGAACGTCGGCGCTTACGGCCAGGAGGTCGCCGAGACCCTCTCCTCGGTGCGCGTGTACGACCGGCTCGAGCGCCGCACCCGCATGCTCGCCGTGGGTGAGCTCGGCCTCGGCTACCGCACCTCGGTCCTCAAGCGCTCCCTGACGGACGCCGATGACGGCGGTGGGCGCACCTGGGGCCCCACCCCGCGCTACGTCGTCCTCGAGGTGACCTTCCAGATGCGCCTGGCCACGCTGTCGGCACCGGTGCGCTACCCCGAGCTGGCCCGCCGGCTCGGCGTCGACGTCGGCGCCCGGGTGCCCGCGACCGAGGTGCGCGAGGCGGTGCTCGCCCTGCGCGGGAGCAAGGGGATGGTTCTCGATGCCGCCGACCACGACACCTGGTCCGCCGGGTCGTTCTTCACCAACCCCGTCATGACCGTTTCGCAGGCAGATGCGGCGCTGCCGCCCGAGGCGCCTCGCTACCCGGTGACCGACCACACCCGGATCCGGCAGATCGGCGCCGCCGCACCCGTCGTCGACGGCGTGGTCAAGACCTCCGCCGCCTGGCTCATCTCCCGCGCCGGCTTCGACAAGGGCTACACGCTCGGCGCCCCGGCCAGTCTGTCCACCAAGCACTCCCTGGCGCTGACCAACCGCGGCGGGGCCACCGCGGCGGACCTGCTCGCCCTGGCCCGGTCGGTGCGCGACGGCGTCCGCGACACCTACGGCGTCGAGCTCGTCCCCGAGCCCGTGCTCGTGGGCGTCAGCCTGGGCTGAGCGGCGTCGGGCTGAGCAGTGCCGCGCGCACGACGTCGAGGATCTCACCGTCCGTCAGCCCGGCCGTGCGCAGCTCTGCCACCAGCGCCCGGGCGCGTGCGGTGGCGGCGTCGCGTCCGGCGCCGTCCCGGCCGTCGGCCGCGCCCGGCGCGACCACCGTCCCCACCCGCCGCCGCGAGAGCACCACGCCGGCCGCCTCCAGCTCGCGGTACGCCCGCTGCACGGTGCCGACGGCCAGTCCGAGGTCCGCGGCGAGGTCGCGCACGGTCGGGAGCCGGTCGCCGGGCCGCAGCTCGCCGGCGGTGACGAGGGCGCTGACCTGGGTGCGGACCTGTTCGTAGGGCGGCACCGCGGAGGTCAGGTCGACGGCGATGCGCGCGCTCACGCCCGGACCGGGCGCAACGAGCTCAGCAGCGCGCCGAACGAGACCACCAGCGAGACGACGGCGACCCCTAGACACGTGAGCGCCGCACCCTGCCAGCCCGCCCCGTACAGGGAGATCCCGCCGACGACTGCGTAACCGGTCAGGGCCGCCCCCACGAGCAGCTGCACCCCACCCAGCACCCGCCGCACAGAGGCGAGGCGCAGCGCGTGGTCGACCTCCCGGTCCGCGCCGCCCACCGCGGCGCGGCGGGCGACCAGGTGCAGCACCGCCAGCGTGCTCAGGAGCACCAGCCCGAGCGCCACCAGGGCCGGTCCGCCGTACGGCCAGCCGGGGTAGGGCCCCCGCAGGCCCGAGATACCTGCCGCGATCTCGGCGGCGGTGAGGTGGTTGGCGACCATGCGGCCGTCGTCGGCCGCGGTGGCCCCGAAGGCCACCAGCAGCGCGACCGTGACGGCCGAGGTGCCGGCTAGGAGCCACGCCCGGGCACCGGTGAGGTCGCGGAGGCTCCGGTGCACCAGCACCGCAGACCGCACCGCGCCGCGTGGGCGTGGCCAGGTGAGCTCGCCGGCCGCGTGGACCGCCAGGAGCACCAGGGCGGCGCCGTAGGGCGCGAGCGCGGCCACGAGTCCGGGCACGCCGGTGACGGAGAGGAGTGCGGTCGGGGCGAGCGAGGCCGCGGCGGCGGCGACGACCAGGCCGCCGACGAGCGCGAGCACCCCGGTGGTGAGCTGGTGGCGGCGAGCCGCGGCAGCCGCTGCGTCGGCCGTCCCCGCCGGCCGGGCGCGCGCACCGGTCCAGGCCAGCACAGCGGCGAGCAGGGCGGTGCCCACGGCGAGGGCGAGCAGCGGAGCAAACACCAGGAGCAGGAGCGGAGACGACATCGCGACCACCTCAATGACTCAATGATCTATATCAATGACGCATCGTGCTCGTGGGGCGTGGTGCTGTCAACAGCGGGGGCGTGGGGCCGGGGTACGCGGGGGTGCGAGGGGCGGGCCACGGGCGCCGGGATGCTCGGCCGGCGTCGGCCGTGCCAGGGCGCGTCAGGTGCGGTCAGGCCCCGTCGACCCGCGGGAACGAGCCCTCGTCGCCGAGCTCGGTCACGGCGGTGCGGACCGCCTCCACGAGGTCCGCGTCATCCAGCACGCGAAAGTGCCCGGACCCCTTGAGCCGCACCGTGCGACGGGCACCCGGCAGCGCCCCGGTGCCCGGGATGTGCGGGTCCCACGCCGGGGCCACTGCGATGATCCGGTCGTTGACGCCGCGCGCCCGACCCAGCGCCACGATGTGCGGGTCGCGTGGCGAGAAGTGGCGCACGGCGGAGCCGGGCGGGAAGAGGCGGGCGTAGACCGAGCCCTCCCACGGTGTGGCCACGGCGACCATGCCGGCCACCCGGGCTCCGCCGTCGGCGAGCATGAGGGTCTTGCCGATGAGGCCCCCCTTGGAGTGCGCGACGAGCACGACTCCGGTGAGGTCCTGCTCTTCGAGGTAGCGCGCGGCACGCTCGGCCCCGTCGAGGACTCGACGGCGGTTGATGCCCAGCGCGCTGACAACGTGCACGGGGTGCCCGTCGACGGCGAGCCGGGCGGCGAGCGGCTCCATGAACCGCCACGTCTCGAACACGCCCGGCAGGAGCAGGACCGCCGCGGCCGCGGCTGACCGACGGTACACGTGCGGATCCGTCCGCCGAAGGAGCGCCCGCGCCTCGTGCCGCAGGGCGAAGGCATAGTCCGCGGCTCTCTCCCGCAGGCGCATGACCCGCCAGGGACGAGGCAGGGGGCTCACGACGCCGACCCCGCGACACCGCGAGGACAGCCAGTGCCGCGTGGGCCACCTCGTGCGGGCGGCCGGCGTGCCGTCACCACGCGGGCACGGGCTCAGCCGCCAGCCAGGCGTCGACGTCGGCCAGCATCTCCCGCTTGGACGTCTCCGAGGCCAGCGAGGCGCGGATGGAGCTGCGCGCCAGGCCGGCCAGGGCGGCGTCGTCCAGGCCGTGCTCGTCGCGGGCGATGCGGTACTGGTCGTTCAGGCGCGAGAGGAACAGCAGCGGGTCGTCCGCGCCCAGGGCCACCTCGGCGCCGGCGTCGAGCAGCCGTTGCAGGGGCACGTGCCCCGCGTCGGGGTAGACGCCCAGCGAGACGTTGGAGGAGGGGCACACCTCCAGTGCGATGCCCGCGTCGACGATCCTCGCGAGCAGGTCGGGGTCCTCGGCGGTGCGCACGCCGTGGCCGAGCCGGGCGGGCTTGAGGTGGGCGACGACGTCGCGCACGTGCTCCGGGCCGAGCAGCTCCCCGCCGTGCGGCACCCCCACCAGCCCGGCGTGCCGGGCGATCCGGAAGGCCGGCGCCCAATCGGCGGTGTTGCCGCGCCGCTCGTCGTTGCTCAGCCCGAACCCGATCACCTGGCCCGGGCCGTCCCCGGCGTGCGCGGCCGCGAGCCGGGCCAGCGTGCGGGCGTCGAGGGGGTGGCGGGTGCGGGAGGCCGCGACGATGACGCCGACCTCGACGCCCGTGGCCGCGTTGGCGAGCCGCGCCTCGTCCAGCACGATCTCCAGTGCCGGTGTGATGCCGCCGACGAACGGCGCGTAGGAGGTGGGGTCCACCTGGATCTCGAGCCGGCGTGAGCCCTCCGCGGCGTCGTCCTCGGCGGCCTCCCGCACGATCCGGCGCATCGCCGCCTCCGAGCGGACGACGGCGCGGGCGGTGTCGTAGGAGCGCTGGAATCGGAACCAGCCGCGCTGGTCGGCGGGGACGTGCAGGGCATGGTCGTCCACGAGGTGGTGGGGCAGCTTGATGCCCTGCGCGTCCGCGAGCTCGGCCAGCGTCGAGGTCCGCATCGACCCGGTGAAGTGGAGATGCAGGTGGGCCTTGGGCAGGAGGGCGAGGTCACGCACCTGCCGAGTCTGCCACTCGCGGCACCGCCGCCCGGCGACGGCGCCCCCCGCGAGGCGACGGCGCCCTCGCGAGGCGACGGCGCCCCCGCCCCGCCACCATGCCCGCACCGTCGTGCGCCGGACGCGCCGTCACACGCGCGCACGGGCCCACCTGCACCGTCACGTGATGCACTATGTCTCCCATGAGCGTTCCCGTGGCCGCGCAGCACGAACCGGCCGACGTCGCGCTGCTGACCGGACCGGAGGCCGGCCCGATGCTGGCCGGTGCCCTCGGCGTCGAGGGCAGTCACCTCGTGGACTGGCAGGTGCACACGATCCACCACCGGCCCGGTGCGGGCGTGACGGTCGGGTACACGGTGACCGTCGAGCGGCAGGTGCCCGGCGCGGGCTCCGCGCTGCGCAGCGAGGAGTACCTGTGCGCGACGACGGCGCGGCTCAGCCAGCCGGCCGGGCCCGGCCTGGTGCGCCTGGAGCAGGATGGCGAGGGGCCGGTCGTGCACCTCTGGCGGCATCCCGCCGACCCGGAGCTCCCCGCGCTGCCCGTGGCGTGCGACGCGAGCCTGCTGTCCCGGCGCCTCGGCACCCCGGTGACGGTCGAGCTGCTCGCCTACCGGCCCACCCGCCGCGCGGTGCTGCGGGTGCGCCGCAGCGACCCCACCGCGACGGCGTACCTCAAGGTCGTGCGCCCCTCCGGGGCCCGCGTCTTCGCCGACCGGCACCGTATGCTCACCGCCGCCGGCGTGCCCGCCCCGGAGGTGCTGCGCGCCGACGACGACGGGCTGGTGCTGCTGGGGGAGGGGCGCGGCACCCCGTTGTCCAACCTGCTCGCCCGAGGCGTCGGACGGGCGGCGCCCGCGGTGCTGACCGCGCTGCTGCGCGTGCTCGACGCGCTACCCGCCGACGTGCTCGACCTGCCACGCCGGCCCGCGTGGGCCGAACGAGCCCAGCACTACGCGCACGCGGCCGCCACGGTGCTGCCCGAGCACGCCGACCGGACCACGGCGCTCGCGGACGGCGTGGAGAGCCTGCTCGCCGCCTCCGACCCCGGACCCGTGGTGCCCAGCCACGGTGACTTCTACGAGGCCAACGTCCTGATGGACCCGCGGGAGGATGCCGTCGGGGTGACCGCGCTGCTGGACGTCGACGCCGTCGGCCCCGGCCACCGGGTGGACGACCTCGCGTGCCTGCTCGGCCACGTCAGCGTGCTCCCGCACCTCGCACCCACCACCTACCCGCACGTGCCCGACCTGCTCGAGCGCTGGACCCGCTCGTGCGAGCAGCTCGTGGACCCGGTGGCCCTGCACGCCCGGTCGGCCGGGGTGGTCCTCTCCCTCGTCGCGGGTGCGCGGCGGTCCGACGGCGCGCACTGGCGTGCCGACGCCGAGGGGCGCCTCGCCCGCGCGGAGGCCTGGCTTGCCCGCGGCCGCGAGGTGCTCGCCCAGCGCGGCCCGCACTGAGCCCTGACACACCCGGCATGAGAGGCCTCTCATGCTGCCCTTCCCGTGGTCTCACTCGCACAGCGCAGAGTTGTTCTCGTCAGGAGCACACGAGACGTCGCGGGAGCAGACATGAGGGGCCGGAGCTGGGTCATCACGGGGGCGATCGGGATCGCGGGGGTGGTCGGCGGGATGAACCTGGCCATGGCCCAGCAGCCGGAGACGCTGCCCGTCGCGCCCGTGGTGCTGGACGCCCCGGCGGCCGATGCCACGCGCGGTGCGAAGCAGCCCGCCGGGGGCGGGGCGGCGCCGGCCGCCACGGCTATCGCGCCCGCCACGACCCCCGCACCTGAGGTGACCGTGCCGGCCGAGGCAGCCACCGCAGCCCCAGCGGACCCGGCGCCGCGCGTCGTCGCCCCGCTCAGCCCGGTCAGCGCCGCCAGTCCGGTCAGCGCGCCGAGCGCCGCCTCGGCCGACTGACGCCCCGGCCGCCGGTTCAGGCCGATCGCACGATAACCTCGGCGGGCCGGCGTCGAAGGGAGAGACGGATGCTCGCCGTCGTGGGTCCAGGAGCCGTGGGCGGGCTGCTCGCCGCCCTCCTCCATCGTGCGGGGGAGGACGTCGTCGCCGTCGCCCGCCCCGCCACCGCCCAACGCCTGCTCGCGGACGGGCTGCACGTGCGCTCCGAGCTCTACGGGGAGTGGACGGCGCACCTGCCCGTCGCCACCGAGGCCCCCGACGGCGCCGCCGTCGTCCTCGCCGTCAAGGCCTACGCCCTGCCCCACGTGCTGCCGGACCTGGTGACCGCCCGGCCCGCGGAGGTGCTCGCCCTCCTCAACGGCACCGCGCACGCCGAGACCCTGCGCCGCGCGGGCCTAACCGTCGCGGGCGCGTCCATCCAGGTCGAGTCGGTGCGTGAGGGCGGCGTCGTCGTCCATCGTGGCGGCTTCTGCAACCTCACGGTGCCCGACGACGCCGCCTCCTGGCGTACCACGCGGGCGCTGGAGGGGGCCGGGGTGGCGGTGCGCACCGGGGGCACCGAGACCGAGGTGCTCTGGCACAAGTACGCCTTCCTGGCCCCGATGGCGCTCCTGACGAGCTGGACCGACGAGCCGATCGGGCCGGCCCTCGAGCGGGAGCCGGCCCTCGCTGCCGGCCTCGTCGCCGAGGTGGCGGCGGTGGCTACCGCCGAGGGTGTGCCCACCGAGCCCGCCGGGCTGGACCGGGCGCTGCGGCGGCTGCCGGAAACCATGCGCTCCTCGCTGCAGCACGACGTCCACGCCGGGGGCCCGGCCGAGATCGAGGCGCTCGGCGGGGACCTGCTGCGCCTGGCCGAGCGGCACGGGATCGACGTGCCCGTCCTCGCCCGAGTCGTCGGGGACGTGCGCGGCCGGTTGGGCTGAGGTCAGCGGCTCGCGTCGACCAGGCGGTAACCCATCCCGCGCACGGTGGCCAGGTGCTCGGCGCCGATCTTCTTGCGCAGGTAGCGCACGTAGACGTCCACCACGTTGGAGCCGGGGTCGAAGTCGTAGCCCCACACCCGGGAGAGCAGCTGCTCGCGCGAGAGGACCTGACCCGGGTGGCTCATGAACGTCTCGAGCAGCGCGAACTCACGGGCGGAGAGCTCCACCTCCTTGCCGTCCACGTTCACCCGGCGCGTGAGCATGTCCAGCGAGAGCTGGCCGTGGGTGAGCACCGTCGTCTCGGGGGCGGCGGGGTCGGTGGTCCGCAGCCGCAGCCGCACCCGGGCGAGCAGCTCCTCGAACCGGAACGGCTTGGGCACGTAGTCGTCGGCCCCGCCCTCGAGACCGGCGACCGTGTCGTCCACCGACGAGCGGGCCGTGAGGATGATGACCGGCATCGTCGAGCCCTGGCCGCGCAGGCGGCGCAGCACCTCGAACCCGTCGACGTCGGGCAGGCCGATGTCGAGGATCATGAGGTCGTAGCCGTCGGTGTGCGCGTGCGCCAGGCCCTCGCGCCCGGTGCCCACCGCGGTGGGCTGGTGCCCGGCGGACTTCAGCCCCTTGGTGATGAAGGACGAGATGCCGGGCTCGTCCTCGACGATCAGGATCTGCGCCATGTCGGCCTCCGTTCGGTGTGCGGGCGGGTTCGGTCCGAGTCTGACACCGGCATGCCCCGGTCCGGTGGAGGCGGGCGGGGAATCAGCCCGTCACCGGCTCGATCTCCTCGGTGACCTGCTCGACGACGGCGCCACGCGCGGGCAGGTCCAGGACGAACACCGACCCGGCGCCGACCTTGGAGTCGACGTCGACCCGGCCACCGTGTGCGGCGGCGATCGCGGCGACGATGGCCAGGCCCAGGCCCGCGCCGTCGCGGCCTACCGACTGGCTCGCCCGGCCGAACCGTTCGAAGACGCGGGCCTGCTCGTCCGGGGCGATGCCGATGCCCTCATCGCGCACCCACAGCAGGAGCCGCCCACCGCGCAGGGTCGAGCCCAGCGCGATCACCGAGCCGGGCTCGGAGAACTTCACCGCGTTGGCCGCGAGCTGGAGCAGCGCCTGGGTGATGCGCTGGGTGTCGACGAGGACCTCGCCCTCCAGCCGGGCGTCGATGAGCCAGCGACGCTCGCCCAGCGCCCGGGCCTGGTCCAGCACGTTGTCCGTCAGCTCGCCGATGGAGGTCTTCGCCGGCTGGACGAAGTCGGGCCGCTCGGACTTCGCCAGCAGCACGAGGTCGTCGGCCAGCCGGTGCATGCGGTCGAGCTCGCTGAGCGCCAGCTCCTTGGTCGCCGCGGCGTCCGCGGGGTCGTCCGGGTCCATGAGCTCGAGGTGGCCGCGGACGATGGTGATGGGCGTACGCAGCTCGTGCCCGGCGTCGTCGAGCAGCTCACGCTGGGACGTGAACGCGTCCTCGAGCCGGCCGAGCATGGCGTTGACGGTGCGGGTGAGCTCGGAGAGGTCGTCGTTGCCGCGCACCTCGATGCGGCGGGAGAGGTCGGTGTCCGTGATCGACTCCGCCGTCTCACGCAGGTGCCGCAGCGGTGAGAGCAGCCGGCCGGCCAGCACCCAGCCGACGGCGGCCAGAACCACCAGCGCGATGGCGGCCACCAGGGCATAGGTGCGGAAGGTGTCGTCGACCTCGTCCATCTCGGCGGAGCGGTTGTACGCCACCACCAGCGCTCCCTGCCCGACGTCGGTGAGGGTGACCTTGACGATCGCGTACCGGTACTCCGACGAGGCGGTCGTCACCGAGGCGATGCGCCCCGGCCCGGTGGCGATCATCTCCTCGAGGTGGCTAGTCAGCTCGGGGTCCTCGTTGATCTTCAGGCCGGTGGGCAGCTCGAGCTCCAGCCGGCCCTCGACGAACCCGGCCATGCCCTCGTGGGGCCCGGGCACCTCACGCTGCATGCCGGCGTAGATGAGGTCCTGCGCGCTCGCGTACGGCTGGCCGGTCTGCGGGTCGGTGGCCGACGTCGCGAAGGCGGTGAACTCCTCCACCGTGCGCTGCAGGCTCGCGTCGATCCCGGCGTCCACGCGGTCACGCTGGAGCACCCAGGCCGTGCCGCCGGCCACGACGAGCGTGAGCAGGGTCAGCGCGAGGACGGTCGCGAGGATGCGCGAGCGGACCGTGAGGCCACCGGCGCCACCGCTGCCGCGAAGCCGCTCAATCGTCGTCGTCATCGTCGTCGCCCCGGTCACGGTCGCGGCCGCGGTCGTCCCGGTCGCCGCGGCGATCGCGGCGGTCGTCGTCGTCCCGGTCACGCCTGCGATCACGCCGGTCGTCGTCGTCGTCGTCATCGTCGTCGTCGTCGTCGACGTAGCGCGGGGCGGCGGGCTGGACGACGGTGGGGGCGGTTCCCTGGGCGGGAGCCGGCGCCGGCGCCGTGGTGGGGGCTGGGGCCGGCGAGGGCGCCGGCGTGGGCGGCGCCGTGGTGGGATCGGGGTCGGCGGGGGTGGGCGATGCGGCGGGCGCGGACGGGGCCGGGGGAGGTGTCGGCGTGGGGCCGGCGTCGCGGACGATCTCCGTCTGCACCACGACGTCGTCGCGGGGGCCGGCCAGCGCGCCGACGCCGAGCGAGGCCAGCGCCACCAGCGCGAGCGCCCCGCACGCACCGACCATGACCAGTCCCCACCGCTTCATGAGGCACATCTTCGCGCGCGCCGATGAGATGCGGATGAGAACGCCCTGAGGCTGAGACTCGTGCGGCGGGGCTGCCGCAAGGGGTGCTCCGGGTCCGGAGCTCCCCTGAACGACGTGAGGCCGCCCAGAAGGGCGGCCTCACGATGACGGATCGACGCTCAGGCGAGCAGCTCCTGGATGCGCCCGACACCCTCGGCGAGGTCGTCGTCGCCCAGGGCGTAGCTCAGCCGGAGGAACCCGCTGGGGCCGAACGCCTCACCGGGCACGACCGCCACCTCGACCTCCTCGAGAATCAGGGTCGCCAGCTCGGCGGAGGTAATCGGCGTGCGACCGCGGATCGTCCGGCCCAGGACACCCTCGACCGACGGGTAGGCGTAGAACGCGCCGCGCGGAGTGGGCAGCTCGACGCCGTCGATCGCACGCAGCATGTCCATCATCGTGCGCCGACGCCGGTCGAACGCCGTCCGCATGGACTCCACGGCGGACAGGTCACCGGTGAGCGCCGCGATGGCCGCGCGCTGGGAGACGTTGGCGACGTTGGAGGTCAGGTGCGACTGCAGGTTGGTCGCGGCCTTGATGACGTCCTTGGGGCCGATCATCCAGCCCACCCGCCAGCCGGTCATCGCGTAGGTCTTCGCGACGCCGTTGAGCACGATCGAGGTGTCGACCAGCTCGGGGACCACCCGCTGGATCGGGGTGAAGGCGGCGCCGTCGTACAGCAGGTGTTCGTAGATCTCGTCGGTGACCACCCAGATGCCGTGCTCGAGTGCCCAACGGCCGATCGCCTCGGTCTGCTCGGCCGAGTACACCGCCCCGGTGGGGTTCGACGGCGAGCAGAACAGCAGCGCCTTGGTGCGGTCGGTCCGGGCGGCCTCGAGCTGCTCGACGGTGACGAGGTACTCCTGGTCGGCGCCGGCGAAGACCTCCACCGGGGTCGCGCCCGCCAGCCGGATGGCCTCGGGGTAGGTCGTCCAGTAGGGCGCGGGCAGCAGCACCTCGTCGCCCGGGTCGAGGATGGCGGCGAAGGACTGGTAGACGGCCTGCTTGCCGCCGTTGGTGACCAGCACGTCGTCGGGGGAGACCTCGTACCCGGAGTCGCGCAGCGTCTTAGCAGCGATCGCCTCGCGCAGCGCCGGCAGGCCCTTCGCGGGGGTGTACCGGTGGTTCGCGGGATCCTTCGCGGCGGCGACGGCCGCCTCGACGATGTAGTCGGGGGTGGGGAAGTCCGGCTCGCCGGCGCCGAACCCGATCACCGGGCGGCCGGCCGCCTTGAGGGCCTTGGCCTTGGCGTCCACGGCCAGGGTGGCCGACTCGGCGATCGCCGCCAGGCGGGCGGACACGCGGGGCTTCGTCATGGGGGAGGTGGGTGCGCTCACGGCGACTATCGTGGCACGGGCACCGAAGGCCGCGCCTGGGCGCCCATGTCGTGGGCCGGGCAGATGCGCTCCGCCGTCGTGACGTGCGGTGGCAGCTGCGCTCAGCCGTCGAGGCGTGCGGTGCCAGGTGCGCTCCGCCGTCGGCCGGTGTGATGAGGCTCCCGAGCCGACGGGTTCGACCAAAACGGCAGCGAGGCCGTACACTCGACGCCGGTGGTTGACGTCCGCCAGGCTGGTGCACGCCCACGAGGGCGCCGCGCGGCCCGGGAAGGTCGATCGCTGATAGGGCAGTGGCGCAATTGGTAGCGCACCGGTCTCCAAAACCGGCGGTTGTGGGTTCGAGTCCCTCCTGCCCTGCCAGGACTGGCTCCCGTTCAGGGGTGCACGTGTCCTGAGGGGTCCCGCCACCCGGCGGGCCTACCTGCCCGAGATGGGCGGGGATGAGACCCCGCGGAAAATCGTGAGGAAGAACCTGTGAGCGAGTCTGCAAGCGCGACCTCGGGGCGGCCCGAGCGCGCCCGCAGCGCGTCCGAGGAGAAGGACGTCAAGAAGCGCGGGTTCTTCGGCCGTATCGTCCTGTTCTTCCGGCAGGTCATCGCCGAGCTCAAGAAGGTCGTGCGACCCACGCGCAGCGAGCTGATGACGTACTTCGTGGTCGTGCTGGCATTCGTGCTCGCGATCGGGGTGATCGTCGGCCTGCTCGACCTGGGGTTCGGGCAGCTCGTGCTCTGGGTCTTCGGCTGAGCCGCATGACGCCGTCCGCCCGCCCCTAGCTGGCTGACCCGCCAGAAGTCCCAATCGATCAGAAAGCAGGTCGCACGTGTCTGAGAACCTCGAGCCTACGGACCTCGACGAGGCGTCGGCCGAGCCCGGACAGCCGGCGGACGACGTCGTCGTCGACGCGCCCGCTGCCGACCTCGCCGAGGCCGGGGACGAGCAGGATGCCGCCACGGCCGACGACGCCGAGGACGCCGGGCCGACCGACGAGGTCGACGCCGACGAGGACGCCGGGCCGACCGACGAGGTTGAGGGCGCCGAGCCGGCCGACGAGGCCGAGGTCGAGCCCGAGGAGGAAGAGGAGCTCGACCCCGCCGAGGCATTCCGCAAGGAGCTGCGCCTGCTGCCGGGCGACTGGTACGTCGTGCACACCTACGCGGGCTACGAGAAGCGCGTGAAGGCCAACCTGGAGAACCGCATCCAGAGCCTGAACATGGAGGACTACATCTACCAGGTGGAAGTCCCCATGGAAGAGGTCGTGGAGATCAAGAACGCCCAGCGCAAGCTCGTCAACCGCGTGCGCATCCCTGGCTACACCCTGGTGCGCATGGACCTGACCGACGAGTCGTGGGGTGCTGTGCGGCACACCCCCGGCGTGACCGGCTTCGTCGGCAACACGCACCAGCCCGTCCCGCTGACCGAGGACGAGGTCTTCTCCATGCTGGCCCCCGCCATCCAGGCGAAGTCCGCGACGGCGCCCTCCAAGGGTGCCGGCGGTGCCGCCGCTGCGACCCCCATCAAGGTCGACTTCATCGTGGGTGAGTCCGTCACCGTCACCGACGGTCCGTTCGAGACCCTGCCCGCCACCATCTCCGAGATCACGCCCGAGAGCCAAAAGCTCAAGGTGCTGGTCACGATCTTCGGCCGGGAGACGCCGGTCGAGCTGTCGTTCTCGCAGGTCGCCAAGATCTAGCGAGACGGCAGCACCGCCGGACGCCCGTTCCGGCAGGACACGAGGAAGAACCGTAAGGACCCGAACATGCCCCCCAAGAAGAAGGTTGCAGGCCTGATCAAGCTCCAGATCCAGGCCGGCGCAGCAACCCCCGCGCCGCCGATCGGCCCCGCGCTGGGTCAGCACGGCGTCAACATCATGGAGTTCTGCAAGGCCTACAACGCGGCCACCGAGTCGCAGCGTGGCAACGTGATCCCGGTGGAGATCACGGTCTACGAAGACCGTTCCTTCACCTTCGTCACGAAGACCCCGCCGGCCGCCGAGATGATCAAGAAGGCCGCCGGTGTGGCCAAGGGCTCCGCCACCCCGCACACGGTCAAGGTCGCCAAGATCACCCGTGAGCAGGTCCAGGAGATCGCCCGCACCAAGCAGGAAGACCTCAACGCCAACGACATCGACGCCGCCGAGAAGATCATCGCCGGCACCGCCCGCTCCATGGGCATCACGGTCGAGGGCTGACCGACACATCCGTAAGCGCGCCCTCGGGCGTGCAGTGGCAGGGTCCGCGCGGACCCGCAGACCACGACTGCATCCAGGAGAAGCAGATGGCAACGCGCAGCAAGACGTACCGCAAGGTTTCCGAGAAGATCCACGACGGCGAGCTCTACGCTCCGCTCCAGGCCGTGCGCCTGGCGAAGGAGACCGCCACCACCAAGTTCGACTCCACCGTCGAGGTCGTCTTCCGCCTCGGCGTCGATCCCCGCAAGGCAGACCAGATGGTGCGCGGCACCGTCAACCTGCCGCACGGCACCGGCAAGACCGCTCGGGTCCTGGTCTTCGCCGTCGGTGACCGGGCGAACCAGGCCATCGAGGCCGGGGCCGACGAGGTCGGTGGCGACGAGCTGATCGAGAAGGTCGCGGCCGGATACGTCGACTTCGACGCCGCGGTGGCCACCCCCGACCTCATGGGCAAGGTCGGCCGGCTCGGCCGCGTGCTCGGCCCGCGTGGCCTCATGCCGAACCCGAAGACCGGCACCGTGACGATGGACGTGGCCAAGGCCGTGTCCGACATCAAGGGCGGCCGCATCGAGTTCCGCGTGGACAAGCACTCGAACCTGCACTTCATCATCGGCAAGGCCAGCTTCGACGAGAAGCAGCTCGTGGACAACTACGCCGCTGCGCAGGAGGAGATCCTCCGCCTCAAGCCGGCCAGCTCCAAGGGCCGCTACATCACCAAGGCCACGATGAGCACGACCATGGGCCCCGGCATCCCGCTGGACGCCACCAAGACGCGCAACCTCGTCAGCGAGGACGCGTCCTGATCTAGGCCTGATCGACGCCCGGCCCGGCACTCCTCGGGGAGTGCCGGGCCGGGCGTTTCTCTGTCACGACGTCGAGATGCCACCCGACGGCGTGGGCGCAGTCACCCGAACGGGAGCAGGAACGAGAACATGGCGCCGAAGAAGAGCGCGCCGAGACCGAAGAACAGCATCAGCGCGCCGCCGAGCGCCCGTCCCGAGCCGGACCGGCCGGACTGCTGCAGCGAGATGTCCTCGGGCCGGCGGGGATCGACCCACACCGTGGTGGGCGAACCGCCTGTGAGCAGCGCCTGCCCGAAGCCGGCCGCGCTCATCGGGACGCTCACGCGCCCGCGCAACGGGCGGCCGTCCGGCCCCGGGTAGTCGACCTCCAGCACGGGCGGCTGACGCAGACCGACCTGCCGGACGACGGTCGCCGGGACCGGCACGCGCGGGCCGGACGAGCCCGCGCCGGCGCCACGGCGCACCAGCAGGATGATGCCGCCCGCCACGAGGGCAAGACCCGCCAGGAACAAGAAGATGACCAGTGCCGCCATGCGCTCGCGCGTCCCTCCGGTTCGGTGCCGGTGTCGGCACGTCGATCGACCGGGTCACCCTAACCACACGCTGCGACGATCGACTGCCCGTGCCCGTGCCCGTGCCCGTGCCCGTGCCCGTGCCCGCTGCCACCGTCGCGCCGTCGCCACCCTGGCGGGGTTATAGGGCAGCGAGAACCGTCCCCGGCCGCACCCCCAGGCGCCGCAGCTCTCCGGCCGGTGCCTCGACGACCGCGCGCGCCAGCGGACGCGGCAGGCCCACCCGGCCGGGCACCATGGTGACGACATCGCGGACCCGCCCCGCGGCACCGACGAACGCCACGTCGATGGCGTAGCGCATGCCGACGGTGTGCACCGAGGAGCACCGCTCGATCAACAGTGCGCCGTCCAGGTGGTCGGTCCCGAGCAGTCCCTGGCGCCGTTCCGCCCGGTTGCGGGCCACCCACAAATTGGTCACCATTTGCCCGTTAACAGCCAATCGGTAGACTTCGTTCCGGTTTGCCCACACCGGCGCGGCGGCTGTCATGAGGTTTCTTCCGATCTTTTGGCGCGCCCGCAGGTTCGTGGCAACGGGGGACAGGGGGAGTTTATGAGGGTACTCGTCGGATTCGGCGAGCTGCCGGGCGGTGACGGCGTCGTCGCAGTCTCCGACGCAGAGGAGGCGGCCGATGTTCTCGACCGCTCGCGCGGCGGGGACGTGCTGGTGATTTCCGGCCCCGGCGAGACGGAGCGCACCTCCCGCATGGCGCGCACGGCGATGGCCCGGGGCGATGTGGGGCTGGTCGTGCTGAGCGGTCACCGCACTGCTCGCATCCTCGTGGCGTCTTGCCTTCTCGCGCTTCCCCTCGCGCGCTACGCCAGCGCTCCGGCCGTCGCGGCCCGCGCCGCCGGCCGCGTCCGCACGCGGCTCGCCCTCTCCTCGGTCAGCCGCCTGGGCAACCCGGCTCCGACGCTGCGCCAGCACGTGCGCGGCTGGCTCCCGTCGACCGCGTTCGACGTGGACATCACCGCCGGTGAGGTCCGCGAGACCCGGTCTGTGGTCTGGCCGGTCGCCCCTGCCGACGTCGTCGTCTGGGATGCCTCGCCGGAGCGCCGCCGCCTCACGGTCACGCTCGAGCCGGCCCGCGACCCCGACCTCACCCTTCCGGCGCGTCCCCAGGCCCCCGCCTGGCGCGCCCGCGAGTGGGCGGAGGCCAGCTGGCTCGACCGGACGCCTGACGTCGTCGCGCGCGAGATCCTCGCCGCGCTCCCGGCCCGGCCGTGCCCGATGTGTGACCGGCCCGCGACCGGACCGCGCTGCATCTTCTGCGGCAACACCGGCGGCGACGACGTCACTGCCGGGGCCGCCGACCGTTCGGAGACCGCCGTGACCGTGAATTCCGGGGGCGCACGATGAACCCGCGGCAGCGCCGCGGCGTGCTCCTCCTGCTGGCCACCGGAATCGGCGCCGTCATCGTCTTCTTCGCGGTCTCCGCGTACGTGTCGTCGGTGGCCTCCCAGGTGGGCAACCTCGTCCCGGTGGTGACCCTGAGCCGGGACGTCGAAGAGCTTGAACCGGTGACGCAGGACATGATCGAGGTGGTCGAGCGGCCTGCTCGCTGGGTCCCAGAGGGTGCGCTCACCGAGCCCGAGCAGGTGGCCGGCCTGGTCTCGGCCGGCACTTATCGGGCCGGTGCGCTCGTCCAGGACGGCATGCTCCGCGAGGCGCCCGGTCTGCAGCCCGGCTACCGCGAGGTCGCCATCATGGTCGACGCCGAGACCGGCGTCGCCGGCAAGGTCGGCCCGGGCGACCGGGTGGACCTCCTGGCGACCACCGTCGACCCGGTCACCGACGCCCAGCGTGCCGAGGTCTGGGTGAGCAACGCCCTCGTGATCGAGGTCGGCCTGCCCCAGGCCGTGGAGGAGGAGAACCCCCAGGGCGGTTTCACCGACTCGCAGGGCGTGCCCGTGACTTTCGCACTCAGCACGAACGACGCCCTCCGCGTGGCCTACGCGGAAAGCTTCGCCGTCAAGCTCCGGCTCGCGCTGCGCGGGCTCGGGGACGAGACCGACGTACCGGCCGAGCAACGCGTGTACGAACAGATCCCACAGGTGGTGGCGCCATGACGTTCAACGTGCTCGTCGTCTCGGACGACGCCCGAACGGTCGAGCAGGTCCGGGCCACCCTGGCCGAGGCGGAGAGCGTGTTGGCGCAGGCCGTCGTCGGCTCGGTCGCGCAGCTGCGCCACGAGCTCGCCCTGTCCTCGCCGGACGTGGTGCTCGTGGACGAGCGCCTCGATGGCGGTCTGGGGTTCGAGACCGCCCGTGAGGTCGGTCTGGACCACCCGCTGATCGCCACCCTGGTCCTCGTCCAGCAAGCGACGCCCGAGGCGCTGGCCACCGCGATGGATGTCGGCGCGCGCTCGATCCTGGCCATGCCGCCGTCGCTGGAGCAGTTCGTCACGCGCATCGAGTCCGCGGCCACCTGGTCGCGGTCGGTGCGGCGCCAGATCGACGACTCCAGCGGCAACCAGGGTGCCGCGGGTGAGGTCATCGCCCTCGTCGGGGCCAAGGGCGGGGTGGGCACCTCCCTGCTCGCGCTGCTGCTCGCGAAGGAGCTGGCCGCCGAGCACACCACCTGCCTGGTGGACCTCGACGTGCGCGGCGGCGACCTCGCCTCCTACGCCGGTGTTTCGGTGCGCCGCAGCGTGGTGGACCTGGTCGAGGTCGCGGACGAGCTGACCGGCCGGGCCCTCGGCGAGGTCACCTACTCCCTGCCCCACCGCATCAGCCTCATCCCGGCGCCCAACGAGGGCGAGCACGGGGAGGAGATGTCCGAGGCGGCGACGCGTCAGATCGTCCAGGCGCTGCGCTACCAGTACGAGCGCGTGGTCATCGACTGCGGGTCGCGCCTCGACGATGTCACGGCCATGGGGCTGGAGTCCGCGAACGAGATCCTCGTGGTGACCACCCCGGACGTGCCCGCGCTGCGGGGCGCCCGTCGTCTCTCGGAGGCCCTGGACCGGCTGGAGGTGCGCGGCTCGGCACCGTTGCGGCTCCTGCTCAACATGACCGACCGGTCCGCGGAGATCCAGCCCGCGATGGCGCCCAAGCTCTCCGGAATCCCGGTCGCGGCCAGCATCCCGCGCGCCGGGCAGTCCCTGGAAGCCGCGCTGAACACCGCGACCGCCCTCGACGCCCGGCTGCCCGAGCTGGCGAAGCCCATGCAGGCCGTGAAGGCATCCCTCGCGCCGCCCCCGCCACCGACCGCCGAACAGGCGCCGCAGCGCGAGACGCGCGTGCGCCGACGCCGCGAGCCCGCTCGGCGGGTCCCGCGGCTGCGTCAGCCGGCCGGTGAGTCCGGGCAGATCGCGGTGGAGACCCCGGTCGTCCTCGCGCTCGCCACGCTCGTGCTCCTGGTGTGCATCCAGCTGATCGTGTGGGGCGTCACCCACATCTACGCCGGCAACGCCGCCCAGGAGGCTGCGCGTGCCTTCGGCCGCGGCATGCCGGCCGAGGATGTCTACACCGAGGTCATGGACCGAGTCCCCGCCGCCTGGCGCTCGGGCGGCACCGTCTCCGACCCGACGGCGGACAAGGTCACCGTCACGCTGCGCACCCCCTCGCCGCTGACCCTGCCCGACACCCGCGCCACCGCGGAGATCTTGTGGGAGGGCCGATGAGGCGGCTCCGCCAGGCGGGCCGGGAGCGCGGCGCCCTGAGCGTGGAGCTCGTCGGGGTCGTGCCCATCCTCGTGCTGATCACCCTCGTCGTCGTCCAGGGCATGCTGGCAGTGACCACCGTCTCCGCCGTCCAGCAGGCCGCCCGCGACGGCGCGCGCGCGCAGATGACCGGCCAGCGGTCCGTCGACCAGGCGGTGCACGACCAGGTCCCCGACTGGATCACCGTCGAGCGCATCGACACCGGTGCGGCCGCCGTCGCCGACTGCGCGGGGCACTGCGTCAGCGTGGAGGCGCGCATCCCCATCGGCATCCCCTCCTTCAGCGTGGACACCGTCACCGTGCGGCGCACCGCGGACTTCCCGGGCTGACCGATGGCGCTGCGAGACAGGCTCTCGACGGACTCCCGGTCCGTCGACGACTCAGACGACCTCGTCACCAAGTTCAAGGCCCGGCTCCTCGAGGAGGTGGACCTCGAGGAGGTCACCGACCTCGATCTGCCCAAGCGGCGGGCACGCCTCGAGCGGGTCCTGGCCCGGGTGCTCTCCTTCGAGGGCCCGGTCATGTCCTCCCGCGAGCGCGGGCGGCTGATCCAGCGGATCGTCGACGACACAGTAGGGCTCGGTGTCCTGGAGGGACTGCTCGCCGACGAGACCGTCACCGAGATCATGGTCAACGGCTACCGGGACGTCTTCGTCGAGCGGCGCGGCCGGATCGAACGCGTGCCCACCGCCTTCGCCTCCGAGGCCCAGCTGTACCAGACCATCGACCGCATCGTGTCCTCGGTGAACCGCCGCGTGGACGAGTCCAGCCCCATGGTCGACGCCCGCCTCGCCACCGGCGAGCGTGTCAACGTCATCATCCCGCCGCTCGCCATGGACGGCCCGACCCTGACCATCCGCCGGTTCCCCCAGCCCTTCCGCATGGGGGACCTCGTCGCGCGCGGCACCATCGACGAGCCGCTGGCCCTGCTGCTCGCGGCGATGGTGCGTGCCCGGTGCAACGTGCTGGTCTCCGGCGGCACCGGCTCGGGCAAGACCACCTTCCTCAACGCGCTGTCCGGCATGATCCCCGACGGCGAGCGCATCGTCACCATCGAGGACGCCGCCGAGCTGTCCCTCCAGCAGCCGCACGTCGTCCGGCTGGAGTCGCGCCCGGCCAACGTCGAGGGTCAGGGCGCCGTGACGATCCGCGACCTCGTCCGCAACAGCCTGCGCATGCGGCCCGACCGCATCGTCGTCGGCGAGGTCCGCGGCGGTGAGACCCTGGACATGCTCCAGGCCATGAACACCGGTCACGAGGGCTCGCTGACCACCGTGCACGCCAACGGTGCGGCCGAGGCGCTCGGCCGGCTGGAGACCCTGGCGTCGATGACCGACCTGGCCCTGCCCGTGGAGACGCTGCGCGACCAGATCAACGGCGCGATCGACGTCGTCGTCCAGCTCGAGCGCGGCGCCGACGGCAGCCGCCGGGTCAGCGAGGTCCACGCCGTCACCTCCTCCCGCCGGGAGGCCTTCCGCACCGAGGCCCTCACCGAGCTCGTGCCCGCGCCGTTCGGTGCCCCGGCCGGCACCCCGCCGACCTTCCGCCACCTCGTGCTGCCGGGGACGCTGCGCGACCGCCTCCTGCGCGCGGGGGAGGCCGTGCCGCAGCAGTTCGCCGACGCCGGCCGGCCGAGCGAGGTGCCGCGATGACGTGGGGCTCCGCCGAGGCGGTCCTGCTCGCGACCCTCCTCACCCTGGCCGTGGGCCTGTGGGCCATGTCCGTGCTCATCGACAACGCCCTGCGCACGCAGCAGGTGGTCGAGGTGTCCGGGACTCTCACCCGCCGGCCGGTCGCCGGCCTGCTCGTCCGGGTGGACGGCTGGATCCGGCGCACCCGGCCCGGCCGGCGGCTCCAGGCCCGGCTCGGTGGCGCGGGCCTGAGCTGGTCGCCGGCCCGCCTGGTCACCACCGAGCTGCTCGCGATGGCCCTGGCCGTCGCGGTCCTGCTGCCCACCCTCGGGCGGATCAGCACCATCGTGATCGTCGTCGCCATCCCGGTGGCGGTCTCCCGGTGGCTCGACCACCGGGTGCTGCGCCGCACCGACCGGTTCATCGCCCAGCTGCCCGAGCTCGCCCGGCTGCTCGCCAACTCCGCCGCGGCCGGCCTGTCCATCCGCCGCGGCCTGGAGATGGCGTCCCGGGAGATGAGCGAGCCGGCGTCGAGCGAGCTGGTCAAGGTCGTCGGCCAGCTGCGCCTCGGCCGCGACCTCGAGTACGCCATGCGCGACCTCGCGACCCGCCTGCCCTCCCGCGAGCTCAGCGTCCTGGTGCAGACCATCGTCATCCAGTCGCGCGCCGGCGGTGCGCTCGTCACCGCTCTCAGCGACATCGCCTCCTCCCTCGAGGACCGCAAGGAGCTGCGCCGCGAGGTCGGCACGGTCATGCTCGGCTCCGTCTTCGGCGGTTACGCCGTCGTGGCCATCGGCGTGGCCTCGGTGCTCCTCATGAACCTGTTCGTGCCCGGGATCCTCGACGTCATGGCCAGCTCGCCCCTCGGGCAGCTGGCGCTGGCCGCGGCCGGCGGCTGCTTCGTCGTCGGCTTCGTGCTGATGAAGATGATGACCAAGGTGGAGATCTGATGGCGGCCCTGCTCGTGGGGGCCGCGGGTGCGCTGCTCGTGCTCTTCGGCGCCCAGGGTCTGCGGCTGCTCGGCTCCACCGGGCTCGAGGACCAGGTGATCACCCGCCAGGGCGAGGAGGACGAGGGTCCGCGCGGGTTCGCGGCGTTCGTGGACCGGCTCGGCGCCCGGTTCCAGCGCACGCTGATGGCCATGTACGGTCCCGCCCGGCTGCGCCGGCTCGAGGACCGCCTGCGCCGTGCCGGCCGGCCGGAGCGGCTCACCGTCAGTGCGTTCATGCAGCGGCAGGCGGGCTTCACCGTGCTCGGCATGGTCGTCGTCGTCCTTCTCGCCCTGGCGGGGCAGGCACTGCTCGGCGTCATCTTCGGCCTCGTGTTCGCGGCCTGGATGGAGGTGTGGCTGCGCATGGTCGCCGCGCGCCGGCGCCGCCAGATCGACCGCGACCTGCCCGACTTCCTCGACGTGCTCGGGGTGACCGTGCGCGCCGGTACCTCGTTCCGGCAGGCGGTCGAGCGCGTGAGCGCTTTCCACGCCGGCCCGCTGGCGGAGGAGATGGCCACCGCCCTGCGCGAGATGCAGCTCGGCATCCCTCGCCGGGACGCCTTCATCGGGGTGCGCGACCGCGCCCAGTCCGAGAACGTCAGCACCTTCGTCACCGCCCTGCTGCAGGCCGAGGAGCTCGGGGTGCCGCTCGCCGAGGCCCTGGGCAGCATCTCCTCGGAGGTCCGGCGCCAGCGTGCCCAGCAGGTGCGTCGCGACGCGGCGAAGGCCGCGCCGCGGGTCTCGCTGGTCGTGACCATGACGATCGTGCCCGGCGCCCTCATCCTCATGATGGCCGGGATGCTCATCTCCAACCTCGGGTCGCTCGGCGATGTCTTCGGCTGACCTGACCGCCCGGCTGGCGGCGCGCGGACCGGGATCGCTGGAGACGGCCAGCATCACCGGCGCGGTGCAGTTCGTCTGCGACGCGCGCCTGGCCACCCTGGCCGCGCTCGTCGTCCTGGAGGCAACCGCCCGGCCGAGCCCCCTCCTCGTGGTGCTGCTGCTCGCGATCCCCTTCAGCTGGCTGCCCCTGCGGTACTGGGCCGCCCGGCCCCGGCTCTTCTCCGACGACCGCCGGTTCCTCCTCAGTGACGCGCTCATGACGCTCGTCGTCGCCGGGGCGGCCGGGGCCGCCGGCGCCGGGAACGCGCTGACCGCCGCGTACGTCCTGGTCTCCGCGGCGCTGCTGGGCATCCTCCTTCCCCGGTGGCGCGCACTGGCGTGGGCCGTGGTCGTCTCGGCCTGCTGTCTGCTCGCCGCCTCGATCGCGACGCCGGGCCGCACCGCGCCGGAGTGGCTGCTGCTCGTCCCCGCGGCGGCGTTCCTCTCACACCTCTCGGGCCGCCTGGGGCAGGCGCTGCGCCGTCAGGGCCGCCTAGCCCGCGAGCTGATCGAGCTGCGCACCCGCAAGGCCGCGGTGAGCGAACGCGCGGCCCTGGCACGGGAGATGCACGACTCCCTCGCCAAGACCCTGCACGGTGTGCGCATGCTCACCGAGGTGCTCGCGGAGCGTCTCCACGCCGACGGCTCCGCGCACGCCGGGACCGCGGACGTCATCTTCGACGCGTGCGACACGGCCACCCGCGAGGCGCGGGAGGTGCTGGGCGGGCTTCGCGCGCTCGCGCGGGACCAGCTCGGTGACGCCGTCCGGCTCGAGGCCCGGCTCTGGCACGAGCGGACCGGCATCCCCGTCGACCTCCAGGTCCAGGGCGAGGACACCGGGCCGACCGACGCGGAGGCCAGCTGGCGCGCGATCCGCATCCTCGGCGAGCTCCTCGAGAACATCCACCGCCACGCCGGGGCCTCCCGTGCCACCGTCACGCTTCGCCTCGCCCCGGACGCCCTCGACCTGGTGGTCGCCGACGACGGGCGGGGGCTGCCGCCGCTGGACCACGACGCCCTCGCGCTCGGCGGCCACTACGGCCTCATCGGGGTGCGCGAGCGGGCGGCGGAGGTAGGCGGGTGCGTGACCGTGAGCGTCCCACCGGGCGGGACCGGCACCCAGATCCACGTGCACCTGCCGGCGGTGCCCCACCAGCCGGCGGCTGCCCTGGACGACGCCGGAGCCCCGGTTCCGGTCGACGCCGCGGCGCCCGCACCCACCATCCCGACAGGAAGGAACCAACCGTCATGAAGGTCCTCGTCGTGGACGACAACCCGATCGTGCGGCTCGGCGTGCGCGCCGCCCTCGAGCAGGTGGACGAGGTGGGCGAGGTGTGCGAGGCCGCGGACGGCCGCGCCGCCGTCGACGCCGTGGCCGCCGACCCGCCCGACGTCGTCCTGCTGGACGTGCGGATGCCTCGGATGTCCGGCCTCGAGGTGCTCGACGTGATCGCGGCGAGCACGCCGACACTCATGCTGACCCACTCAGAAGACCCCGAGATCGTCCGCGAGGCGTTGCGCGCCGGCGCCCGCGGGTACCTGGTGCACGGCGAGATCGGCCCGCGCGAGCTCGCCGGCGCCCTGCGCACCTGCCTCTCCGGCGGCCTCGTCCTCAGCAGGCAGGCCACGGGTGTCATGGCGGTCACCTCGGGCGGACCGACCGGCGTGAACCCGCTGCGCGCCGCCCTCACCGAGCGTGAGGCCGAGGTGCTCGAGGCCGCCGCGCAGGGCCTGAGCAACGACGAGATCGCCCGCGCGCAGTTCCTCTCGCCCCGCACGGTGAAGAACTACCTCAACGCCACCTACCCCAAGCTCGGCGTGCACAACCGTGCCGAGGCCGTCGTGGCCTGGCTCGACGCGGAGGCGGGGCGGGGCCCCGACCAGGGGCGCGTCTCGGGGCAGACGGCCCTGCCCGTGGGGCGCTAGGTGTCCGTAACGTCCCAACTGACAACCACAGCGGGGCTCAGAACCCTGCCGATAGCGAGGAGCACTCCATGATGAACCGTGTCAAGACCCAGGTTCTCGCCGCGCAGATCGCGACCGTGGCCCTCGTGGCCGGTGCGTTCGACCGCCTGCGGAACGAGGAGAAGGGCCAGAGCTCCGCCGAGTACGCCGGCATCATCTTCGTCGTCGTCGCGATCATCGCCGCCCTGGTGGCGTTCGGCCCCAGCATCGCCAGCGCGATCGGCGGGCGGATCACCGAGGCAGTCGGCAACATCGGGGGCTGATGCAGGTCCGCCGGGTGCGGGTGCGTGGTGCGGAGCAGGGGGGCCGCACCGCGCACCCGCATCCGCACGCGTGCACGCCTACCCACCCCTCCGATCCGGAAGGTCGCCCGTGAGACGCCGAACCACCATCATCCTGCCGTTCCTGGGCGCCGTCGGCCTGCTCGCCGGCTGCACGGCCCAGGACCCCGGCGCGGAGGCATCGCCGACGGCGTCCGAGACGCCCTCGGCCACCGCCACGCCGGCGGCTCCGGCGGGAGTGACGACCACGGCTGTCGTCGGCGCGGCGGAGATCACCGTCGAGGTCGGTCCGCTCGTGAACGACGGCGCCGTCAGCGTGCTGCCGCTCACCGCGGTCGCCGCAGACGGCGCGGAGCCGGTCGACCTCGCGCAGTACTGGACGTTCGGCGCCGGGGAGCGGCCCGGTCCGCACGCCCTCCGGCTGGTGGACCCGGTGGCAGGCACCGTCCAGGAGGAGATCGCCGCGTCGACCGACCCGCTCGTGGCCGGCCCGGACCAGCCCGTCACCGGGTACGTCGCGTTCGGTGCCGTCGACGTCGAGGACGTCGCGGTGATGATTCCCATGGTCGGGCTGGTCGAGGACGTCCCGGTGATCCTGGCGGCGGACGCCGGCGAGGACGCCGTGCAGGCCCTGGGTGAGCTTGCCGAGCCCGGCGCCACCGCCCACGAGGCCACGCTAAACACCTACACCGAGGCCCTCGACGACTCCAGCGACACCCGCGTGGTGGAGGACGAGGTCGAGATCAACGTCGCCGCCGACGTGCTGTTCGCGCCCACGAGCGCGGACCTGTCACCGGACGCCGACGCCACTCTGACGGGGGTGGCCGAGCAGCTCGCGGACTACGGCGCGGGTGAGCTGACGATCATCGGGCACACCGACGCCGTCGACGACGACGCCGCCAACCAGGCGCTCTCCGAGCAGCGAGCCGCCGCCGTCGCCACCCGCCTGGGGACGCTGGCCGACCTCGGCGCGTACACCGTGGCTACCGAAGGACGCGGGGAGTCCGAGCCCCGGGCCGAGGGCACCTCCACCGAGGCACGCGCCCAGAACCGGCGCGTCGAGCTGCAGTTCCGTCCCGAGGAAACGCCCACGGCCGGGGTCGTCGGCGGCGCCTCAGGAGTGGAGCTGCCCGCCAGCGCCGGGCCCACCGGCCCCGGGTCCGAGGGTGTCACCCTCGAGGGCCGCGACGGCAGCCAGGTCGCGGTCCGGCTGGCGCAGGTCCGCCGGCTCGGCGACTACCTGGTGGGGGAGGTCGAGGTCTCGCACGTCGCCGGCGAGGTCGCCAGCATCGGCAACTGGTTCTCCGTGGGCACGGCCGCCAACAGCCGCGGCAGCTTCGCCCCGACCCAGCAGTTCTCGCCCACCAACCTCACCCTGGTCGACGGCGGGCAGCGCATCTACCCGCTGGACTACCAGATGGGCGAGGAGGACCCGCGTGGCCTGACGGAGCTCGCCGCCCGCACGGGCCTGACGGCGGGGGAGCAGGTGACCCTCACGGTCGTCTGGCCCGGGGTGCCGGCAGACTCCGTCACCCTCGACGTCCACAACGAGGACGACAACCCGGTCGCGTACTCGTTCCAGCCGCCGTTCCGCCTCACCGACATCGAGGTGGCCGGGTGAGGCTGGCCGCCCGGCTGGGTCGGTTGCGCGTCATCCGGCTTCCGCGGTGGTGCGCCACCCGCCTGGCCGGTGAGCGGGGCAGCATCCTGCCCTTCGCCGTGGCCGGGGCCGCACTGCTGACGCTGATCGGGCTGCTGTTCCTCGTGCCGCTCGGCCAGGCCGTCACCGAGCGGCGCACGCAGGCAACCGCCGCCGACGCCGCCGCGCTGGCGTCCGTGGAGCTCTGGGCCGACGGCCTGGAGGACGTGCACTCCAGGCTTCTGCACGCGACGTCACCTGCGGACTTCTGGGCGTTGCTCGGTCGGCCGTTGGACGCGTACGGGCCGTCGGGCATGCGGGCGGCCGCCGGGACGTACGCAGGTCGCAACGACGCCGAGCTCCAGAGCCACGATGTGCGTGTGCGACCGGGGGCCGGGGAGGTCCGCGTCGAGGTGAAGTCGCACGAGCCGGTGGACCCGACCGGGCACTACATCTACGCCGAGGCCACCGCCCGCATCGAGCTCCGGGGCGGCCTCTGCCTGGCCGGCGGGCTCCTCGGTGTCGACCTCGACGGCGGCTGCCGCACGGCGGCCGAGCCGACCGAGGACGAGACGGCCGAGACCCAGTGCCCCGCGGACGGCGCGACCGAGACGCCGACCGGCCAGGACGGGGAGACCCCCGAGCCCGAACCGACCTGCACGCCCGAGCCCCCAGACCCGTTCGACCCGCCGGTCTCGGCGCTGCGGATCGAGACCCGGCTCGTCGGTTGAGGGGCGCCGGCGGGGCACCCGCCCCTGGCCGCCCTACCAGGACCGTCCGTAACGTCCGAACCGGACGCGGGCACCGTCACGGTGCCGCACAGCCGACCCGAGGAGACCAGGTGAGCCCAGCGCACCCGACCCACCCGCCGGCGCCCGCGCGGGGGGCCGTCGCCCGCGCGGTGGCCCGTGCCCGCGCGCTCGCGCCGCGCCCCGCTGCGGGCGGCCCGGACGGCGAGCGGGGCGCCGCGTCCGCCGAGCTGGTGGGCACCCTCTTCGTCGTCGTGCTCGTCGTCGGCGCACTGCTGACCTCCGCCGCCCCGGGTGGCGCACTGTCTGGCGCGTTCGAGAACACCCTGTGCCGTGCCTTCTCCTCCTTCGGCCTCGAGTGCGGCGGCTCCGGTAACGCCGCGGCCGACTCGCGCGAGCCCGGCGAGGTATGCGTCGTCGCCACCGAGGAGACCTCCCGCTCCCTCGGGGTCTCCGTCGCGTTCATCGACGTGGACACGGGCGGCTCGGTCGCCGTCGAGGAGCTGGCGGACGGCACCTTCCGGGTCACCTACCAGGGCGACGTCAAGGGTGCGGTCAGCGCCGGCGTCGGCGGCGGCCTGCAGGTCACGGTTGGCGACCAGCAGTACGGCGGCGAGCTGACGGCCGGGGCCTCCGGTGGCGCCCTCATCGAGGGCGGCATGGTCTGGGAGGTCGACGCGGCCGAGAAGGACGCGCTCGTCGGGTACTTCCAGGACGAGCTCTTCAACGCCACCACCCCCATCGTGGGCCCGGCGCGGAACCTGTGGAACGCCATGCCCTGGGTGGACCGCTACCAGCCGCCCACACCCACGTCGATCTTCGGTGCGGTCGGCGCCACGGGCAGCGCCAGCGCCAGCGCCACCGCGCTGGACCAGTCGGCCTCGGCCGAGGCGAACCTCGCGATGGCCATCGGTGTCGAGACCAACCTCGAGACCGGCGAGATCACCACCTACTACCAGGTCGACGCCGATGCCGGCGCCCAGGCGGACGTGGACCTGCCCGGCGGCCTGGTGAACACGAGCGGCTCCGCCGACGGCAGGATCCAGGGGGTCATCGCCGTGACGGTGGATCCCGCGGGCGACTACCTCACCAACGTCGAGTACCAGGCCACGATGTTCGGCTCCGCCGAGGCGAGCATCGACCCCGTCTTCGGGCCGAGCTTCAGCCCCGACGCCTCGGGCGGTCAGGTCATCAACGCGTCCGTGGACCTCACCGCACCCGAGAGCCTGTCCATCGCCACCGACCTGCTCCGCGGCGCCGGCATCCCGGTGCCCGCCGGTGCACACCGCGGGGGAGCCAACCCCAACGGGCCGGTATCGTTGCTGAACGCCGCCCAGACCTTCGTCCAGGCGGCCCAGGACCGCGGAGAGCTCTGGCGCCAGGAGATCGACGGCGCCTCCGAGACGCCGTTCGCGCTCAACGCCTCCGGCAAGATCGGCATCGGCCTCGGCGCGCGCTACGACAACAGCACCAGCGAGACGAACGTGACCGACGCCCAGTACTGGGACGGCCAGGCATGGGCGCCGTGGGTGAGCTGTCACTCGTGACCGCCGTGGGTGAGCTGCCCCTCGTGACCGCCCGCCGTAGTCCGCCGCACCCCCGAAAGGACCCCCACATGAGAAGTCTGCGCAGCCTTGCCGTCGTCCCGCTGATCGTGCTCGCCCTGGCCGGGTGCGCCGGGCAGGACGGCGAGGGCGCCGACGACGCGGCCGGGGCCACGACGAGCCAGGAGGCCGGCGACATGACGCCCACCGACGCACCGCTCGGTCTGGTGCCTTCCGACGCCGCGGGCCGCGAGGTCAGCCCGGTGGACGGCCTCACCCTCACCGTGCCGGACGGCACCAGCGAGGAGGCCCCCACCACCGACAAGGGCATGACCACCGCCGTCTACCGGCTGCCGGGCGGTGACGCCGCCTCCGGGCTGCCCGCGCTGCAGGTCCAGGAAGGTGACCTCGGCCGCGGGCTCACCGAGGAGACCTACTTCCAGCAGCAGCTCCTTGAGGGGGCGGGGATCAACAGCGACATCCACCGCTCCGCCGAGAAGTGGCCCGGGGCCGCCGAGGCCGTGGCCCTGACCTGGTCGCAGTCGGTCGAGGAGGACGGCGGTGGCACGCACACCAACGACGTCCTCCAGCTCTGGCTCGCCGACGAGCAGGGGCGCACCTACACCGTCATGGCCGTGGCACCCGAGGGCGAGCTCGACGGCTCCGCGGCCGAGGACGCCGTGCTGAGCGCGACGCTGGGATGAGCCGCTCCCGCGTGCGCACCGCCGGCCCGGGCCGCTGGCGCGAGGTCGCCCTGACCAGCGCGATGGGCGCCGTGACGAACATCGCCCTCGCCTGGATGGTCCTGGCCTCACCCACGCTGAGCCTGCACCTGGGGGCCGGCCGTCCCGGGTGGGTCACCCCCCTCCTCGCACTCGAGGTGATCCGCATGGCCGTCGTGGGCGTCATCGGTCTGGTCCTCGTGCGCCAGCGCCACGGGCTCACCGACCGCAGCGAGGCGGCCCGGCTCGCGGCCCTCTTCGGGCTGGGCACCTGGGTGCTCCTGACACCGCTGTCGCTGCTGGGCGGGGGAAACGGCGCGGTGCTCACGTGGGGCACCGTGACGAACCTCGCCACCTGGGTCCTCGGAGCCCTGATGGGCGTGCTGTTCGTGGCGCCCGGCGCACCGAGCCGCGCGGACAACGTCTACCTGCGCCGCCTGGACCACGAGGACGCCACGCGCTGACGCGCGCCGTGGCACGTGGGAGCTGGCACGTGGTACACGTCACGCCCGCTCCGCCGTCGCCCGCTTGCTCCGGCCGCCGCCGCTCCGGTAGCCTCGACAACTGCCAAAGACCGCCGGTCGCCCGTCCACCAGACGGGGCCAAGTCCGCGAACGCGGAGCCAGCGCAGGTGAGATGCGAGTTCCCCAGCCCTCGTGGCGTGCGAGCCCCGTGCCTTCCTGTGCACGGGGCTCTTCCTCGTCCCGGGCCCACCGACCGTGCGGCATTACCGGAAGGAGGGCCATGGCGAGGCCTGACAAGGCGGCAGCGGTTGCCGAGCTCACGGAGCAGTTCCGTGGGTCGAGCGCCGTCGTGCTGACCGAGTACCGCGGGCTCAGCGTCGCCCAGCTCAAGCAGCTGCGCCGCTCGCTCGCCGGTACCGCTAGCTACGCCGTGGTGAAGAACACGCTGACGGCCATCGCGGCGAAGGAGGCCGGCATCGACGTGCTCGACGGCGACCTCTCCGGCCCGACGGCGATCGCCTTCGTGACCGGTGAGCCGGTCGAGGCGGCCAAGTCGCTGCGTGACTTCGCCAAGGCGAACCCCCAGCTCGTGATCAAGGGTGGTGTCCTGGAGGGCCGCAAGCTCTCCGCCGCGGACATCACCACGCTCGCCGAGCTCGAGTCCCGCGACGTGCTGCTGGGCAAGGCAGCCGGCGCGTTCAAGGCGGCCCTGTTCCAGGCCGCCTACCTCTTCACCGCGCCGGCCACCAAGGCCGTCCGCACCATCGAGGCCCTGCGCGAGAAGCAGGCCGCCGACGCCTGAGCCATCGGGCACCGGCACGCACCACCCCACCCTCTGCTCGCGTAGCAGGACAACCAGGAAGGAACGCCAACCATGGCGAAGCTCAGCACCGACGAGCTCATCGAGGCTTTCAAGGAGCTCACGCTCATCGAGCTCTCGGAGTTCGTGAAGCAGTTCGAGGAGACCTTCGAGGTCACCGCCGCCGCCCCCGTCGCCGTGGCCGCTGCCGGCGCGCCGGCCGGTGGTGGCGCCGCCGAGGAGGTCGAGGAGAAGTCCGAGTTCGACGTCGTCCTCGAGTCGGTCGGCGACAAGAAGATCCAGGTCATCAAGGAGGTGCGCGCCCTGACCTCCCTCGGCCTGAAGGAGGCCAAGGACCTCGTCGACGGCGCCCCCAAGGCCGTCCTCGAGGGCGTTGCCAAGGAGGCCGCGGACAAGGCCAAGGAGCAGCTCGAGAGCGCCGGCGCCACCGTCACCCTCAAGTGACCCCCGCCGGCCCCGACGCCGCGCCCGTCGTGGCGTAGAGCCGGCTCAAGGACGAGGCCCGCACCGACATAGAACGGTGCGGGCCTCGTCCTCTATCACGCTCGGCGGGCGCCGCCGTCGGACCCCAGCAGGTGGACGCGCACACGTCCACCGGCTATGCTGTCGCTTTGCGCTGACTCATGCCTGTCGCCAGGCTCGCCACCCGCCCCAGGTGGTCGGCGCTGTGTGCAACCCATTCGCAGGGAAGGACCCCCTTTGGCTGCCTCGCGCACCTCTTCCGCACCTACTGCTGACGCTATCGCGACCCGCACGGCGTCGCGCCGCATCTCGTTCGCCAAGATTCATGAGCCGCTCCAGGCCCCCGACCTGCTGGGCCTGCAGACCGAGAGCTTCGACTGGCTCCTCGGTAACGACGCCTGGCGCTCCCGCGTCCAGGCCGCCGCCGAGGTCGGCGACACCAACGTCCCGACCACCTCGGGCCTGGAGGAGATCTTCTCAGAGATCTCCCCGATCGAGGACTTCGGTCAGTCCATGTCGCTGTCCTTCCGCGACCACCGCTTCGAGCCGCCGAAGTACACGGCCGAGGAGTGCAAGGAGAAGGACTTCACGTACGCGGCCCCGCTGTTCGTCACCGCGGAGTTCGTGAACTACACCACCGGTGAGATCAAGTCGCAGACCGTCTTCATGGGCGACTTCCCGCTCATGACCGAGCGCGGCACCTTCATCATCAACGGCACCGAGCGTGTCGTCGTCTCCCAGCTCGTGCGCTCTCCGGGCGTCTACTTCGAGCGGGTGCCGGACAAGACCTCCGACAAGGACGTCTTCACCACCAAGGTCATCCCGAGCCGCGGCGCGTGGCTCGAGTTCGAGATCGACAAGCGCGACGCCGTCGGCGTGCGCATCGACCGCAAGCGCAAGCAGTCCGTGACGGTCTTCCTCCGGGCGCTGGGCATGACCGAGTCGGAGATCCGCGAGGAGTTCGCGGACTTCCCGGTGCTGCTGGAGACCCTCGAGAAGGACAACGTCCACACCCAGGACGAGGCGCTCCTCGACATCTACCGCAAGATCCGCCCGGGCGAGCCGCCCACGGTCGAGGCCGGACGCACCCTGCTGGAGAACTACTACTTCAACGCCAAGCGCTACGACCTCGCCAAGGTCGGACGTTACAAGATCAACAAGAAGCTCGGCCTGACCAGCGAGCTCGGCGAGTCCGTGCTGCGCATCGACGACGTCACCGCCGCGATCAAGTACCTCCTCGCCCTGCACAAGGATGTCGAGGAGCTGCCCGGCACGCGTAACGGCGAGCCGATCGAGGTCCGCGTCGAGACCGACGACATCGACCACTTCGGCAACCGGCGCATCCGCGCCGTCGGCGAGCTCATCCAGAACCAGGTCCGCACGGGCCTGTCCCGGATGGAGCGCGTGGTGCGCGAGCGCATGACCACGCAGGACGTCGAGGCCATCACCCCGCAGACCCTGATCAACATCCGCCCCGTGGTGGCGTCGATCAAGGAGTTCTTCGGCACCTCCCAGCTCTCGCAGTTCATGGACCAGAACAACCCGCTGGCCGGCCTGACGCACAAGCGGCGTCTTTCCGCGCTGGGCCCGGGTGGTCTGTCCCGTGACCGCGCCGGCATGGAGGTCCGTGACGTCCACCCGTCGCACTACGGCCGCATGTGCCCCATCGAGACCCCGGAAGGCCCGAACATCGGCCTCATCGGCTCGCTGGCCACGTACGCGCGGATCAACCCGTTCGGGTTCGTCGAGACCCCGTACCGCAAGGTCGAGGGCGGTCACGTCACCGACGAGGTCGTCTACCTCACCGCTGACGACGAGGACCGGCACATCATCGCCCAGGCCTCGGCCCCGGTGGCCGAGGACGGCAAGTTCGTCGAGGACCGCGCCCTGTGCCGCCTCAGCGGCGGCGAGCCGGCCCTGGTGCCGGTGGACGAGATCGACTACATGGACGTCTCCGCACGCCAGATGGTCTCCGTCGCCACCGCGATGATCCCGTTCCTCGAGCACGACGACGCCAACCGCGCGCTCATGGGCGCGAACATGCAGCGCCAGGCCGTCCCGCTGCTGCGCAGCGAGGCCCCGCTGGTGGGCACCGGCATGGAGCGGCGCGCCGCCGTCGACGCCGGTGACGTCATCGTCGCCACCAAGCCCGGTGTCGTCACCGAGGTCTCCGCCGACGCCATCCACGTCGCGGCCGACGACGGCACCAACCAGCTCTACCGCGTGTCGAAGTACCGCCGCTCGAACCAGGGCAACTCCTACAACCAGCGTGTGCTGGTCGACGAGGGCGCCCGGGTCGAGGTCGGCTCCGTGCTCGCCGACGGCCCCGCCACCGACGAGGGCGAGCTCGCCCTGGGCAAGAACCTCCTCGTCGCGTTCATGTCGTGGGAGGGCTACAACTACGAGGACGCCATCATCCTGTCCCAGCGCCTCGTCGCCGACGACGTGCTCACCTCGATCCACATCGAGGAGCACGAGGTCGACGCCCGCGAGACCAAGCTGGGCGCCGAGGAGATCACCCGGGACATCCCGAACGTCTCCGAGGACGTGCTGGCCAACCTCGACGAGCGCGGCATCATCCGCATCGGCGCCGAGGTGGTCTCCGGCGACATCCTCGTCGGCAAGGTGACCCCCAAGGGCGAGACCGAGCTGACCTCCGAGGAGCGCCTGCTGCGCGCCATCTTCGGCGAGAAGGCCCGCGAGGTCCGCGACACCTCCCTGAAGGTGCCGCACGGCGAGTCCGGCATCGTCATCGGCATCCGCGAGTTCAGCGCGGACAACGACGACGAGCTGCCCCCGGGCGTGAACCAGATGGTGCGCGTGTACATCGCGCAGCGCCGCAAGATCACCGAGGGCGACAAGCTCGCCGGCCGCCATGGCAACAAGGGCGTCATCTCCAACATCCTCCCCGTCGAGGACATGCCCTTCCTGCCCGACGGCACCCCGGTCGACGTCATCCTCAACCCGCTCGGCGTGCCCGGCCGTATGAACGTCGGCCAGGTCCTCGAGCTGCACCTGGGCTGGATCGCGGCGCAGGGCTGGGACGTCACGGAGGCCCGCAAGGCCGCCGAGGAGTGGACAAAGAACTTCGACGAGCACTCGGTCAAGGTCGGTCCGCGCACGCCAGTCGCCACCCCGGTGTTCGACGGCCTCCAGCACGAGGAGCTCACCGGGCTGCTCGCGCACACCACGCCCAACCGCGACGGTGAGCGCATGGTGAGCACCGACGGCAAGGCGCAGCTCTTCGACGGCCGCTCCGGCGAGCCGTACCCGGAGCCGATCTCCGTCGGCTACATGTACATCCTGAAGCTGCACCACCTGGTGGACGACAAGATCCACGCGCGCTCCACGGGCCCGTACTCGATGATCACCCAGCAGCCGCTTGGTGGTAAGGCCCAGTTCGGTGGCCAGCGCTTCGGCGAGATGGAGGTGTGGGCCCTGGAGGCCTACGGCGCCGCCTACGCCCTGCAGGAGCTGCTCACCATCAAGTCCGACGACGTCACCGGCCGCGTGAAGGTCTACGAGGCCATCGTCAAGGGGGAGAACATCCCCGAGCCGGGCATCCCAGAGTCCTTCAAGGTGCTCATCAAGGAGATGCGATCGCTCTGCCTGAACGTGGAGGCGCTCGACGCCGAGGGCAATGCCATCGAGCTGCGTGACGCCGACGACGAGGTGTACCGCGCCGCGGAGGAGCTGGGGATCGACCTGTCCCGCCGTCCGGACGCAAGCAGCGTCGAGGAACTCTAAGGCTCCCCGGGCCCGCTGCCGGCGTCCGGGGGAGTGCACGGAACACGCTCCCCCGACGCCGGCGGCACCGACGGCCCTCGGCGCCCCACTAATGCTGTACACGGTGTTCTACCGGAGGAAGTAGGAACCCTTGCTCGACGTCAATGTCTTCGACCAGCTGCACATCAGCCTCGCGACGGCAGCCGACGTGCGCGAATGGTCGCACGGTGAGGTCAAGAAGCCCGAGACGATCAACTACCGCACGCTGAAGCCCGAGAAGGACGGCCTCTTCGGCGAGCAGATCTTCGGTCCCACCCGGGACTGGGAGTGCGCGTGCGGCAAGTACAAGCGCGTGCGTTACAAGGGCATCATCTGCGAGCGCTGCGGCGTGGAGGTCACCCGCTCCAAGGTCCGCCGCGAGCGGATGGGCCACATCGAGCTCGCCGCGCCCGTCACCCACATCTGGTACTTCAAGGGCGTGCCCTCACGCCTGGGCTACCTGCTCAACCTCGCGCCGAAGGACCTCGAGAAGGTCATCTACTTCGCGGCCTACATGATCACCGAGGTCGACGACGACGGTCGCCACGAGGACCTGACCATGCTCCAGAACGAGATGGACCTGGAGAAGAAGCAGACCGAGAACAAGCGCGACAGCGACATCGAGTCCCGCGCCCAGCGGCTCGAGGCCGACCTGGCCGAGATGGAGTCGTCCGGCTCCGAGGCGAGCGCACGCGAGAAGGTTCGCAAGTCCGCCGAGCGCGAGATGGCGCAGATCCGCAAGCGCGCGGAGCAGGACCTCGACCGGCTCGACCGCGTCTGGGACCGCTTCAAGAACCTCAAGGTCGGTGACCTCGAGGGCGACGAGCTGCTCTACCGCGAGCTCCTCGCGCGCTACAGCATCTACTTCAAGGGCTCCATGGGCGCCGAGGCGATCCAGAAGCGCCTGGAGACCTTCGACCTGAAGGCCGAGGCCGAGTCGCTGCGCGAGACCATCGCCACCGGCACCGGGCAGCGCAAGACCCGCGCGCTCAAGCGCCTCAAGGTCGTCAACGCGTTCCTCACCACCGGCAACTCGCCGATGGGCATGGTCCTCGACTGCGTCCCGGTCATCCCGCCGGACCTGCGCCCCATGGTCCAGCTCGACGGCGGCCGCTTCGCCACCTCGGACCTGAACGACCTCTACCGCCGCGTCATCAACCGCAACAACCGCCTCAAGCGGCTGCTGGACCTGGGCGCGCCGGAGATCATCGTCAACAACGAGAAGCGCATGCTCCAGGAGTCCGTGGACGCGCTCTTCGACAACGGCCGCCGTGGGCGTCCGGTGACGGGCCCGGGCAACCGCGCCCTGAAGTCGATCTCCGACATGCTCAAGGGCAAGCAGGGCCGGTTCCGCCAGAACCTGCTCGGCAAGCGCGTCGACTACTCCGGCCGTTCGGTCATCGTGGTCGGCCCGACCCTGAAGCTGCACCAGTGCGGCCTGCCCAAGCAGATGGCCCTGGAGCTGTTCAAGCCCTTCGTCATGAAGCGGCTCGTGGACCTCAACCACGCCCAGAACATCAAGGCCGCCAAGCGCATGGTGGAGCGCTCGCGCCCGCAGGTGTGGGACGTCCTCTCCGAGGTCATCACCGAGCACCCGGTGCTGCTCAACCGCGCGCCCACGCTGCACCGCCTGGGCATCCAGGCCTTCGAGCCGCAGCTGGTCGAGGGCAAGGCCATCCACCTGCACCCGCTCGTGTGTGCGGCGTTCAACGCCGACTTCGACGGCGACCAGATGGCCGTGCACCTGCCGCTGAGCGCCGAGGCGCAGGCCGAGGCCCGCATCCTCATGCTCTCGAGCAACAACATCCTCAAGCCGTCGGACGGCCGGCCCGTGACCATGCCCTCCCAGGACATGATCATCGGCCTGTTCCACCTCACCGCCGACCGCGACGAGGCCAAGGGCGTCGGCCGCGCGTTCTCCTCGATGTCCGAGGCCATCATGGCCTTCGACGCCGGCGAGCTCGACCTCAACGCCGTCATCAAGGTCCGCTTCGACGAGCTCGTCCCGCCGAGCGACTGGACCGCGCCCGAGGGCTGGGAGGACGGCGACCCGTACCTCCTCGAGACCACGCTCGGCCGCACGATCTTCAACGAGCTGCTGCCCGTGGACTACCCGTACATCAACGGTGTCGTCGACAAGAAGGTGCTCGGCCGGATCGTCAACGACCTGGCGGAGCGGTACCCCAAGGTCGCCGTCGGGGCGAGCCTCGACGCGCTGAAGGAGGCCGGCTTCCGCTGGGCATCCCGCTCCGGTGTGACCATCGCGATCTCCGACGTCGTGGCCCCGGCCGCCAAGGCCGGCATCCTCGAGAAGTTCGAGGGCGAGGCCGAGAAGATCCAGGACCAGTACGACATGGGTCTGATCACCGACGACGAGCGCCGTCAGGAGCTCATCGACATCTGGACGCAGGCCACCAACGAGGTCGACGAGGCGATGCGGGAGAACTTCCCCGAGCGCAACACCGTCTTCCGGATGGTCTCCTCCGGTGCTCGTGGTAACTGGATGCAGGTGCGTCAGATCGCCGGTATGCGCGGCCTGGTGGCGGACCCGAAGGGCGAGATCATCCCCCGCCCGATCAAGTCCAACTACCGCGAGGGCCTGTCGGTCCTGGAGTACTTCATCGCCACGCACGGTGCCCGCAAGGGCCTGGCGGACACCGCGCTGCGGACCGCAGACTCCGGGTACCTCACCCGGCGCCTGGTGGACGTCTCCCAGGACGTCATCGTCCGCGAGGACGACTGCGGCACCCGCATGGGCCTGACGCAGACCATCGCCGAGCCGGACGGCAGCGGCGGCCTCGTGCGCGCCGACACCGTGGAGACCTCGGTCTATGCCCGCACCATCGCCACCGACGTCAAGGACGCCGAGGGCAACGTGCTGGCCACGGCCGGGGACGACGCCGGCGACGTGCTCATCGCACGGCTCATCGAGTCCGGGGTGACCGAGGTCAAGGTCCGCTCCGTCCTCACCTGTGAGTCCCGTGTGGGCACCTGCGCCAAGTGCTACGGCCGCTCCCTGGCCACCGGCAAGCTGGTGGACATCGGCGAGGCCGTCGGCATCATCGCCGCGCAGTCCATCGGCGAGCCCGGCACCCAGCTGACGATGCGTACCTTCCACACCGGTGGTGCCGCCTCCGCGGAGGACATCACCCAGGGTCTGCCGCGTGTCCAGGAGCTGTTCGAGGCCCGCACCCCCAAGGGTGAGGCCCCGATCGCCGAGGCCGCCGGCCGGGTCAAGATCGACGACTCGGAGCGCACGCGCAAGATCGTCATCACCCGCGACGACGGGCAGGAGGACGCCGTCTACCCGGTGACCAAGCGTGCCCGCCTGCTGGTGGAGGACGGCGAGCACGTGGCCGTGGGCAAGCAGCTCATCGCCGGTGCCGTGGACCCGAAGAAGGTCCTGCGCATCCTCGGCCCGCGCGCCACGCAGAAGCACCTGGTGGAGCAGGTCCAGGAGGTCTACCGCTCGCAGGGCGTGGACATCCACGACAAGCACATCGAGGTCATCGTGCGGCAGATGCTGCGCCGCGTCACGGTGCTCGACTCCGGCGAGACCCGTCTCCTGCCCGGTGAGCTCCTGGAGCGCACCCGGTTCGAGGACGAGAACCGCCGCGTCGTCTCCGAGGGCAGCGCCCCCGCCGCCGGTCGTCCGGAGCTCATGGGCATCACGAAGGCCTCGCTGGCCACCGACTCGTGGCTCTCCGCCGCCTCCTTCCAGGAGACGACGAAGGTCCTCACCGAGGCGGCCATGAGCGGCCGGCGCGACCCGCTGCTGGGCCTGAAGGAGAACGTCATCCTCGGTAAGCTCATCCCCGCCGGGACGGGCCTGCCCCGCTACCACGAGGTGGTCGTGGAGCCGACCGAGGAGGCCAAGGCGGCCGCGTTCAGCCGCCTGGGCTACAGCGACATCGACTTCGCGCCGGCGAGCGGCAACGAGTCGATCCTGCTCGAGGAGCTGGACTTCGGTCCCGACACCTACGGGCTGGAGTTCCGCTGACGTACCCCTGCGGCGGGGCCGGGTCACCCGGCCCCGCCGCGGTGCGTCGCGGAAGCGGTGACCGCTCCGCCGTCGGGCCGGTTACCACCGGCGGGCGGCACGCCCGTGGCGCAGACCACGTGCCGGACAGGTCCCACGCTTTGACGCCGTTAAGCGGCGCAGAGTATTCTGGTCGGCGGTGCCCGCGACATCGGGCTCTCGTGTGTGCGCCTCTCACGTGGCTGGAAGCGACATCCTGGCCGCACCCCGAGCGGAGCAATGCAGGCGTCCGCGCCAGCTGGGTGAACCGGCGTCCGTCCCCTTCTAAGGTGGCAGACCCGGAGTGCCCGTTGCTGGTCGACACGCCCGACAACGGGGGCAGGGGAGCGAGCCTGGACGGGCCGTTACGCCGTGCCCGAGCCGGTCGACCCCCATGGTCGGGCGAGCAGAAACATCGACACAGCAAGTACTTCGAGACGGAGATGTAGTGCCTACGATTCAGCAGCTGGTCCGCAAGGGCCGCAGCCGCAAGGTCGGGACCTCCAAGACGCCCGCCCTCAAGGGCAGCCCCCAGCGTCGTGGTGTGTGCACCCGCGTGTACACCACGACCCCGAAGAAGCCGAACTCGGCGCTTCGCAAGGTCGCCCGTGTGCGGCTGTCCAGCGGCATCGAGGTCACCGCGTACATCCCGGGCGTCGGCCACAACCTTCAGGAGCACTCGATCGTGCTCGTGCGTGGCGGTCGTGTGAAGGACCTGCCTGGTGTCCGTTACAAGATCGTCCGCGGCGCGCTCGACACCCAGGGTGTTCGTGGCCGCCAGCAGGCCCGCAGCCGCTACGGCGCGAAGAAGGAGAAGAAGTAATGCCTCGTAAGGGCCCCGCACCGCAGCGCCCGCTCGCCGTCGACCCGGTCTACGGCTCGCAGGTCGTCACCCAGCTGGTCAACCGCGTGCTGCTCGACGGCAAGAAGTCCACCGCCGAGCGGATCGTGTACGGCGCCCTCGAGGGTGTCCGCGACAAGACGCAGGGCGACCCCGCCGTCGTCCTCAAGCGCGCGCTGGAGAACATCAAGCCGGCCCTCGAGGTCCGCTCCCGCCGTGTCGGTGGCGCCACCTACCAGGTCCCGATCGAGGTCCGCATCCCGCGGCAGACCCAGCTGGCCCTGCGCTGGCTGGTCAGCTACTCCCGGGCGCGGCGCGAGAAGACCATGACCGAGCGCCTCATGAACGAGATCCTCGACGCGTCCAACGGCCTGGGTGCCGCGGTGAAGCGTCGCGAGGACACCCACAAGATGGCCGAGTCCAACAAGGCCTTCGCCCACTACCGCTGGTAGCAGGGCCCGCGCGGCCGCCCCACCCCGGTGGCCGCGCCATGTCCTTACGTACCGACACGACCGAAGAGAGCCTCACGTGGCACTTGACGTGCTGACCGACCTGACCAAGGTCCGCAACATCGGCATCATGGCGCACATCGACGCCGGCAAGACGACGACGACCGAGCGGATTCTGTTCTACACCGGCATCAACTACAAGATCGGCGAGACGCACGACGGCGCCTCGACGATGGACTGGATGGAGCAGGAGCAGGAGCGCGGCATCACGATCACGTCGGCCGCGACGACCTGCTTCTGGCACGACCACCAGATCAACATCATCGACACCCCCGGCCACGTGGACTTCACGGTCGAGGTCGAGCGCTCGCTGCGCGTCCTCGACGGCGCCGTCGCCGTGTTCGACGGCAAGGAGGGTGTCGAGCCCCAGTCCGAGACGGTGTGGCGCCAGGCGGACAAGTACAACGTGCCGCGCGTCTGCTTCGTCAACAAGATGGACAAGCTCGGCGCGGACTTCTTCTTCACGGTCAAGACCATCGTGGACCGGCTCAAGGCCGTCCCGCTGGTCATGCAGCTCCCGATCGGCTCCGAGAGCGAGTTCGAGGGCGTCGTCGACCTCGTCGGCATGCGCGCGCTGACCTGGCGCGGCGACGTCAAGATCGGCGAGGACTACGAGGTCGAGGAGATCCCCGCGAACCTGCAGGAGCTGGCGGAGGAGTACCGCGCCAAGCTCATCGAGCAGGTCGCGGAGGCAGACGAGGAGCTGCTCGAGAAGTACCTCGGCGGCGAGGAGCTCACGGCCGAGGAGATCAAGCGCGGCGTTCGCGCCCTGACGGTCACCGGCGCGGCCTACCCGGTCTTCTGCGGCTCGGCGTTCAAGAACAAGGGCATCCAGCCCATGCTCGACGCCGTCGTGGACTACCTGCCCACCCCGCTCGACGTCGGCTCGGTCCACGGCCACGCCGTCGGCGACGAGGAGAAGATCCTCGAGCGGCACCCGAACGAGAGCGACCCGTTCTCGGCGCTGGCGTTCAAGGTCGCGACGCACCCGTTCTTCGGGAAGCTGGTCTACATCCGGGTGTACTCCGGCAAGGTGGCCCAGGGCGTCCAGGTGCTCAACTCCACCAAGGGCAAGAAGGAGCGCATCGGGAAGATGTTCCAGATGCACTCCAACAAGGAGAACCCGATCGAGGAGGCCCACGCCGGGCACATCTACGCGTTCATCGGCCTCAAGGACGTCACCACCGGTGACACCCTGTGCGCCCTCGACGCGCCGGTCGTGCTCGAGTCGATGACCTTCCCCGAGCCGGTCATCCACGTGGCGATCGAGCCCAAGACCAAGGGCGACCAGGAGAAGCTCGGCACCGCCATCCAGAAGCTGGCAGAGGAGGACCCGACCTTCTCCGTCCGCCTGGACGAGGAGACGGGCCAGACCGTCATCGGCGGCATGGGCGAGCTCCACCTCGACATCCTCGTCGACCGCATGCGCCGCGAGTTCAAGGTCGAGGCCAACGTGGGCAAGCCGCAGGTGGCCTACCGCGAGACCATCCGCCGCAAGGTGGACAAGATCGACTACACGCACAAGAAGCAGACCGGTGGTTCCGGCCAGTTCGCCAAGGTGCAGATGGCCTTCGAGCCGCTCGACACCTCCGACGGCGAGATGTACGAGTTCGAGAACAAGGTCACCGGTGGCCGCGTCCCGCGCGAGTACATCCCGAGCGTGGACGCCGGTATTCAGGACGCCATGCAGAACGGTGTGCTCGCGGGCTACCCGCTGGTCGGCATCAAGGCCAGCCTGCTGGACGGCGCCTACCACGAGGTCGACTCCTCGGAGATGGCCTTCAAGATCGCCGGCTCGATGGTGCTCAAGGAGGGTGTCCGCAAGGCGGACCCGGTCCTGCTCGAGCCGATGATGGACGTCGAGGTGCGTACGCCCGAGGAGTACATGGGCGACGTCATTGGCGACCTCAACTCCCGCCGTGGCATGATCCAGTCGATGGAGGACGCGAGCGGCGTCAAGGTCGTCCGCGCTCTTGTGCCGCTGTCCGAGATGTTCGGATACGTCGGCGACCTGCGGTCCAAGACCCAGGGCCGTGCGGTGTACTCGATGCAGTTCGACAGCTACGCGGAGGTTCCTCGGAACGTCGCCGAGGAGATCATCAAGAAGACCCGGGGCGAGTAAGTCCCACAGGTCGACCCTGCAAGTAATCCATAACCGACCCGTAGGATCCCAACCGCCCCGGCGGGAGCAACCCCGCACCTGCCAGAGCTGAGAGACAACTACCCGAGTCCCAGGAGGACCCCAGTGGCGAAGGCCAAGTTCGAGCGGACCAAGCCGCACGTCAACATCGGCACCATCGGTCACGTCGACCACGGCAAGACGACGCTGACGGCGGCCATCACCAAGGTGCTGGCCGACAAGTACCCGGACCTGAACAGCTTCACGCCGTTCGACCAGGTGGACAACGCTCCCGAGGAGCGTCAGCGCGGTATCACGATCAACGTCTCGCACGTCGAGTACCAGACCGAGAAGCGTCACTACGCTCACGTGGACGCCCCGGGTCACGCCGACTACATCAAGAACATGATCACCGGTGCCGCCCAGATGGACGGCGCGATCCTGGTGGTCGCCGCGACCGACGGTCCCATGGCCCAGACCCGCGAGCACGTGCTGCTCGCCCGTCAGGTCGGTGTGCCCTACCTCCTGGTGGCGCTGAACAAGTCCGACATGGTCGAGGACGAGGAAATCCTCGAGCTCGTCGAGATGGAGGTCCGCGAGCTGCTGTCCGCGCAGGGCTTCCCCGGCGACGACGCGCCGGTCGTGCGCGTGTCCGCCCTGAAGGCGCTCGAGGGCGACCCCCAGTGGGTCAAGTCCGTCGAGGACCTCATGGAGGCCGTGGACGAGAACGTGCCGGACCCGGTCCGCGACATCGACAAGCCCTTCCTCATGCCGATCGAGGACGTCTTCACGATCACCGGTCGTGGCACCGTCGTCACCGGTCGTGTCGAGCGCGGTCAGCTCAAGGTCAACGAGGAGGTGGAGATCGTCGGCATCCACCCCGAGAAGCAGAAGACGATCGTCACCGGCATCGAGATGTTCCGTAAGCTGCTCGACACCGCGGACGCCGGCGAGAACGTCGGGCTGCTGCTCCGCGGCACCAAGCGTGAGGACGTCGAGCGCGGCCAGGTCGTCTGCAAGCCGGGCTCGATCACCCCGCACACCAGGTTCGAGGGCGCGGTCTACATCCTCGCCAAGGACGAGGGCGGGCGTCACAACCCGTTCTACTCGAACTACCGCCCGCAGTTCTACTTCCGCACCACGGACGTCACCGGCGTCATCACGCTGCCGGAGGGCACCGAGATGGTCATGCCCGGCGACAACACCGACATGACGGTCGAGCTGATCCAGCCCATCGCCATGGAGGAGGGCCTCGGCTTCGCCATCCGTGAGGGTGGCCGCACCGTTGGCTCGGGCCGAGTCACCAAGATCATCGAGTGATGATCGCCGGGCACTGCCCGGCATCGCAGGACCTACGAGGGCCCGGCAGCCGTTCTTGGCTGCCGGGCCCTCGTCGTGCCCAGTCCCACGTGCCCACCCGCTCGCCCACCCCCTTCACTCGCCCCCTCTTCGCCCGTGAGATGTCATTTTCTCCGTGAGATGTCAGCAGTTCCTCCAGGTGCTACGTCGAACCGTGCGACGTGTCGCCGAGGAGGGTCGATGCTGACCGCAAGCGCGTCAGACTCGTCTCTCGGCGCGCCGCCCGAGCGTACTGAGTGCGACGTTGTTGCGGTTCAGAGACGCCGCACCTGGCTACCAGGAGGGATGCGCGTGCGTCGTGTGCCGCGGCGATCCTCGACCGGTGGGTCGGCGCCGTGGCAACCGGGTGCGCGCGATCGGCGCTGCGGCGGTACGGCCAGGCACGTGTAGCCGCGTCGAGCGCCGACGCCAGCCCGGGGCTGCAGGGGCAAGCCTGGCCCGCACGGTCGAGCCGGCCCGCACGGTCGAGCCGGCGGCCGCCTAAGCGGCCGACAGCGAAGGGAAATGACATCTCACCGAGCAGATGACATCTCGTGGGGGGTAAGGGGAGTCACAGTCGCTGCGCGTCAAGCGGACTCGCGGGGGAGGGCCCCGAACTGATAACGTTGCGGGCCGGACACGCGCAAGCGTGGCCTGCTGGGACGTGACCGGAACCTCACCGCGAGGCGCCGTTCGGATTAGCCAAGCGGCTGATCGGTCTGGCAGACTAGTCCGGTTGCCTGGGGTTGGGCCCCAGACGTCACGACTGCTGGAACGGGTGCCACCACCCGCTCCCACAAGCATCACAACGACCTGCCCCGTGCCGGGGTGCCCGGTCGGAGCGCGACGCGAAAACGCGACACGCCCGAGTGCGGGGGTCGGTACAGGTAGCGGTACGAGAGAGGTTAGACGACGCCATGGCGGGACAGAAGATCCGCATCCGGCTCAAGTCCTACGACCACGAGGTCATCGACAGCTCGGCGCGCAAGATCGTCGACACGGTGACTCGCGCTGGTGCGACGGTCGTGGGCCCGGTGCCGCTGCCGACGGAGAAGAACGTCTTCGTCGTCATCCGTTCGCCCCACAAGTACAAGGACAGCCGCGAGCACTTCGAGATGCGCACGCACAAGCGGCTCATCGACATCGTCGACCCGACGCCGAAGGCAGTCGACTCGCTCATGCGTCTCGACCTGCCGGCGGACGTCAACATCGAGATCAAGCTCTGAGGACTCCACCAATGACTACGACTTCCCAGCAGGCTGCCGCCCGCGCCGTCAAGGCGCTGCTCGGCACGAAGCTCGGCATGACCCAGGTCTGGGACGAGGCCGGGCGCCTCATCCCCGTCACGGTCGTCCAGGTGGGCACGAACGTGGTGACGCTGGTGCGCACCCCGGAGACGGACGGCTACAGCGCCGTCCAGCTCGCCTTCGGCCAGATCGACCCGCGCAAGGTCACCCAGCCGCTCAAGGGCCACTTCAGCAAGGCCGGCGTCACGCCGCGTCGCCACGTGGCCGAGATCCGCACCGCCGACGCGGCCGAGTACAACCTCGGCCAGGAGATCTCCGCCGACGCCTTCGAGGCCGGCGCGAAGATCGACGTGGTCGGCACGACCAAGGGCAAGGGCACCGCCGGTGTCATGAAGCGTCACGGCTTCGCCGGCGTCTCGGCCTCCCACGGCTCGCACCGCAACCACCGCAAGCCGGGCTCCATCGGCGGCGCCTCCACGCCCGGCCGCGTCTTCCGCGGTCAGCGCATGGCCGGCCGGATGGGCAACGCCCGCCAGACCACCCAGAACCTCACGATCCACGCTGTCGACGCCGAGAAGGGCCTCCTCCTCGTCGCCGGCGCCGTCCCCGGCCCCAAGGGCGGGATCGTCGTGGTCCGTACCGCCGCGAAGGGGGCGTGACCCGCATGGCTACGCAGACCGTCGACGTGCTCGACGCCGCGGGCAACAAGGCCGGCTCCGCCGACCTGCCCGCGGAGATGTTCGACGTCCAGACGAACGTTCCGCTGATCCACCAGGTCGTGGTTGCCCAGCTCGCCGCGGCGCGCCAGGGCACCCACTCCACCAAGACCCGCGGCGACGTCCGCGGCGGTGGTAAGAAGCCTTACAAGCAGAAGGGCACCGGCCGCGCCCGTCAGGGCTCGACCCGCGCCCCGCAGTTCGCCGGCGGTGGCGTCGTCCACGGCCCGCAGCCGCGTGACTACAGCCAGCGGACCCCCAAGAAGATGAAGGCCGCCGCCCTGCGCGGTGCCCTGTCCGACCGGGCCCGCGCCGGCCGCGTGCACGTGGTCAGCACCCTGGTCGAGGGGGAGACCCCCAAGACCTCGGCCGCGCTGACCGCGCTGCGCAACGTCGTCGCCGAGCGCAGTGCGCTGGTCGTCCTCGAGCGTAGTGACGAGCTGTCGGTGCTGAGCCTGCGCAACGTCCCCAGCGTGCACCTGCTCTGGGTCGACCAGCTGAACACCTACGACGTCCTCGTCCACGACGACGTCGTGTTCACCGCCGGCGCGCTGGCCACCTTCGTGGGTGGCCCGGCGGGCGAGGAGGAGACCAAGTGAGCATCGAGTCGGGCAAGAACCCGCGCGACATCATCTTCAAGCCGATCGTCTCGGAGAAGAGCTACGGCCTGATCGACGAGGGCAAGTACACCTTCGAGGTGGACCCCCGCTCGAACAAGACCGAGATCAAGAACGCCATCGAGAAGATCTTCGACGTCAAGGTCGCCTCGGTGAACACCGCGAACCGGCAGGGCAAGTCCCGCCGGACGAAGTTCGGCCTCGGCAAGCGCAAGGACACCAAGCGCGCGATCGTCACGCTGCGCGAGGGCTCCATCGACATCTTTGGCGAGGTGGCCGGCTGACCGCCGGCGGCCAGAGCAGATTGAGGATCGACACCCATGGGAATCCGTAAGTACAAGCCGACGACGCCGGGCCGCCGCGGTTCGAGCGTGGCCGACTTCGTCGAGATCACCCGGTCCGAGCCGGAGAAGTCGCTGGTCCGTCCGCTGAGCAAGTCCGGTGGCCGCAACTCGACCGGTCGTGTGACCACCCGCCACAAGGGCGGTGGCCACAAGCGGGCCTACCGAGTCATCGACTTCCGTCGTCACGACAAGGACGGCGTGCCGGCGAAGGTCGCGCACATCGAGTACGACCCGAACCGCACCGCCCGCATCGCGCTGCTGCACTACGCAGACGGCGAGAAGCGGTACATCATCGCCCCGAACAAGCTCAGCCAGGGCGACCGCATCGAGAACGGCGCCGGCGCGGACATCAAGCCGGGCAACAGCCTCCCGCTGCGCAACATCCCGGTCGGTACGGTCATCCACGCCATCGAGCTCAAGCCCGGCGGCGGCGCGAAGATCGCCCGCTCGGCCGGTGCCTCGGTGCAGCTGGTCGCCAAGGAGGGGCAGTTCGCGCAGCTGCGCATGCCCTCCGGGGAGATCCGCAACGTCGACGTGCGCTGCCGCGCCAGCATCGGCGAGGTCGGCAACGCCGAGCAGTCGAACATCAACTGGGGCAAGGCCGGTCGCATGCGGTGGAAGGGCAAGCGCCCGACCGTCCGAGGCGTCGTCATGAACCCCGTCGACCACCCGCACGGTGGTGGCGAGGGCAAGACCTCCGGTGGTCGTCACCCGGTCAGCCCGTGGGGTCAGCCCGAGGGCCGTACCCGCCGTCCGAACAAGCCGAGCGACAAGCTCATCGTGCGCCGTCGCCGTACCGGCAAGAAGCGCTGATAGGGAGAGGGCGACGACATGCCGCGCAGTCTGAAGAAGGGTCCCTTCGTCGACGACCACCTGCAGAAGAAGGTGGACGTCCAGAACGAGAAGGGCACCAAGAACGTCATCAAGACCTGGTCCCGCCGGTCCGTGATCACCCCTGACTTCCTGGGGCACACCTTCGCGGTGCACGACGGACGCAAGCACGTCCCGGTCTTCGTCACCGAGTCGATGGTCGGCCACAAGCTCGGGGAGTTCGCCCCGACCCGCACCTACCGCGGGCACGACAAGGACGACCGCAAGGCCCGCCGCCGCTGAGGCGCGGGTCCCGAGCACACCGAACCGACAAGTAAGGCAGGAACATGGAAGCCAAGGCGCAGGCGCGATTCGTCCGCGTCACGCCCCAGAAGGCGCGCAGGGTCGTGGACGTTGTCCGCGGCAAGCGTGCCGAGGAGGCTGTGGCGGTGCTGCGGTTCGCCCCGCAGGCGGCGGCCGAGACCGTGCGCAAGGTCGTCGAGAGCGCGATCGCGAACGCACGCGTCAAGGCCGATCAGGCCAGCGAGGCGTTCGACGAGAGCAAGCTCGTCGTCCTCGAGGCCTACGTGGACGAGGGCCCCACCCTGAAGCGGTTCCGTCCGCGTGCTCAGGGCCGGGCAGCCCGCATCCTCAAGCGCACCAGTCACATCACGGTCGTCGTGGGTGAGGCTGAGTCCAACGGCGCGGCCAAGGCGGCCGCCGGCACGAAGGGGAGGACCCGATAGTGGGTCAGAAGGTCAACCCGACCGGGTTCCGACTCGGCATCACCACCGATCACCGTTCGCGCTGGTTCGCCGACAGCACCAAGGTCGGCCAGCGCTACCGTGACTACGTCCGCGAGGACGTCGCGATCCGGCGGCTCATGTCCGCCGGCATGGAGCGGGCCGGCATCGCCAAGGTGGACATCGAGCGCACCCGTGACCGGGTCCGCGTCGACCTGCACACCGCGCGCCCGGGCATCGTCATCGGCCGCCGCGGCGCCGAGGCCGACCGCCTGCGCGGCGAGCTCGAGAAGCTCACCGGCAAGCAGGTCCAGCTGAACATCCTCGAGGTGAAGAACCCCGAGGCGGACGCCCAGCTGGTCGCCCAGGGCATCGCCGAGCAGCTCGCGAGCCGTGTCTCGTTCCGTCGCGCCATGCGCAAGGGCATGCAGTCCGCCCAGCGCGCCGGCGCCAAGGGCATCCGGGTGCAGTGCGCCGGTCGCCTCGGCGGCGCGGAGATGTCGCGCTCGGAGTTCTACCGCGAGGGCCGGGTGCCGCTGCACACGCTCCGCGCGAACATCGACTACGGGTTCTTCGAGGCCCGGACCACCTTCGGCCGTATCGGCGTGAAGGTGTGGATCTACAAGGGTGACGTGACCGAGAAGGAGTACGCCCGCGAGCAGGCCGACTCCGCCGGCCGGGCCCCGCGTGGTCGTGGTGAGCGCCGTGGCGCTCCTCCGCGCCGCGAGGGCTCGGGTCGTGGCGGCGAGTCCCGCGCACCGGAGACTCCCCAGGCGCAGGCGGCCCCGGCCGACGGCGCCGCCTCGGCATCGACCGGAACGGAGGCCTGAGCCGTGCTCATCCCCCGGCGGACCAAGCACCGCAAGCAGCACCACCCCACGCGTCGCGGCGTGGCCAAGGGTGGCACCACCATCGCCTTCGGCGACTTCGGCATCCAGGCCGTGGAGGGTGCGTACGTCACCAACCGGCAGATCGAGGCCGCGCGTATCGCCATGACCCGTCACATCAAGCGTGGCGGCAAGGTGTGGATCAACATCTTCCCCGACCGTCCGCTCACGAAGAAGCCCGCCGAGACCCGCATGGGTTCCGGCAAGGGCTCCCCGGAGTGGTGGATCGCCAACGTCAAGCCCGGCCGCGTCATGTTCGAGCTCGCCGGCGTCGATGAGGGGCTGGCGCGCGAGGCCATGAGCCGCGCGCAGCACAAGCTCCCGATGAAGACGCGCTTCGTGCGTCGTGAGGGTGGTGAAGGCTGATGGCCATCGGAACCAAGGGGCTGGCGCCCCAGGACCTCGACGGGATGGACAACGACCGTCTCGCCGAGGAGCTGGACAAGGCCAAGGCCGAGCTGTTCAACCTGCGGTTCTCCGCGGCGACCGGGCAGCTCGAGGACCACGGCCGGCTCAAGGCCGTGCGCCGGGACATCGCCCGCATCTACACGATCGTGCGCGAGCGGGAGCTCGGCATCCGTACCGCGCCCAGCACCGAGAAGTGAACGAGGTCCTAGTGAGCGAGAACCAGACCGTCGACCCGACGGCGGAGCGCAACTTCCGCAAGACGCGGCGCGGCTACGTCGTCAGCGACAAGATGGACAAGACCGTGGTGGTCGAGGTCGAGGACCGCGTCAAGCACGCGCTCTACGGCAAGGTCATCCGCCGCACCGAGCGGGTCAAGGCCCACGACGAGAAGAACGAGGTCGGCGTCGGTGACCTGGTCCTCATCATGGAGACCCGTCCGCTCTCCGCGACCAAGCGGTACCGCGTGGTCGAGATTCTTGAGAAGGCCAAGTAAGCCCGGCCAAGCCCACCATCCGTTCGGCCAGGCTCGGTTCGCCCGAGAACCGGCACGACGACAGGAGTACATCGAATGATCCAGCAGGAGTCGCGGCTGAAGGTCGCCGACAACACCGGTGCCAAGGAGATCCTTTGCATCCGTGTGCTCGGCGGCTCCGGCCGGCGCTATGCCGGCATCGGCGACACGATCGTCGCCACTGTCAAGGACGCCATCCCCGGCGGCAACGTCAAGAAGGGCGACGTCGTCAAGGCGGTCATCGTCCGCACCAGCAAGGAGCGTCGTCGCCCCGACGGCTCGTACATCAAGTTCGACGAGAACGCAGCCGTGATCCTCAAGGGCGACGGCGAGCCTCGTGGGACCCGCATCTTCGGCCCGGTGGGCCGCGAGCTGCGCGACAAGAAGTTCATGCGCATCATTTCTCTGGCGCCGGAGGTGCTCTGACCATGGCGAAGATCAAGAAGGGCGACCTCGTCGTCGTCATCTCGGGCCGGGACAAGGGCAAGCAGGGCCGGGTGCTCGAGGTCCAGGTCGACAGCCGCCGCGTCGTCGTCGAGGGCGTGCAGCGCGTGAAGAAGCACACCAAGGTTGGCCAGTCCAGCCGTGGCGCGCGCACGGGCGGCATCGAGACCATCGAGGCCCCCATCCACGTCAGCAACGTGATGCTGGTCGACCCGGAGACCAAGAAGGGCACCCGGGTGGGCTACCGCACCGAGACTGTCGAGCGTGACGGGCGCACCCGCTCCGTGCGGGTCCGTGTGGCCAAGCGCTCCGGTAAGGACATCTGAGCATGAGCGAGACCATCACCCTCCCGCGCCTCAAGCAGCGCTACCGCGACGAGATCATCGCCGGCCTGCGCGAGGAGTTCCAGCACGCCAACGTCAACCAGGTCGCCGGCCTGACCAAGATCGTGGTCAACATGGGCGTGGGCGACGCGGCACGCGACTCCAAGCTCATCGAGGGCGCCATCCGCGACCTGAGCCTGATCACCGGTCAGAAGCCGCAGGTCACCAAGGCCCGCAAGTCCATCGCGCAGTTCAAGCTGCGCGAGGGACAGCCGATCGGCGCGCACGTCACGCTGCGCGGCGACCGCATGTGGGAGTTCCTCGACCGGCTGCTCTCGCTGGCGCTGCCCCGCATCCGTGACTTCCGCGGCCTCAGCCCGAAGCAGTTCGACGGGCACGGCAACTACACGTTCGGTCTGAACGAGCAGTCGATGTTCCACGAGATCGACCAGGACAAGATCGACCGCGTGCGCGGCATGGACATCACGGTCGTCACCTCGGCCACAACCGACGAAGAGGGGCGGTCGCTGCTGCGTCGCCTGGGCTTCCCTTTCAAGGAGGACTGAGATGGCGAAGACCGCTCTGATCCAGAAGGCCAACCGTAAGCCGAAGTTCGGCGTGCGCGGCTACACCCGCTGCCAGCGCTGCGGACGCCCGCACTCGGTCTACCGCAAGTTCGGCCTCTGCCGCGTGTGCCTGCGCGAGATGGCCCTCGCCGGCCATCTCCCCGGCGTCACCAAGTCCAGCTGGTAACACTGACGTCGTAGGTCCCGTGAGGAAACCGCGACGAGGAAGGGCCGAGGCCCGATGACTATGACTGACCCCATCGCAGACATGCTCACGCGTCTGCGTAACGCCAACTCGGCGTACCACGAGTCGGTGACCATGCCGTACTCGAAGCTCAAGGCAAACATCGCGGAGATCCTCAAGTCCGAGGGTTACATCGCGAGCTGGACGGTGGAGGACGCCGAGGTCGGCAAGAAGCTGACCCTGGACCTCAAGTTCGGTCCGAACCGTGAGCGCTCGCTCGCGGGCGTGCGCCGGGTGTCCAAGCCCGGTCTGCGCGTCTACGCGAAGTCCACGAACCTGCCCAGGGTCCTCGGCGGTCTCGGGGTGGCCATCCTGTCCACCTCCTCCGGCCTGCTGACCGACCGCGAAGCACAGAACAAGGGCGTTGGCGGGGAAGTCCTCGCCTTCGTCTGGTGACCAGGAAGGAGATCAACCATGTCCCGAATCGGTAAGGTCCCCGTCCCGGTCCCCGCTGGCGTCGACATCGCCATCGACGGCGCGCTGGTGACCGTCAAGGGCCCCAAGGGCACCCTCAGCCACACCGTGGCCGAGCCTCTCTCCGTCTCCCGTGACGACGACGGCGCCCTCGTGGTGACGCGCCCGAACGACGAGCGCGAGTCCCGCTCGCTGCACGGCCTGACCCGCACGCTGCTGTCGAACCTCGTCACCGGCGTCACGCAGGGCTACACCAAGGACCTCGAGATCGTCGGCACCGGATACCGCGTGCTCGCGAAGGGCTCGGACCTCGAGTTCACGCTCGGCTTCTCGCACCCCGTCGTCGTGAGCCCCCCCGAGGGCATCACGTTCACCGTGAACGGCGCAACGAAGCTCACGGTGTCCGGGATCGACAAGCAGCAGGTCGGCGAGGTCGCTGCGAACATCCGCAAGATCCGCAAGCCCGAGCCCTACAAGGGCAAGGGCGTGCGTTACGCCGGCGAGCAGGTCCGCCGCAAGGTCGGAAAGGCTGGTAAGTAAGCCATGGCAATCTCGATCAAGGGCAAGGGCAAGTCCATCGCCCGCACGCGCCGCCACCTCCGGCTGCGCAAGCGCATCTCCGGCACCACGGAGCGGCCGCGTCTGGTCGTCACCCGGTCGGCCCGCCACATGGTGGCCCAGCTCGTGGACGACACCACCGGCCGCACCCTGGCCTCCGCCTCCACGCTCGAGGCCGACCTGCGGGCCGGCGAGGGCGACAAGACCGCCAAGGCCCGCCGGGTCGGTGAGCTCGTCGCCGAGCGCGCCAAGGCCGCCGGTGTCGGCGCGGCGGTCTTCGACCGCGGCGGCAACAAGTACCACGGGCGGGTCGCGGCTGTGGCCGACGGCGCCCGCGAGGGTGGTCTGACCCTGTGAGCACGCGCACCGTACGAGAGCAGAGGAACATCTGATGGCTGCACCGCAGCGAAGCAGGACCGGTTCTGGTCCCGCCGCCGCCTCGGGCGATAACCGCGAGGGCGGCAACCGCCGCGACGGGCGTGGGCGGGGCGACCGCCGCGACAACCGCCGCGGGGCCGAGGAGAAGAGCAACTACATCGAGCGCGTGGTCACGATCAACCGCGTCTCAAAGGTCGTCAAGGGTGGTCGCCGATTCAGCTTCACCGCGCTGGTCGTGGTGGGCGACGGTGACGGCACCGTCGGCGTCGGCTACGGCAAGGCGAAGGAGGTGCCCGCGGCGATCGCCAAGGGCACCGAGGAGGCGAAGAAGAACTTCTTCCGCGTCCCCCGCGTCAAGCGGACGATCCCGCACGCCGTGACCGGCGAGGCCGCTGCCGGCGTCGTCTTCCTGCGCCCGGCCTCCCCGGGTACCGGCGTCATCGCCGGCGGCCCGGTGCGCGCCGTCCTCGACTGCGCCGGGGTGCACGACATCCTGAGCAAGTCGCTGGGCTCGTCCAACGCGATCAACATCGTCCACGCCACCGTGGCCGCGCTGAAGATGCTTGAGCAGCCCGAGGCCGTCGCCGCACGTCGTGGCCTGCCCCTGGAGCACGTGGCCCCGGCCGCGCTGCTGCGTGAGCGTGCCGCCGGCGAGGCGAAGGACCGTGGCGACAAGGCCGCCGAGGCCGTCGGGGCTGGTGCGTGATGGCCAAGCTCAAGGTGACCCAGACCAAGTCCGTCATCGGCGGCAAGCAGAACCAGCGTGACACGCTGCGCACCCTCGGGCTGCGGAAGATCCGCCAGTCGGCGGTCCACGAGGACCGGCCCGAGGTCCGCGGCATGATCACGACGGTGGCGCACCTCGTCACCGTCGAGGAGGTCGACTGACATGGCCGACAGCACGAACAACCCCCGCCCGCTGCAGGTGCACCACCTGCGGCCGGCGCCCGGTGCCAAGTCCACCAAGATCCGCGTGGGTCGTGGTGAGGGCGGCAAGCGGGGCAAGACCGCGGGTCGTGGCACCAAGGGCACCAAGGCCCGTTACCAGGTGCCCGAGCGCTTCGAGGGTGGGCAGATGCCGCTGCACATGCGGCTGCCCAAGCTCCGGGGCTTTAAGAACCCGTTCCGCACCGAGTACCAGGTGGTCAACCTGGAGAAGCTCGGCGCGCTCTACCCCGAGGGTGGCGCCGTCACCGTCGAGGACCTCGTGGCCAAGGGCGCGGTGCGCTCCGGCCAGCTGGTGAAGGTCCTCGGCACCGGCGAGGTCGCCGTCAAGCTCGAGGTCGCGGTGGACGCCTGGTCCGGCTCGGCCAAGGAGAAGATCGAGGCCGCCGGCGGGACCATCTCCGCCAAGTGACCCAGCGCGCGGGCGGTCCGGCACATGCCGGGCCGCCCGCGTCGTCGTCCCCGCCGCAGACATGCGCGTGAGATGTCATCTCCTCGGTGAGACGTCATCGGGGACGAGGCTCCGGCCGCCGCGGGCCGGGGAATCGGTGGTGGCAGAGCACGCTGTAGTCTGACCGACGGCCCGTGCCGCGTCCGGCGGCCGGCAGGCCCCGACCGGGCCGAACATGCAGGAGGAAGTTTTGCTCAGCGCATTCGCCCAGGCGTTCCGCACGCCTGACCTGCGGCGCAAGCTGCTCTTCACGTTGGGGATCATCGCGATCTACCGCATCGGGACGTTCATCCCGGCCCCCGGGGTGTCCTACTCCAACGTGCAGCAGTGCCTCTCGGCCGCGGGCACCGGTGACCTCCTGGGGATGGTCAACCTGTTCAGCGGCGGCGCGCTGCTGCAGCTGTCCGTCTTCGCGCTGGGCATCATGCCGTACATCACGGCCAGCATCATCGTCCAGCTCATGCGCGTGGTGATCCCCCGCTTCGAGGACCTCCACAAGGAGGGCCAGGCGGGCCAGTCCAAGCTGACGCAGTACACGCGCTACCTGACGATCTTCCTGGCGGTGCTGCAGTCCTCGGTGATCGTCACCGTCGCGAACACGGCACTGTTCCAGGGCTGCCCCGTGCTGCCGATCCCGGACGACTCCCCGCTCAACTTGCTCATCACCATCACCACGATGACCGCCGGCACCGGCCTGATCATGTGGCTGGGTGAGCTCATCACCGAGCGCGGCGTCGGCAACGGCATGTCGCTGCTCATCTTCACCTCGATCGTGGCGAGCTTCCCCTCGGCGCTCGGCTCCATCGCCGGCGGCACCAACGGCGTCCTGAACCTCATCGTGGTCATCGTCCTCCTGCTCCTGGTCACCCTTCTGGTGGTCTTCGTCGAGCAGTCGCAGCGGCGCATCCCGGTGCAGTACGCCAAGCGGATGGTGGGCCGGCGCCTGTACGGCGGCTCGTCCACCTACATCCCGATCAAGATCAACATGGCGAACGTGATCCCGGTGATCTTCGCGTCCTCGCTGCTGGCGCTGCCCACCCTGGCCGCCCAGTTCGGCGACCAGACCTCCGGCTGGGTGCAGTGGCTCATCGCCAACGTCGCCGACCCGACGGCGCCCCTGTACATCGCGTTCTACGGCCTGCTGATCCTCTTCTTCGCGTTCTTCTACACCTCGATCACGTTCAACCCGGACGAGGTCGCGGACAACATGAAGCGGTACGGCGGGTTCATCCCGGGCATTCGCGCCGGCCGGCCCACCGCCGAGTACCTGCAGTACGTGATCACCCGGATCACCACCGCCGGTGCCATCTACCTCACCGTGGTGGCCCTGCTGCCCACCATCGTCATGGCCCAGATGAACATCACCCAGCTCGTGCTGGGCGGCACCTCGATCATCATCGTCGCGGGCGTCGGCCTGCAGACGGTCAAGGAGATCGACTCCCAGCTGCAGCAGCGTCACTACGAAGGGTTCCTGCGATGAGTGCACGTCTCGTCCTCCTCGGTCCTCCCGGGGCCGGCAAGGGCACCCAGGCCGCCCGCATCAGCGAGCGCCTCGGCATCCCCGCGATCTCGACCGGCGACATCTTTCGCGCCAACGTCGCGGAGCAGACCGAGCTCGGCAAGCGTGCCCAGCGCTACATGGACGCCGGCGAGTACGTGCCCGACGAGGTCACCAACGCGATGGTCCGGGACCGCCTGGCCCAGTCCGACGCCGCGGAGGGCTTCCTCCTCGACGGCTACCCCCGCACCGCGGATCAGGTGGCGGAGCTCGACGGCATGCTGGCCGACGGCGGCACCCGGCTCGACGCCGTCGTGGAGATCACCGCCGACACCGACGAGGTGGTCCAGCGCATGCTCAAGCGCGCCGCCGAGCAGGGGCGTCCGGACGACACCGAGCCCGTGATCCGGCGTCGTCTCGAGGTCTACGCCGAGCAGACCGCGCCGCTGGCGCGGACCTACGACGAGCGCGACCTGGTCGTCCGGGTCGACGGCATCGGCGCGGTCGACGAGGTCACCGACCGCATCATGGCTGCGCTCGAGCCGCGACTCGGCTGAGACCGCTTGCCGTGCTGTGAGCGCCTGCCCGGTGACATGTCGCGGAGGAGATGACATCTCGCCGGACGGATGACATGTCGCCCCGGCGGGGAGAGAAGGAGAGCGCCGTGTTCGGCCGCGAGAAGATCGAGTACAAGACCCCCGACCAGGTCCGCGCCATGCGGCGCGCCGGGCTGGTGGTCGCCGACATCCACGCGGCGTTGCGCGACGCCGTCGCTCCCGGCATGACCACCGCCGACCTCGACGCCGTCTCCGCCGATGTCATCGCCCGCGCCGGGGCCAAGCCGAACTTCCTCGGCTACCACGGCTTCCCGGCCACCGCCTGCATCTCGGTCAACGAGGAGATCGTCCACGGCATCCCGGGGGACCGTGTGATCCGCGACGGCGACGTCGTCTCCTTCGACTGCGGCGCAGTGGTGGACGGCTGGCACGGCGACGCCGCGTTCTCGCTGGTCGTGGGGGAGGGGACCGCCGAGGACCAGGCGCTCGTGGAGACCACCGAGGAAGCCATGTGGGCGGGGATCGCCGCGCTGGCCACCGGCAGCCGGCTCGGGGGCGTGGGTGACGCCGTCGAGGACGTCGTCACGCGGGCGAACGCGGCCCGCGGGGTCGAGCTCGGCATCGTCGAGGAGTACGTCGGCCATGGCATCGGGACCGCGATGCACCAGCCGCCGGACGTGCCGAACTACCGCACCCGCGACAAGGGCCCCCGGCTGCGCCCGGGCATGTGCCTGTGCGTGGAGCCCATGATCACCGCCGGCTCCCCGGAGAACAAGACGCTGGCGGACGACTGGACCGTCGTCACCCTCGACGGCTCCCGCGCCGCGCATTTCGAGCACACCGTCGCCCTGCTCGACGGCGGCATCTGGGTGCTCACCGCCCCCGACGGCGGCGCCGGCCCGCTCGGGGAGCTCGGTGTTCGGGTGGCGCCGCTCGGGTGAGCACCCCTCACCCCCGCACCACCCCGTAGCCCTGCACACCAGGACCGTCTCACCCGCCTAGATCCAACCCTTTCAGGCTCCCATCACCCACGGGAGCCACCATCCCGGCCGGGCGTCGCTGGTTGCCTTCGGGTATCCGGGAAGTGAGTGACGGGCCCGTCCGTGGCCCGTCCGCCCCGGTCGGTGAACCGGGGAGGCAACGGGTGGTCGGCAGCGTCGTGGTCGGGCAGGCACCTGGTGCCGCGCGCCCATGCCGGGAGGCGGTCTGATGGCCGTCACCGTGGAGCAGCGCGAGCTCCTCCCGCTGTCCCACCGGGCCTGGCGCTCACGCGCCTGGCGCGTGCCAGGTCACCGCACCGCAGGCGCCGTGGGCGTGTGGCGGACCTGGGCACCGGTGTACCGCCTCCTCGCGGTGGCGCAGGACGTGCTGCTCACCGCCGCAGGGGTGGCCGTGGTGTGCGGGCCCACGCTGCCCGCCGCGGCCGTGGTGGCGGTGGCCGCGGCGACCGCCGCCCTCCTGGTGGGCCTGATCGCGCTGCACCACGGCTACGCGGCCGAGACCGCCGCCAACGGGCCGCGAGAGTTCGCGGCGATCTTCCGGGGCGGGACCATCCTGGCCGGGCTCGCCCTCGCGGCCGCGTACGTGGCCGACGTCGCCCTGCCCCGTCCCCTGCTGCTCGGCGCGCTGCCCCTGACCCTGGCCGCGATCGCGGCGGGCCGGGCAGCGCAGCGGTCCGTGGTGCGCCGGCGCCGGCGCCGTGGCCGCCTCATGCGCCCGGCACTGGTGGTGGGCGGGCGCGAGCACGTCGAACCCCTCCTCCAGGCGCTGGCCGAGGGCACCGAATACGGTCTCGAGCCGATCGGGATCTGCACCACCGCAGCCGACGACGCACCCTGGCCGCTGCCGGTCCTGGGGGACATCGCCTGCCTGCGGCACGCCCTGATGGAGTCCCGCGCGGAGGTGGTGATCGTCGCCTCGGCCTCGGTCAGCGCCGCCGAGCTGCGCGAGCTGTCGTGGCTGCTCGAGGGCGCGGGCGTGCAGTTCATGGTCGCGCCCAACCTCCTCGAGGTGGGGATGCCCCGGATCTCCATGCAGCCCACCGCGGGCATGGCCCTGCTGTCGGTGACCATCGGGGCCTCCCGGCGCCGGCTGGCCACCAAGGCGGTGCTCGACCGGGTGGCCGGTGCGCTGCTGCTGCTCGCCGCCGCGGCCGTGCTGGTCCCGGCCGCCCTCGCCGTCAAGATCACCTCCCCCGGTCCGGCGTTCTACCGCCAGACCCGGATCGGCTCGGACGGCAAACCGTTCACGATGTTCAAGCTCCGCTCGATGACCACCGACGCCGACACCCGACTGGCCGACCTCGTCGAGCACTCCGACGGCAACGGGACCTTGTTCAAGATGCGGCAGGACCCCCGGGTCACCCCGGTCGGCAAGTTCCTGCGCCGGTACTCCGTGGACGAGCTGCCCCAGCTGATCAACGTGGTGCGCGGGGAGATGTCCCTGGTGGGTCCCCGGCCGCCGCTGCCGCGGGAGGCCGAGACCTACGACGCCGCCGCGGCCCGCCGGCTCCGCGTCAAGCCGGGCCTGACCGGACTCTGGCAGGTCTCCGGCCGGTCCGACCTCAGCTGGGAACAGTCCGTCCGGCTCGACCTGCGCTACGTCGACAACTGGTCCGTCCCCATGGACCTCGCCATCCTCGGGCGCACGGTCGGCGCCGTCTTCGGCGGCAAGGGAGCGTACTGACCCCACTGAACCCACCGAGACACACCATCGACCCGGCCCCTGCGGCCAGAAGAGGACAACCAAGCAGACCCAGAACGACAGCATCGACTCTTCCGGGCGCGGGACGCCCGCACACCCGCGCGCCCGCCCCAGGAACATGGGGGGTCCGTTTCCCGTCGACGTTTGACGATTTGCACCTAACCTGAGTGGCCTGACGGGTGGCGCTGGGCCGCCCGAAGGCCCGCCGTGGCCCGGGTGACCGGGCCGGGGGCCCGTGTGGCGAGGGTGAGGTGCGAATGGTCGAGGTGGCACCCGCGGTGGTGATCAAGCGGCCCCGCACGCCCAAGGACGTCGTCGTCGAGCAGCGCCTGCTCGACCTGCTGGACGCGCGCACGCCGCTGACTGTGGTGCGCGGCCCCCGCGGTTTCGGCAAGACCACCCTCATCGGGGCCTGGCTCGCCGCGCTGCCCACGGAACAGGACGCGGTCTACCTCCGGCTCACCCGGGCCAGCAACGACGCCGCCACCTTCTGGTCAGGCCTGGCCGGCGGGCTGGCCGCGGCAGGCGCCATCGACCCGGACCCGGCCGGCGACGCCCGCGAGGAGGTGGTGCGCCACCTCGGTTCCCGGTCGCGGCCGCTGACCGTCGTCATCGACGACTTCCACCACGCCGGACGGCGCGAGGACGCCGCCGACATCGACGACGAGCTCGTCGAGCTCGTCCGCCAGAACGAAAACCTCTACCTCGTGGTGGCCACCCGGACCAGCCGGGTCCTGGAGACCACCGGCTCGCTGTCCATCGACGTCACCGTCATCTCCCCGCGCGAGCTGCGCCTGAGCGCGGCCAGCGTGGCCGCCCTCGCGGCGCGTACCGGGGTCGCGATCGGCGAGGCCCAGGCCGCGCGGCTCGCCGACGGTTTCGGTGGCTGGCCGGCGGCGATCCGTGACGTCCTGGTCCGCTCACGCGGCGACGGCGGCCGGGTCAACCTCGCCCTCGCCGACCAGTACATCGCCACCATGGTGCGCGACCTGCGGCACGAAGCGGTCCGCAGCTTCATGCTCCGCACCGCGGTGCCGGAGGAGTTCGACGCCGAGCTCGCGGGGGAGGTCGCCCCGAGCGAGAAGGTGCTGGCCATCCTGCGCAACGTGCGCTCCGCCGGTCTGCTGCGCGAGGAGGTCCGGGACGAGCGCCGGGTCTACTCCTACGCGCCCCTGGTGCGCCAAGCCCTCGTCCGGGTGCTCACCGAGTCCCGGCCCCAGCAGCTGCACGAGGTCCACGCCGCCCTGACCGGCTGGCACATCCGCAACGGCGACCCCGTCCGCGCCATCCTGCACGCCGTCCAGGCCGGTGCGTGGGACACGGTCGAACAGCTCATGGAGGAGCACTGGGCGCGGCTCATCACCCAGGAGCCGTGGTCCCTCGTCGCGGCGGCGCAGCTGATCCCGCCGGAGGTCGCCGCCGCCCACCCGCGGCTGCAGGTGGTCCGCGAGGAGGTCGGGCCGGCTCTGCCTGCCAATGACGACGGCGCGCTGCCCGTCCCGCCCTGGCCCACCAGCGACCTGCGCGGCCTCACCGCGGAGCTGCGCGCCCGGCGCGCCGAGGCCTGGGACGGCAACTCCCTCGCGCTGCTCCAGTGGGGCGTGGCGGCGGTCATGGCCGGGGACCTCGGCACCGCCCTGTACGCCTTCGGGCGCTGCCGCGAGCGGGGGCACAGCCGCGGGGACGTGCCCGGTGCCGTGCGGCCGGCGACGGCGGGGCTCGCCCTGACCCACGCCCTGCTGGGTGACGTCGAGATCGCCCGGGGCTGGCTCGAGGACCCCGCGCTGCGGGTGCTGCCCGACGACGAGTCGCGGCAGGGCGCCGAGCTCACCGCCACCGCGGCGGGCATCGCCCGCGCCCTGGTCGCGCTCGACGCGCTCGACGAGGACCTCGACGACGCCGTGGACGCGATCCCCGAGCGGCACCGCCGGGACGAGATCTGGTCCCTGACCGTGTTCCTGCGCGCCAGCCGCGCGGGGCTCGCGGGTGAGGCCGCGGAGGTCGCCAGGTGGGCGGCGAACCTGCGGGCCGCCCGGCACTACCTGCCCCGGGCGGGGCTCGCCGAGACCGTGATCCGGGTCGAGCTGGTGGACCTGCTCATGGACGGCGGGATGGTCGCCGCGGCCCGGCAGGCCGCGCTGAATCTGCCGGTCTCCGTGGTGAGCCTGCCGACCCACGCGCGGATGAGCCTGGCCGACGGCGACTACGCCCGGGCCATCGCGCACGCGCGCACCGGCCTGGCGCACCCGCGGCTCAGCCAGCGTTCCGCCGTCGTGTGCCACCTGGTGGTGGCCTCGGCGCAGTACGCCCTCGGCGAGCGGCTCGCCGCCCACCGCGCCTTCGAGCAGGCCATCGAGGTGGCGGTCGGGTCCGGCCAGCGCCGGCCGTTGCTGACCATGCGGTACGCGACCTTCGTTCAGCTGGCCGGCACCGACACCGCCACGGCGGCCCTGTGGCCGGAGCGGTTCCGGCCCCGCGCCCAGGAGGACGATGTCGCCTCGGCCGCCCGGCCCGCGGAGCCGCTGAGCCGCCGCGAGCACCAGGTGCTGGACGCGCTCGGCCGGCACGCGGGCGCCGTCGGGGTGGCGCAGGAGCTGGGACTGTCGGTCAACACAATCAAAACCCACCTCCGAGCCGTATACAGGAAGCTGGGTGTGGGCAGCCGTGAGGAGGCCCTGGTCGCCGCGGCCGCCCGCGGGGCGACGGCGCCGGGACCGCAGTGGGCGAAGGGATGAGCGTGATGGCGCAGCGGGGGGGCAGGTACACGCGGGCGGGGACGCCGCTGCCGCGGGTGTCCGCCACGTTCACCCCGACGCCCCGGGCCCGCGAGCTGCTCTCCACCCTGCCGTCCGTGGTGGTCCTGCGGGCGCCGCGCGGGTTCGGCAAGTCGAGCACCGCCGCCGAGTGGCTGCGACGCCCGGACCTGCCCGACCACGACGTGGTGTGGGTGACCCTCCCGCCCCAACCCGCGACCGGTGCCACCTTCTGGCGGGCGGTGGACGCCGCCGTCGAGCGCGCAGGGCTGGGGGAGGCTCTCGCCGCCGACGGCTGGGAAGGCGTCGCCCAGGTTGCCCAGGCGCGGCGACGGCGGCTCGTGCTCGCCGTCGACGGCTACGACCGGGTGCGGGACCCGCAGGTGGACGAAGAGCTCGTGGCGCTCGTCCACGCCCACGAGGAGCTCCACCTCGCCCTGCTCATGCGCGTCAGCCGGCCTGTCGAGGCGCTGGCGCGGGTGGCCATGGACACCGTGGTCCTGACCCGGGAGGACCTCGCGCTCGACGCGGTCCAGGTGGTGGAGCTCGCCCGGGCCACCGGCCGACCCGTCACCGCGGACGAGGCGGTCCGGCTGAGCGAGGACCTCGGCGGGTGGCCCGGTCTGCTCCGCGCCGCCCTGCTCACCGCGTCTCGCGGGCCCGGCGGCGACCTGGTGCTCGACACCGGTGGTCTCGCCGACTACCTCCGGCTGGTGCTCCAGGACGACGAGCTCGCCGGGACCGGCGAGGACCTCACCGCGCTGGCCGTCCCGGAGGCGGTGACCGACGAGGTGGCCGCCCACCTGGTCGGCCCCCACGTGCTCGCGGAGGCCCTGCCGCGCGCCCAGGCCGCCGGGCTCGTGCCCGACGGCGACCACTCCCTCACCTACCCCGCCACCGTGCGTGACCTGCTCCGGCGCATCCTGCGGGAGGACTCGCCGACGCGCTACCGCGACCTCAACCGGTCGATGACGCAGCACGCCAGGCGGTCCGGAGACTTCGTCGGGGCGCTGGGGCACGCGGTGCGCACCCAGGACCCCGGCGCCGTGCTCGACGTCGTGGAGGACGGCTGGAACGATCTCGTCGGCCACCCCGCGGCCGTGCGGGCCGCGCTCGCCCACGTGCCGGCCGACCTGCTCGAACGCTCCGCCAAAGGCCGCGTGGCCCGCGACCACCTGCTGCCCGCCGAGGTATCGACAAGCTTCCTCATGGCCGTGGTCAGCGGGCTCCAACCGGGCGCCGGGTGGGAGGACGACGGCGCGGACCGGTTGCCGGCGCCTGGCACCGATGTGGCGGAGGAGGCCGAGCTCCTGGTCCGGCTGGGCACGCAGGCGCTGCTCGACGGCGACCCGCTGCGCGCCGCACACGCCTTCGCCGACGCGGAGGTCCGGCTGGCAGACGGCGACGGGGCCAACCCGGCGGGTGGCGGAGCCATCGGCCCGGCGGGTGGCGGGGCCAACGGCACGGCCGGCAGGGCCCGTGCCGGCGCCGCCGTGAGCATGGCCCTCCTGGGACACCCCACCGCGGCGCGCCGCTACCTCGCCGGCGGCACGGCGGACGGCGCGCTCGGCCGCGTGGCGGCCACGCTCGTGCCGAGCCTGCTCGCCCTGGACGCCCTCACCCCGACCGTGCCGGCCGACGACGTCGCCCTGCCGCCACACCTCGCCGGCCTCGAGGCGATCGCCCTCTACGTCCGGGCGGGCACCGCCCTGCACAGCGGGGCCGCGCACGAGGTGGTCGGCGAGCTCGAGCAGTTCCGGCACGGCCCGGCCGGGCACTTCCCGCTCGCGGAGCACCTCATGATCGCGGCGCTCGTCGACCTCTACCTCGCCGCCGGACGCGGGGACCGCGCACGGGCCCTGGTCGACGGCCACGAGAACGGTGAGGAGACCTCGTGGATGCGTGCGGCCCGCGCCCGGGTGGCCCTGTACACCGGCGAGCACGACCTCGCGATGGAGCTCACGGGGGACGTCAACCAGCTCGCGGCGCTGCGGCCCCGCACCGCCCTGAAGCTGGCGGTCATCCGCGCGGTGGCGGCCCACCGCGCCGGGCACCGGCAGACCGCCGTCGAGGCTCTCGACCTGGCGACCGGGCTGGCGGTCGGCTCGGGCAACATCCGCGCCTTCGCCTTGGTGCCCCGGGGTGACATCGAGCAGCTCGCCGCGCACGCCCCGCGCGCTCGGGAGATCCTCGACCGGCCCGAGCTCGCCGCCGGTGCCGTGGCACAGCCGCTCCCCAGCCGGCCCGTGAACCTGAGCCGCAGCGAGCTGCGCGTGCTGGTCGAGCTGGCGACCGGGCGGCCGGTCACCTATGTGGCACGGCGCCTGTTCGTGTCCGAGAGCACGGTCAAGACCCAGGTGCGCAGCATCTACCGCAAGCTGGACGTGCACACCCGCGCCGACGCCCTCAGCCGGGCCCGGGCGCTCGGTATCCTGCCTACTGGGTGAGCCGGGCGCCGTCGTCGCGTGCCTGACGGTGCGCCGGCTGCCGTCGTCCCCGCTTCTCGGGCCTGCCGGTGACGGCCGTCACCGGCGGCACGGTTTCCTGGGTGGAGGGGATGCCGTAGGATGGTCCGCTGGGCGTGGCTTCTACGTCCGTGCGCTCGCACGGCGGACGGAGTCGGCACCGCAGATAGTTCAAACACCTACGTTAGCGGGGGTCATGGCGAAGAAGGACGGCGTCATCGAGATCGAGGGCAGTGTGGTCGAGGCACTCCCCAATGCGATGTTCCGCGTGGAGCTGAGCAACGGGCACAAGGTCCTTGCACACATCTCGGGCAAGATGCGCCAGCACTACATCCGGATCCTCCCCGAGGACCGGGTGGTCGTCGAGCTGAGCCCGTACGACCTCACCCGGGGTCGCATCGTCTACCGCTACAAGTAACCACCACGATCGAATCGCCGTCGTGACGGACCTGGGTGGGTCCACCATGCGCGGCGGCGGAGGAAACATGAAGGTCAAGCCCAGCGTCAAGAAGATCTGCGACAACTGCAAGGTCATCCGTCGCCACGGCCGGGTCATGGTCATCTGCCAGAACCTGCGCCACAAGCAGCGTCAGGGCTGACGCCCTGAGCCGGGGTCTCCCCGGCACCAACGCACCACCGCAACGCCCGCCGGAAGGCGGGGGCGACCCCCGGCTCGGAGGCCGGGGCCCGCGGCTTCGCGGGAGGGTGGTGCACCAGACCTCCGACCCACAACAGGAGTGAAAGTTGGCACGTCTCTCTGGCGTCGACCTCCCCCGCGAGAAGCGGCTCGAGGTTGCGCTCACCTACATCTACGGCGTCGGGCGCACCCGCGCCGCCGAGACGCTCCAGGCGACGGGCATCAGCCCTGACCTGCGCGTCAAGGACATGACAGACGCGGACCTCGTCGCGCTGCGTGACTACATCGAGGGCAACTTCAAGGTCGAGGGTGACCTCCGCCGCGAGGTCGCCGCGGACATCCGCCGCAAGGTGGAGATCGGCTGCTACCAGGGCCTGCGCCACCGTCGTGGCCTGCCCGTGCACGGGCAGCGCACCAAGACCAACGCGCGCACCCGCAAGGGACCCAAGCGCACCGTGGCCGGCAAGAAGAAGGCCCGCTGACCCAGCAGTCCGAGCCCGGCGCCCGCCGCGCCGGCCCGGTCCGATGACCTCACCAGGAGAAAAAAACCCCTATGCCTCCCAAGACTCGTACGGCGACCGCGGCGCGCAAGCCGCGCCGCAAGGAGCGGAAGAACGTCTCCCACGGCCACGCCTACATCAAGAGCACCTTCAACAACACGATCGTGTCCATCACGGACCCGACCGGCGCCGTCCTCGCCTGGGCGTCCTCCGGCCAGGTCGGCTTCAAGGGCTCGCGCAAGTCGACGCCCTTCGCCGCGCAGCTCGCGGCCGAGGCCGCCGCTCGCCGCGCCCAGGAGCACGGCATGAAGAAGGTCGATGTCTTCGTCAAGGGTCCCGGCTCCGGCCGTGAGACCGCGATCCGCTCCCTCCAGGCCACCGGCCTCGAGGTGGGCTCGATCCAGGACGTGACGCCCCAGGCGCACAACGGCTGCCGCCCGCCCAAGCGCCGCCGCGTCTGATCGACTCTCGGGCCGGGGTGTGCGCTACGGCGCACACCCCGCTCCGTGCCCTCAGCACCACCCCTGCCGGACGGACAGATGCCCGGCAGGGTCCTCGCCTCGGCGTCATATAGCGGACGTCGGCTGAAAGGAACCCACCAGTGCTCATCGCACAGCGCCCCTCGCTCACCGAAGAGGTCGTCTCCGACTACCGTTCGCGGTTCGTGGTCGAGCCCCTCGAGCCCGGCTTCGGCTACACCCTCGGCAACTCGTTGCGCCGGACCCTGCTGTCCTCGATCCCTGGCGCGGCGGTCACGTCGATCCGCATCGACGGCGTGCTCCACGAGTTCTCGACCGTTCCCGGTGTCAAGGAAGACGTCACCGAGATCATCCTGAACATCAAGAACGTCGTCGTCTCCTCGGAGAACGACGAGCCCGTCGTGATGTACCTGCGCAAGCAGGGCCCGGGTGTCGTCACCGCCGGTGACATCACCCCGCCCGCCGGTGTGGAGGTGCACAACCCCGACCTGCACATCGCCACGATCAACTCCAAGGGCAAGCTCGAGATCGAGCTCACCGTCGAGCGTGGCCGCGGTTATGTCTCCGCGGTGCAGAACAAGAGCGCGGACGCCGAAATCGGCCGCATCCCGGTCGACTCGATCTACTCGCCGGTCCTGAAGGTCACGTACAAGGTCGAGGCCACCCGTGTGGAGCAGCGCACGGACTTCGACAAGCTGATCGTCGACGTGGAGACCAAGAACGCGATCGACCCGCGCGACGCGCTCGCCTCCGCCGGCAAGACCCTCGTCGAGCTCTTCGGCCTTGCCCGCGAGCTCAACGTCGAGGCCGAGGGCATCGAGATCGGCCCCTCGCCGACCGACGCGGCCCTGGCTCAGGACCTGGCACTGCCGATCGAGGACCTCGGGCTCCTCTCGCGCTCGTACAACTGCCTCAAGCGCGAGGGCATCCACACCGTGGGCGAGCTCGTGGCCCGCAGCGAGGCCGACCTCCTGGACATCCGCAACTTCGGCGCCAAGTCGATCGGCGAGATCAAGGAGAAGCTGGCCGGGCTGGGGCTGGGCCTGAAGGACAGCCCCGCGGACTTCGACCTCTCGGCGCACGCCGGCGACGAGGACGACGACGCGTACGGCGACATCCAGTTCAGCGACGAGCAGCCCAGCTGACTTTCCATATCAACTAGGAGACACCATGCCTACCCCTCCCAAGGGTCCCCGTCTGGGTGGCAGCGCTGCGCACGAGCGGCACATGCTGGCCAACCTGGCCACCGCGCTGTTCGAGCACAAGAAGATCACGACCACCGAGCACCGCGCGAAGCGCCTGCGCCCGGTGGCCGAGAAGCTCATCACGCTCGCCAAGCGGGGTGACCTCGCCTCGCGCCGCAAGGTGCTGACGACGCTGAGCCGCAAGGACATCGTCGCGGAGCTGTTCGAGCAGACCGCGCAGCAGTTCGCCGAGCGTAACGGCGGGTACACCCGCATCACGAAGATCGGCCCCCGCAAGGGCGACAACGCCCCCATGGCGGTCATCGAGCTGGTGCTCGAGCCGGTGAGCCCCAAGCAGGCCACCGTCCGTGAGGCCGAGAAGGCCACCGAGCGGGCCGCGAAGGCCACGCCGGTCGAGAAGACCCCGGCCGCCGAGGCTGCCGAGGAGACCCCGGCCGCCGAGGCCCCCGCCGCCGAGGCGGAGGCAGCCGAGAGCTCGGCCGAGGCAGCGACCGAGCAGGCCACGGACGCCGAGGCCGGCCAGGCCGAGGGCGAGCCCGACCCGCACGCCTGATCAGCGACGTCGAAGGGCCCGGTCCGGGGAAACCCGGACCGGGCCCTTCGGCGTGTGTGAGGGTGGGGCCGTGGCCACCCCGACCGTGCTGCTCGTCCACGGCGTGCGCACGTCCGCCACGATGTGGCGCCGTCAGGTCGAGGCGCTGACCTCCGTCGGCGTGCCCGTCCTGGCGCCGGACATGCCCGGTCACGGCACCCGCACGAGGACGCCGTACACGCTGGCCGGTGCTCTTGACACGATCGACGCCGCGGCCGCTGGCGTCCAGGGGCCGCTCGTCGTCGTCGGGATGTCGATGGGCGGCTACCTCGCCGTGCACTGGGCCGCGCACACCACGCACCGGCCGGACGCCGTCCTCGCGGCCTCGTGCAGCACCCAGCCCCGGGGACCCGGGCTGTGGGCGTACCGGCACGTCGCCCGGGCCGTCGGCCGCATGCCCGACGGCGGGGCCCGCCTCAGCGACGCCCTCGCCCGCCGCTTCCTGCCCGTCGCCGCGCAGGACGACGTGGCCGGTGGCGGCATGGCGCTCGGCGTCATGGATGCCGTCCTCGCGGGGATGGCCGGCGTCGACATGCTGGCCGACCTGGAGGCCCTCGATGGCATGCCGGTGTGGCTGGTCAACGGCCGGTGGGACCACTTCCGCACGCAGGAGCGCCGGTTCGTGCGCCGGTGCGGGAACGGTCGCCTGGTGATCATCCCGCGGGCGACGCACCTGGTGTCCCTCGTGCAGCCGGTCGCCTTCACCCGGGTGGTGCTGGAGCTGGTCGAGCACGTCCGGGCGCCGGCGCGGGCCGCCTGAGCGGGCCCGGTGGGGCTGTACGCGAGGGCCGGTGGAGGATGCCCACGGCCGCGGCGGCGCCTCAGTCCCGGCGCGCCGTTCCCGGGATCTCCAGCTCCCAGGCGCGCACCCCGCCGACGATCCCGGCGCTGTTGGGCACGATGACGACGTCGTCACCCAGCCGCTCGAGCACCGCCGGGACGATCCGGCGGGAGTTGCCGCCGCCGACGTAGAGCCGGTCCCACAGGTACATCGGGCGCAGCGCGTCGACCACCTTGCGGACCCGGCGCGACCAGTGCGCGTCACCGAGGCGCAGCCGCTCGTGCTCGCCGATGTAGTCGTCGTAGGTCAGGCCCCACCGCACCGGCCCCTGGCTGAGCTCGACGTGCGGGGCGAGCCGGCCGCCGTCGAACACGGCGTTGCCCAGCCCGGTCCCCAGGGTCACGATGATCTCCAGACCCGCGCCCGCGATCACCCCAGCCCCGTGCACCTCGGCGTCGTTGAGGACCAGCGCGGGCATCCCGAGGGCGTCCTCGACGGCGCTGCGCATGTCGAAGCCGGACCAGTGCAGCACGAGCTCGGGCAGCACCCGGGTCCGCGGCCCGGACTTGGTGACGTAGTGCGGGGTGGCCACGACGACCCCGTGGCGCAGCATGCCCGGCATCCCCACGGTGGCACGCGAGGCGGCGGGCAGCTGCTCGGCCAGCGAGGCGATGGTGCGGACGAGGCGATGCGGAGGCAGCGGGTAGGGCGTGGTGGCGCGCACCGGTGGCGCGTGCACGGTGCCGGCGGTGTCGAGCACCGAGGCCTTGATGCCACCGCCGCCGCAGTCCACGGCGAGGGTCAGGACATCGGGCTTCACATCGTGAGACTACCGGGGGCCGGATGTGGTTCCGGCTGTGGTCACGGTGCGGCGGTCGTCCGGCAGCCGGCGGGTCAGGCCCCGGCGGTCCAGGTGCTCCAGGAGCGGCAGGGCCACCCGACGGGACGTGCCCAGGCAGACCCGCGCCTCGCTGGTGGTGAAGGGCTGGTCCAGGGCGGCGAGCCGGCGGGCGGCGGCCTCCGCGGCACCGGCCGCCAGCACGATGCCCGGGGCGGGGCGCAGCACCCGGCCGGCCCGTGCGGCTGCCGCCAGGGCCCGCTCGTCGAGGCCGAGCTCGCGGAGCCGGTCGACGGTCGGGGCGGCAAACGGGGAGGCGACCAGGTCGGCCTCGAGATCGGTAAGCGCCCGGTCGACGGCCGGGGGCAGGGCGGTGTCCTCCCCGGTGGTCACGCGTCCGCCCACCACGACGAGCGGCGGGCGCAGCAGCGCCCGCAGCAGCGGCTCGGGCACGTCGAGGTGCGCGGCCAGGACGGCGGGTGGCACGCCTGGGCTGAGCGGCTCGGCGGCGTCGTGGGCACGCACGGCCCGCTCGGCTTCCCGCGCGGCCGCCGCCGCCCGGTCGCGGGGCAGCGCCCACCGCCCGGCCACCACGGCGAGCTCGGCCGCGCCCGCGACGGGCACGCCCAGGCGGGCGAGCAGCTCGAGGTCGGTCAGGGGGCGACGGCGCAGCTCCTCGGCGAGGTCCGGGCGGCCGGTCGCGCCGGCCAGGGCGCGGGCCCGCCGGGCGCCGTCGCCCCGGCGGGTCAGGGGTGGGGGTGCGGGGTCGAGCACCGTGACGCCCCACAGCGCCCGCGAGCCGGGGTCGCGCAGCAGCGCCCGGTCACCCACGCGCAGCGGCACTGCACGGTCCAGCCGCAGCCGGGCGACGCCGTCGCCGAGCGGGCGGTGATGGGCGGCCACCGCCGTCGCCCCCACATGGAGCAACGGCCGGGTCGGCGGGGGCTCGGCGCCGCTCAGGTGCACGTCGGTGACGTCGGTGAGGTGCCACCGGCCGGGGGTGAGCAGCACGCTGCCGCGCCCGACGTCCGCCACGCCGTCCCCGGTGAGGTTCAGTGCCACCCGGGCGACGGCGGTGGCGGTGGGCACCTCCCGGCCGAGGGACTGCACGGCGCGCACCCGGAGCAGGCGGCCCTCGTGCTCGAGCCGGTCACCCGCCGCGACCCGCCCGGCGCTGAGCGTGCCGGTCACCACCACGCCGGCGCCCCGCATGCTGAAGCGGCGGTCCACCCACAGCCGCACGTCACCGGTGGTGTCGGGGGCGGGCAGCGCGCGCAGCATGGCCACCAGGGCGGCGCGCAGCTCGTCCATCCCCTGCCCGGTGGCGGCGCTGACCGGGACGACGGCGGCGTCGCGCAGGGTGGTCGGCCCGAGCTGGGTACGCGCTCGGGCGACGGCGGCGGCGGGATCGGCAAGGTCGGCGCGGGTGACGGCGACGAGACCGTGCGTGACGCCGAGCGCGTCCAGCGCGGCGAGGTGCTCGGCGGCCTGCGGCATCCACGGGTCGTCGGCGGCGACGGCGAGCAGGACCGCGGGCACCGGGCCGATGCCGGCGAGCATGGTGGGCACGAAACGCTCGTGACCAGGCACGTCGACGAACGCCACGTCGCCCACGCCCGGCAGGGACGTCCAGGCGAACCCGAGCTCGATGGTCAGGCCGCGGCGCCGCTCCTCCGCGAGCCGGTCCGGGTCCGTCCCGGTCAGCGCCCGCACGAGGGTGGACTTGCCGTGGTCGACGTGCCCCGCCGTCGCGACGACGTGCATCAGGGCCGCCGCAGCGCGGCCTGCCGGACCGCGGCCTCGAGCTCGCCGTCGTCCGCGGGCGGCACCATCAGCAGGTCCAGGAGCAGGCGCCCGCGCTCGACGTGCCCGACCACCGGCACCGGCCCGGCCCGCAACGGGGCGGCCAGGTCCGCCCGCAGCGCCACGGCGGCACTCTCGAGCCGCACCCCGGGCGCCCCGCCGCCACCGACCGCCGCCCTGGACGGCACGGCCTGCGCCGGCACGTCCGGCCGCAGCCGAGCCGCGATCGCCTCGGCCCGCGCCAGCAGCGCGGCCGGGTCCGCCGCCAGGGCGGCCGCCACGGGTGGTGGCGGCCCGGTAAGGGTGGCCTCCAGCGCGGCCAGCGTGAGCTTGTCCACCCGCAACGCCCGCGCGAACGGGTGGCGGCGCAGGCTCTGGACGAGGTCGGCGCGGCCCAGCAGCAGCCCGCACTGCGGGCCGCCGAGGAGCTTGTCGCCCGAGGCGGTGACCAGGTCCGCCCCGGCCCGCAGGGTGGTCGCTGCATCCGGCTCGCCCGGTAGGCGGGGGTGCGGTGCGAGCAGGCCCGAGCCGATGTCCGCGACCACGGGCACCCGGAGCGTGGCCAGCTCGGCCACCGGAACCGCGGCGGTGAAGCCCTCGACCACGAAGTTCGACGGGTGGACCTTCAGCACGAACGCCACGGTGTCGTCGAGGGCGTCGGCGTAGTCGGCGAGGCGCACCCGGTTCGTGGTGCCCACCTCGCGCAGCGTGGCCCCGACGGACTCCAGCAGCTCGGGGATGCGGAAGCCGTCCCCGATCTCCACCATCTCCCCGCGCGCGAGCACCACGGTGCGTCCGGCGGCCAGGACCAGCGTGGCCAGCGCCAGGGCCGCCGCACCGTTGTTGACCACGTGGACGTCCCCGGCGTCCGGCACCGCGGCCCGCAGCGCCGCCAGCGCCCCGGCCCCGCGCGGCCCGCGGCGGCCGGTGGCCAGGTCGAGCTCGACGTCGGTGGCGCCGGCTGCCACCGCCACCGCGGTCACGGCGGCGGCGGAGAGCGGTGCCCGGCCGAGGTTGGTGTGGACGACGACGCCGGTCGCGTTGACCACCCGGCGCAACGACGTGGCCGCCGCGGGCAGGGCGGCGACGGCGGCCTCGGTCACCGCCTCGGCCGGCAGCTCCCCGGCCCGGCAGCGGGCCAGCGACCGGTCCACCGCGGTCTTGACCAGGCCGTCGCCGAGCCGGTCGCGGGCGGCACGAAGCCGCGGGTCGGCCAGGACCCGGTCGGCGCGCGGCGTCGCACGGCGCGGGTCGGGCCCCTCCGGCACCTCGGGCACGCACGCCTCCTTCTGGCGGAGGCGGACGGGAATCGAACCCGCCTGGCCGAGATGCTCGACCACAACGGTTTTGAGGACCGCGCCCATCACCAGACGAGGTACGCCTCCGCCGGTCACCCTAGCGGCGGCGTCGGGCCGGGGCCCGTGTATGGCGGGCCCTCGCGACGGGCGGGTGCGCCGGCCGCCCGTCGTACCTCCCCTCGACGGCGGGCGCGGACCGCCGACGTTGCTCCCCCTCGACGGCCCCGCGGATCCTCCCTAGGCTGACGCGGGTGACGACGACGACGTCCCCACTGCGCCTGACCCAGTACGCCGCCGGCGGCGGGTGCGCCTGCAAGGTGCCGCCCGGCGAGCTCGAACGGGTGCTCGGCGGGCTGTCCCTCCCGACCGGGGAGGACCTGCTGGTCGGCCTCGAGAACGGCGACGACGCCGCGGCGGTGCGCATCGACGGCGGCCGGGCCGTCATCGTCACCGCAGACTTCTTCACCCCGGTGGTCGACGACCCCTACGACTGGGGCCGCATCGCCGCCACCAACGCCCTCTCCGACGTCTACGCCATGGGTGGCACCCCGCTGGTCGCCGTCAACCTGCTGTCCTGGCCGCGGCAGAAGATCCCGTTCGACGTCGCCGCCGAGGTGCTGCGCGGCGGCGCCGACGTGTGCGCCGCGGCCGGGACCTTCCTCGGCGGCGGGCACAGCGTGGACGACCCCGAGCCCAAGTACGGGCAGGCCGTCACCGGCCTGGCCGACGCCGACCGGCTGCTGCGCAACGACGCCGGCGAGGCGGGGCTGCCGCTGACGCTGACCAAGCCGCTCGGCCTCGGCGTGCTCAACAACCGGCACAAAGCCACGGGGGTGCGCTTCGAGGAGGCGGTCGCCACCATGACCACCCTCAACCGGGACGCCTCGGTCGCGGCGCTGGCCACCGGCGCGCGCTGCGCCACCGACGTCACCGGCTTCGGGCTGCTGGGCCACCTGTACAAGCTCGTCCGGGCCAGCGGGCTGACCGCCGTCGTCGAGGCCGCCGCCGTGCCCTACCTCGACGGCGCCCGCCAGGCCCTCGCCGACAGGTTCGTCCCCGGCGGCAGCCGGCGCAACCTCGACTGGGTGCGCCCGCACCTGCGCTCGGCGGTGAGCGAGGACGAGCTGCTCCTGCTCGCCGACGCGCAGACCTCCGGCGGCCTGCTCGTGGCCGGGGAGATCCCCGGCTTCCCGGTCATCGGCGAGCTGGTGCCCGCCCGCGAGCACGCGATCGACGTCCGGTAGTGGACCGGCGGCGGGCGCGCTAGGTTCGGCGGCACGGGGAGGGGATCGACATGGACGTTTCCAAGGTGTTCCTCAGCTGGCCCGTGGTGCGCCAGGCACTCGGCCCGGACGTGCTCGGTCGCGGCCCCGCCGCCCGGTCCCGGGCCACCGAGGAGCTCACCGCGCGCACCGTCACCGCGGACCGGGTGGCCCGCAGCGTGTGCCCGTACTGCGCCGTCGGCTGCGGTCAGCGGGTCTACGTCAAGGACGAGCAGGTCGTGCAGATCGAGGGCGACCCGGACAGCCCCATCTCCCGGGGGCGGCTGTGCCCGAAGGGCTCGGCCAGCAAGAGCCTGGTCACCGGCGCCGCCCGGCTGTCCAAGGTGCGCTACCGCCGTCCCTATGGCACCGACTGGGAGGACCTCGACCTCGACGTCGCCATGGAGATGATCGCCGAGCGGGTCCTCAAGGCACGCGAGGCCACCTGGCAGGACCTGGACGAGCGGGACCGGAAGGTCCGGCGCACCCTCGGCATCGCCAGCCTGGGCGGGGCGACCCTGGACAACGAAGAGAACTACCTCATCAAGAAGCTCTTCACCGCCCTCGGCGCCCTGCAGATCGAGAACCAGGCGCGCATATGACACTCCGCAACGGTCCCCGGTCTGGGGACCAGCTTCGGTCGCGGCGGCGCCACCGGTTTCCAGCAGGACCTCGCCAACGCTGACTGCATCGTCATCCAGGGCTCGAACATGGCCGAGGCCCACCCGGTGGGGTTCCAGTGGGTCATGGAGGCCAAGGCCCGCGGCGCGCGGGTCATCCACGTCGACCCCCGCTTCACCCGGACCAGCGCGCTCGCGGACACCTTCGTGCCGCTGCGCGCCGGCACCGACATCGTCTTCCTCGGCGCGATCATCAACTACGTCCTGAGCAACGAGCTCGACTTCCGCGAGTACGTGCTCGCGTACACCAACGCCGCCACGATCCTCAGCGCGGACTACACCGACGCCGAGGACCTCGACGGGCTCTTCTCCGGCTTCGACCCCGACACCCGCACCTACGACACGAGCAGCTGGCAGTACGCCGGCCAGGAGCACTCCGGCTCGGACGAGACGGACGCGGCCCGCGAGCGCGCCGTCGCCAGC